>NZ_JBEYVM010000001.1:579395-898800 GCF_040643995.1 Streptomyces sp. NPDC047049 | reverse complement strand
GGAACCTCATCTCCATGATGGAGACGGGGTATCAACATATCTGGCGTTGACTTTTGGCACGCTGTTGAGTTCTCAAGGAACGGACGCTTCCTTTGTTCCTGTTTCACCAGGATCTCCGGGCGCTTCCCTTCGGTCTTGCGTTTCCGACTCTATCAGATCCTTGCGGGCCCGATTTTCGCCGGTGCGTTTCCGCCTTTCGGCTTCTTCGCGTTTCCAACCTTACCAGATCCGTTTCCGTCTCCGGCCCCGTGTTGGAGCGGGTCGGCCGTCCGGCTTTCGCTTTCCGGCCTTTCCGACTCTAGCAGACCCGATTTCGTTCCGTTGCCGGTCCGAATTCGTTTCCGATTACCCGTCGGAGGGGGTTCGCCTGGGGTGCGACTTCTTGCGTTGCCGCGCCTTTCGGCGTGATCACTACTTTAGCGGAATTCCTCGTTGACGCATAATCACGTCACGGTCGAATTTCGGCATGCCGAAATTGGTCCCGGTGAGGGGCCGTGCAGTAGTGGTGTGCCGCGAAGCGGCGAATGGTCGCCTCGAACCGTTCCGGCTCTGTGGCAACTCGGAGAACACTACGTATCGGGGAGGGCAGTGTCAACTTGCGTCAGTCAAGGTCACTCAGACGTCCGTCGGCGTCCGGCTGGGCGTCCTCGACACGGCGCAGCAGACGGGTCAGGACCTGGCCGAGAAGTTGACGCTCCTCGCCGGAGAGGTCCTGGAGGAGGTCTTCCTCGAAGACCGTTGCCAGGCGCATCGCCTCGAGCCACTTCTCCCGGCCCTCGTGGGTGAGCGCGACGATCACGCGGACGCGGTTGGTCTCGTCGCGCTCCCGTGTCACCAGCCCCTCGTTCGCCATGCGGTCGATGCGGTGGGTCATGGCGGCCGGCGTGAGGCCGAGGAGCTTGGCGAGTTCGCCGGGGCCCATTTCGTAGGGGGCGCCGGAGACGACGAGGGCCTTGAGGACTTCCCACTCGGCGTTGCTCAGTCCAAGGGTGGCGGTCTGCCGCCCGTAGGCGACGTTCATCCGCCGGTTGAGGCGCTGGAGTGCGGAGACGACCTGCTCCACCTGGGGGTCGAGGTCTTGGAATTCGCGCTGATAGGCCGCGATCTGTTCCTCGAGGCTCGGCTCGGCAGCGTCGGCGGCCGCATCTGAGGGCTCAGGCATGCGGCGCAGTATGGCATGGAAGTCATTGGCGTTGAAGTTCTTCGAGGTGTACTCTTTAACTTCGAACTTTAGAGTTGAAGTCTTCAGGGTGAGACTGTCCGGCTCCGGACGGGTCTCGCCCTGGTGTCTGTCCCAGCTCGTGGGTTCGTCCCTCTTATCCGTTTGATGACCTGACCTAGGTAGGTGAGTGTGACCACCGCGATGGGCGCCGCGTTGCGCCGGATCCAGCTCGGGAACGCGCTGAGTGCGTTCGGGAGCGGCTTCACCGTTCCGTATCTGTACGTCTATGTGGCGAAGGTGCGGGATCTCGGCGCGAGCACTGCCGGTGCGGTGCTCGCCCTGCTGGCGGTGGCCGCGCTGGTCGTCCTGCCGCTGACCGGTCGCGCCATCGACCGGCGAGGGCCGCTGCCGGTGGCCATCGCCGGCACGGTCTCCGCCGCCGTCGGTTCCCTGGGGATCGGGCTGTCCGCCACCGAGCCGCTGGTCATCGCGTCGGCCATCGCGCTCGGTGCCGGGATAGCGGTCATTCAGCCGGCCCTGGCGACGATGATCGTGTGGTGCTCGACGACGCTGACGAGGTCGCGGGCGTTCGCCACCCAGTTCTTCCTGAACAACCTGGGGCTGGGCGTCGGCGGGCTGGTCGGCGGGCTGCTGGTCGACGAGGCGCATGCGTCGAGCTTTGTGCGGCTGTTCGCCATCGAGGCCGTGATGTTCCTGGTGCTCGGCGCGGCGGTGGCGAGCGTACGGCTGCCGCGGTCGCCGAAGGTCGAGGACGAGGTGCCGACCGAGGAGCGGGCCAAGGGGGCCTGGCGGGCGATGTTCGCCGACCGGCGGATGGTGTGGCTGTGTGTCCTGGGGTTCGTGCTGTTCTTCGCCTGCTACGGGCAGTTCGAGTCGGGGCTGGCGGCCTACGCGACCGAGGTCACCCGCATACCGCCGGCCGGCCTGGGCATCGCGCTCGCGGCCAATACGGCGGCGATCGTGGCGGCGCAGTTCGTGGTGCTCAAGCTGGTCGAGCGGCGGCGGCGCAGCCGGGTGATGGCGCTGGTCGGGGTGGTCTGGACGGTGGCGTGGCTGGCTGCCGGGCTGTCCGGGCTGGTGCACGGCGCGCAGGTGGTGGCGACGACGCTGCTGATCTCGACGTACGCACTGTTCGGTATCGGTGAGTCGATGCTGTCGCCGACGGTGGCTCCGCTGGTGGCCGATCTGGCGCCGGCTTCCCTGATCGGGCAGTACAACTCGGCGTTCGCGCTGGTCAAGCAGCTGGCATTGGCGCTCGGTCCGGCTGTGGGCGCGCTGATGGTGGGGCACGGGATGTACGGGGCGTACATCGGGATGCTCGTGGTGTGTGCGCTGGGGATCACGGCCTTGTCGCTGTGGCTGGGCCGGATGCTGCGTCCGGCGCAGGACAACCCGCACCGTGCGGTGGCCTCCCTGCCCGCGGCGCGGGTGCCGGCCGAGGCGGAAGCCGTGGCCTGCGGGGCCTGATCCCCCTGTCCGGTGCCCGGTGTCCCGTATACCGGGCGCCCGGTGCCGTAGGAGGTCCGCGTCTTCATGCCGCCGGCCCCGGTCCGATCGGACCGGGGCCGGCGGCGTACGGCTATCCGCGGGGCAGTGCGAATTCGCACCAGACGGCCTTGCCGCCGCCCGGGGTGCGGCGGGAGCCCCAGGACGAGGCGATGGTGGCGACGATGGAGATGCCCCGGCCGGCCTCGTCGGCCGGTTCGGCGCGGCGGCGGCGCGGGAGGTGGTCGTCGCCGTCGGTGACCTCGACGATCAGCCGGCGGTCCGTGCGGCGCAGGCGCAGACGCATGGGCGGGGTGCCGTGCTGGAGGGAGTTGGCGACCAGTTCGCTGGCGGCCAGCACACCGAGGTCGTGCAGCTCGGGCGGGAAGCGCCAGGAGGCGAGGACCCCGGAGGCGAAGGCGCGGGCGCGCGGGGCCGCTTCGGTGCCGCCGAGGAGTTCGAGCGCGGCGTTGTGGAACAGCTCGGCGTCATGGCCGGTCCGCTCCGGGTGCTGGAGGACGAGGATGGCGACGTCGTCGTCGTGGCTGGCGGTGATGCCCAGGGAGCGCAGCAGGCGGTCGCAGACGATGTCCGGAGCGCCGGCGGCACCGGCGAAGGCGCGTTCCAGGGCCTCGACGCCGTGGTCGATGTCCTTGTCGCGGCGCTCGACCAGGCCGTCGGTGTACAGGACGGCGCTGCTGCCGGGGCCCAGGGGAACGGATCCGGAGGTGTGCAGCCAGCCGCCGGTGCCCAGGGGCGGTCCGGTCGGTTCGGCGGCGCGGATGACCGTGCCGTCCACGTTGCGTACGAGGATGGGCAGATGGCCGGCGGAGGCGTAGACCAGCCGGCCCTCGTTCGGGTCGTGGACGGCGTAGACGCAGGTGGCGATCTGGCTGGCGTCGATCTCGGCGGCCAGGCCGTCCAGGAGCTGCAGGACCTCGTGGGGCGGGAGGTCGAGGCGGGCGTAGGCGCGGACGGCGGTGCGCAGCTGGCCCATGACCGCGGCGGCGCGCACCCCGCGGCCCATGACATCGCCGATGACCAGGGCCGTACGGCCGGCGCCGAGGGTGATGACGTCGTACCAGTCGCCGCCGACCGCGGCGTCCGTGCCGCCGGGCTGGTAGGTGGCGGCGACGCGGAGGTCGTCGGGCTGCTCCAGCTCCTGGGGCAGCAGGGAGCGCTGGAGGGTGACCGCGGCCTCGCGCTGGCGGGCCTCGCTGGCGCGCAGCCGCTCGGCGGACTCGATCTGGTCGGTGACCTCGGCGCCGAAGACCAGGACGCCCTTGTGCGGGGCGACGCAGGCGACCTCGGGGTCGGGTGCCGGGCCGCTCGCCGCGACCTCGATCGGGGTGCAGGTGAAGGTGTAGTAGCCGTCGCGGGTGCGGTCGCTGCCCGCGCCCGCGGGCACCTTGCGGGACTTGACCGTCCGCGGTTTGCCGCTGCGCAGGACCTGGTCCATCAGGGGGAGCAGGCCGAGGGTGCCGAGCTCGGGGAGGGCTTCGCGGGCGGTGCGGCCGGCCGGGCGGGGGCCGAAGACGCCGGCGTAGGCGCCGTTGACGTAGGCGAGGCGGTGCTCGGGGCCGTAGACGACGGCGACGAGGGCGGGGATGGTGCCGAGGATGTCGTGGACGGACAGGGCGTCGACCGTGGGCGGCAGGGCCACGGGGGTGGGTTCCCGGGAGGCCGTGGCTTCCGCGTGCTCGGCGCGGGCCGCGGGGACGGAGCCCGTGGTCGCGGCCGTCGGTGCGGCGGGCGCGGTGCCGTCCGCCGCGGGCACGGCGGACGGCACCGGGGACGCGGTGGGCGGTGCGGCCGGCGTGCCGGACGCGGGGCGGGGCGCGGCGCGGTCGGACCGCGCGGCGGCACGCCGTTGGGTGCCGGGGAATTTGGCGCTCCAGCGCGTGAAGATCACGGAGGGGTACCTCTTACTTCGCGTCGTCGCGCGGGATCGGGCCGTCGGCAGGGTGGGACCTCCCGGCCGGCGGCCGGGGAGAGGTCGGCTGGGGACACTCTCGGCGCCCCTTCGCTGAATGCAGCAAACGTCCAGAATCCTCGTGATTGTCACTCTTTGCAGATACGAGCCCACCCATGGTCACACGTCCAGTGTGGCCGACCGGACGGACATCCGTCAGACGCCCGGGTGCCGGGAGGGAGTTCCGCGTTCCGGAACGTCCCGCCGACCGGGGGCCGACAGTACTCACCTCTTCGGGGTACGGCGCGTCAACTGGCTTCGTTGTGCCGTCCGGTGCCCGCGGCGAGTTCGAACTCGGCGCGCGGGTTCTCCAGCGAGCCGAGCGAGACGATCTCGCGCTTGAACAGGCCGGCCAGCGTCCATTCGGCGAGCACCCGTGCCTTGCGGTTGAAGGTCGGCACCCGGCTGAGGTGGTAGGCGCGGTGCATGAACCACGCCGGGTAGCCCTTCAGCTTGCGCCCGTAGACGTGCGCCACGCCCTTGTGCAGGCCGAGCGAGGCCACCGAGCCGGCGTACGTGTGCGCGTAGTCCTGGACCGGGCCGCCGCGTACCGCCGCCGCGATGTTCTCGGCGAGCACCTTGGACTGGCGGACGGCGTGCTGCGCGTTGGGGGCGCACAGGGCCCGGGGCTCGTCGGGCTTGGCGGGCGGCGCGGCCGTCAGGTCGGGGACCGCGGCCGCGTCGCCGGCGGACCAGGCGTGCTCGACGCCGTCCACCCGGAGCGCGGGGGTGCACCGGAGGCGGCCGTGGGCGTTCAGCGGCAGCCCGGTCGCTGCCAGGATCGGGTGCGGTTTGACGCCCGCGGTCCACACCAGGGTCCGGGTCGGGAAGCGGGAGCCGTCGCTGAGCCGGGCGACCCGTTTTTCACAGGACTCCAGCCGAGTCTCCATCCGGACGTCGATGTTGCGGGCGCGCAGCTCACGGACGGCGTAACGGCCCATGTCGGGGCCCACTTCGGGCAGGATCCGGTCGGTCGCCTCGACCAGGATCCACTTCATGTCCTCGGGCTGGATGTTGTGGTAGTAGCGGACGGCGTAGCGGGCCATGTCCTCCAGTTCGGCCAGCGCCTCCACGCCCGCGTACCCGCCGCCGACGAAGACGAAGGTGAGCGCGGCGTCGCGGACCGCGGGGTCACGGGTGGAGGAGGCGATGTCGAGCTGCGCGAGGACGTGGTTGCGCAGTCCGATGGCCTCCTCGACCGTCTTGAAGCCGATGCCGACGTCGGCCAGGCCCGGGACGGGCAGGGTGCGCGAGACCGAGCCGGGCGCCAGGACCAGCTCGTCGTACTCCACCTCGACGGCGCCGTTGCCGGTCTCCTCCGCGGCCAGGGTGGTGATGGTGGCCCGGCGGTCGCCGTGGTCGAGGGCGGTGACCTCGCCGATGACGACCTTGCACCGCGGCAGCACCCGGCGCAGCGGTACGACGACATGGCGCGGGGAGATCGAACCGGCCGCGGCCTCGGGCAGGAAGGGCTGGTACGTCATGTACGGCTCGGGGTCGACCACGATGATCTCGACGGTGCCCCGGTGCAGTTCCTGCTTCAGTTTTCGCTGCAGCCGCAGGGCGGTGTACATCCCCACATAGCCACCACCGACAACGAGAATGCGCGTCACGTCATTCGAGGACACAGTCTTCACAGAGGTTCTCCTCGCGGTGTCGGCCAGGCCCGGGCGGCACCGATCCGGCGGGCGGCCGGCGGCGCGGCCACCCTCGGGAGCTGCGCCCCCGGGTAAAGCACAGCACTGTTCCATGACGCACTGCCGGCGCGGCTTTGTCCACAGGCCCGTCGAAATGTATGACCGGTCGCAGCCCTGGGGACGGAACGGCATATTCCGCGCGTGCGGGCAGAGGTTCCCTGGTCAGAGGGTGGGTGGCGGGGGAAGAACGGGGTCGTGATCCGGGTGGATCAGCCCCCTTGGTCCGATCGGGGGGCGCATTGCGCGGAACGCCCCCTTCATTCTTGACCCGGGCTCAACTATGTTCGTATGTCGTTGGGGTGCACCCTGTCATCGGTACGCCCTGACTGTCAGGGCGGGGAGTCTCCGGGGGGAGACGTCATTACCGGGGGATCACTATGCACATTCAGGGCTCTCATTGGCAGACCAACGTCGCTGTGGCGCATGCCGCCGACGACGCCGGGAGCATGAAGGAAGACCACAACGGCACCCAGAAAACCAACGGCACCCACGGCGCCGGCAACGGTTCCGGCAACGGCACCGGTGTGAGGAACGGTGCCCGCACGGGGACGAACGGTGCCCGCACGGGGACGGGGGCCGGGGGGCGGAGCACGCCGCTGCGGGTGGATGCCCAGCGCAATCTGGAACATGTGCTGCGCGCCGCGCGCGAGGTGTTCGGCGAGCTGGGGTACGGCGCGCCCATGGAGGACGTGGCCCGGCGGGCCCGGGTCGGTGTCGGCACGGTCTACCGCCGTTTCCCCAGCAAGGACGTGCTGGTCCGCCGGATAGCCGAGGAGGAGACCGCACGGCTGACGGACCAGGCGCGTACGGCGCTGGGCCAGGAGGACGACGCGTGGTCCGCGCTGTCCCGCTTCTTGCGGACCTCGGTCGCCTCGGGGGCCGGACGGCTGCTGCCGCCGGGCATTCTGCGGGTGAGCGCGGACGCCGACCGGCGCACGGAGCCGGCGGCGGACGGCACGGACGGGCCACGGGTGCCGGACGGGCTGAGCGAGGCACGGGTCCCGGACGGCCTGAGTGAGGCGCGGGTGCCGCAGCAGCGGATGGCACCCGGCACGGACGGGGTCCCGGTCGATCTCCGGCTGGTCGCCGCGCGTGACGCCTCGGAGGGCGAGCAGGTCCCGGCGGACGGGACAGCGCCGGCCACTGCCGGTGACGTCGACGGTGCCGATGCCGGTGCCGAGGAGATGGCCGGGGCCGACGCGTTGCTGGAGGTCGTCGGGCGGCTCGTGGAGCGGGCCAGGACGGCGGGTGAGCTGCGTGCCGATGTGACGGTCGCCGACATTCTGTTAGTGATCGCCACGGGCGCGCCCACGCTGCCCGAACCCAGCCACCAGCAGGCCGCTTCCGCGCGGCTGCTGGAGATTCTGCTGGAGGGGCTGCGTTCGCGCCCCGCTGAGTGAGGTCCGGCGGCCGGCGCCGTCGTCCGGTGGGCCCGACCGCCGGGTTCACCCGGCGGGGCCGGCCGGCTGGATGGTGCCGGTCCGCGGGACGGTGCCGTAGGTGACCGCGGAGCCCGTATGCGCCCTGGGGGCGGGTACGGGCTCCGCGCATGAGGCATGGCTCGTACGGGTGAACGTCCGTGTGATCGTCCACGGGCGCACCCCGGATGAGTGGATGGCGGTCAGGAGCCGCAACCGCGGGGGGCCGGTGTGGCACTCTGGCGCGGTATTCCGGTGTGACGGCGGCTTCGGGGGCCTCGAAGATGGGTGTTGACGGGCGGGACGGGCGGCGCCACGGCGAGGCCGGGGCGGACGGGACCAAGGGCACGCCGTCCGGACGGATCCCCGGCCAGGCCGGGCCGTCGGGGACGGGGGCCCCGGCCGGCGGGCCGGCTGAGCGGCGCGCTCACGCCCGTCGTCCGGCGGGCGAGGGGACCGGCGTGCCGCCGCAGCGCGGACGTTCCCACCGGGCGGGCGCGGCTGCCGCCCCCGAGGGGGGCGAAATCCCGCCGTCCGACGCCCAGTTGCTCGCCAATCTGCGGGCCGGGGACGACGGTGCGTACGAGGAGTTGTACCGCAGGCACGCCGAGGCGGTCCGGCGCTACGCCCGGAGCTGCTGCCGGGACGTGCACACCGCCGAGGACCTGACCGGTGAGGTCTTCGCGCGCACGCTGCAGGCGGTGCGCGGCGGCGCGGGGCCCGACTCCGCGGTGCGCGCCTATCTGCTGACCACCGTCCGCCGGGTCGCCGCCTCCTGGGCGAAGACGGCGCGGCGGGAGCAACTGGTGGAGGACTTCGCGGTGTTCGCGGTGTCCTCGACCGGGGCGCCGGGGGACAAGGAGACCCAGGATCCGGGCGCGGACGTGCGCGCCCTGTACGAGGCCGAGCAGTCGATGGCCGTGCAGGCGTTCCGCAGTCTGCCCGAGCGCTACCAGACAGTGCTGTGGCACACCACGGTCGAGGAGGAGTCGCCCAGCGAGGTCGCCCCGCTGCTCGGGCTGACCGCGAACGCCACCGCCGTACTGGCGCACCGTGCCCGCGAGGGCCTTCGGCAGGCCTATCTGCAGGCGCATGTCAGCCAGTCGCTGACCGCGGGCGGCGACTGCGCACGGTATGCCGACCGGCTCGGTGCCTTCGCCCGTGGTGGGCTGCGGATGCGGGCCGAGCGGGGGCTGCGCAAGCATCTGGCGGCATGTGCCCGGTGCCGGCTGGCCGCCCTGGAGGTCGAGGACGTCAACCAGCGGATCGGGGCGCTGCTGCCGGTCGCGGTCATCGGCTGGTTCGCCGCGGGATACGCCGTCAAGGCAGCGGCCGCGGCGGTGGGGGTCGCGGGGGCGGCAGCGGGCGCGGCAGCCGGGGCCGGTGCGGTGGGAAGTTCGGCCGGGGCCGGTGCGGCGGCTGCGGGCAGTGGGGGTTCCGCGGCCACGGGCGGCGGTGCGGCAGGAAGCGCCGGTGGTTCCGGTGGTTCCGGTGGTGCGGCCGTGGGTGAGGGGCTGGGCGCGGCGGTGAAGGTCGGTCTCGGCGTGGGGGTGACGGTGGTGGCGGGCGCGGTGCTGGCGCTGGCGCTGACCGGCTTGCCCGGGCCTGCGCCGAAGCCGCGGGCCGGGTCCGCACAGTCGGCCCCCGTCGCGCCGCAGAGGCCGTCGTCCGCGCCGTCGGGGTCGGCGCTGCCACCGGCGTCCGGTGCCGCGCCGGCGCCGGAGCGCAGCGCGACGCCGGGGCCGAAGGCGCCGTCGGCGCACACCTCGCGCCCCGAGCCGGCGCCCGCCCCTCCGCGGACTCCGCAACGGCCCACGCCCCGCCCGGCCCCGCCGTCTGCGCCGGCCCCCGGCCCCACACCGCCGAAGGCCACGCCGCCGGCGCCCACCCCCCAGCCGCCGCTGCCCGCCCCGACCGCGTACCCGCTGGGCACGCTCGACCACGACTTCACGGGCGACGGCAGCAAACCGGAGGTGCGCACCCTCGGCAGCAGCTGGCTGTGGCAGCGGGAGTCGCCGCGGATCGCCGGCACGACGTATGCACAGGGTGCGAGCGTGCACGCGCGGTCCTCGGTGACCATCGACCTCAACCGCCGGTGCACCGCGTACGACGCCGTGGCGGGCATCGACGATCTCGGCATGGGGCTGGGGGCGCTGCGCTTCTCCGTTTATGCGGACGGGGTGCGGCTGTGGCGGTCGGCGGTGGTGCACGACGGGCAGCGGGCGGTGCCGGTGCATGTCCCGCTGACGGGGCGTAAGACACTGCGGCTGGTGACCGAGCCGGCCTCGCCCGCGGCCGTGGTGGCGCTGGGGGACTGGGCGCAGGCGACGATCAGCTGTCGTTGAGGGGCCACCGGGCCACCGGACCATCAGGCCACCCGGCATTTGATCCCCTGCCCACCCGGCCCCCGGCGCCGACGACGCCCACGCCTCCCGGCCCCGGCGACGCCTCCCGGCTCATGCCAGCCGCGCCCGGGGAACGACCCCGCCCGCGACCGCCTTCTGGCGCGGCGCCCCGGCCCCCGTCCAGCACGTCCCCCGCCGCGCCACCAGCCGCCGCAGCCACAGCTCCGTGGAGACCAGCTCGGTCAGCCCGTCCAGCGGGAGTGGCGCCCCCTCCGCCGCCGACCGCAGCGCCTTGCGGACCACCCGCGCCTCCACCAGGCCGGCGTCGGCCAGCAGCGGCGTGTCGAAGAGCTGCACCAGGTCGCCTATGGCACCGCGCAGCCCGGTGCGTACGGCGGCCGCCTGGGTCAGGTGTGAGGTGGCGCCCCAGCCGGGCGGCAGATCCCGTACGCCGGCCCCGGCCAGTACGGAGCGCAGTACGGCGGCCCGCGCCCCCGGCTGCACCCGCAGGGTGTCCGGCAGCGCGCGGCAGGCGATCACGACCTGGTTGTCGAGGAAGGGGGCGTGCAGCCGCTGGTCGCGGATCTCGGCGGCCTGCTCGAAGACGCGGTGGTCCGCGGCCTGACGGGCCAGCGCGGCGCGGGCCCGCCGCTCCCCGGGGTGGCCGGCGGCGGGCGAGCGGTGTGCCGCTTCGCTGAGACGAACCGATACTTCGGCCAGCGCCTCCCCCGTGAGCCAGCGCGCCGCGGGCCCCGGCCCGCACCAGGCGAGCGCGGCCAGCGAGGCGTCCACGGCCCCGCCGGCCACCGGCTCGTCGGCGAACTGCCGCTCCAGCAGGCGCCGCGCCGTATCGGCGAGGCCGGACGGGTACGGCGTACGGGCGAGCCTGCGGGCGGCGCGGTAGACGGTGAAGGGGACGAGGACGGAGTGCGCCGAGGGGCCGTCGGCCTTGGCCAGCGCGGTGACCGGGCGCAGCAGATGGCGCCGGCGGCGGTCCATGAGCAGGTCGGCGAGGCGGGCCGGGTGCGCGTCGAGGACCTGACGGGCGCCGTGACCGACGAAATGGTCCGCGCTGCCGGCCAGCAGGCGTCGGCGGTGGCGGCTCGCGGTGATGAGGGAGGGGCCCGGCTCGTCCGTGAGCGGGCCCGCGCCGAGGTCCGCGTACGGAAGGGCCTCTTCGCCGGCCGCGACGACGACATGGTGCAGCCGCGGGTTGTCGGCCAGGGTGCGGGCGCGCTCCAACTCGGCGTCGTGGTGGGCCCCTTCGCCCGTGGTGGCGCGGTCGTTGAAGGTGACGGCCAGGAGGCGTTCACCGTGACCGCCCAGCCTCCCGGGCCGGCCGGGGAGACCGGCGGCCAGGAGGGCGAGGGTTCCGGAGGCGCTGCCTCCGGAGAGGTCGGCGCCGATGCCGGGGGCCGGTGCCCCGCGCGCCGCGCGCCGCTCGGCGGGCCCCATACCGGGCACCGGTCCGGGGTCGAGGCCGTCGCGCCCGTCCGGATCGGGGGCGTGCCGGGGCCCGGCCAGCCGTACGCGGACGGCTTCGACCAAGGCGTCGCGAACGCCGTCCACGGCCTGTTCCGGGGCGATTTGGGGTGCGGCGACGGCGAGCGAGGCGGTCGGCTCGAAGGAGGTGATGTCGCGGGCGCCGCCGCGCAGCACCAGGGCGTGGCCGGGCGGGATCCGGCGGACGCCTTCGTACGGCGTGCCGGCGCCCAGCGCCTCGGGGATGTCCGGGCAGGCCAGCAGCGCGGCCAGGTGGCCGACGTCGAGGGCGGCCTCGACGAGGTCGGCGAGCGGGAGGGCGGCGGTGGCGTAGGCGGTGCCGCCGGCCCAGGGGGTGTGGAAGACGGGCCGGGCGCCGGCCAGGTCGCCGGTGGCGGTGATCCGCCGCCCTACCTGGACGACGGCGGTGTAGCTGCCGGGCCAGGTGGTGAGGTGGCGCAGTGCGCCCCCGCGCGCCGCGAACAAGCCGACCCGCAGTTGGTCTTCGGTGGCGCCGCAGACGCCGAAGACGGCGAGCCGGGTCTCGGCGTCGGCCTGTACGACGCGGACCTCGTCCGGCCGCCAGTCGCCGACCGCCCACAGGGGATCGGGACCGCCCCACAGGAGCTGGGCGCCCACGGGGAGGACCGCATGGCTCTCCTCACCCGCCATCGGCCCCGGGCCGGCCGGCCCCGTGGCGGCACTGCTCCACCCCACCAACCAGCGCATGGCCGCCTCCACCCGATTCCCCGTGCGCCGGGGCCAACGGCCGCCCCGTACAGCGGATTGCCCGGCTGTCGCCGAGCTGTTGTGGCGACCATGCTGCCATGACAGGGGCGCGCAGGAGGCGTTGGAGTGGGCCTGTATACGGGCGGTTCGCGCGGCGTGCGCCGGTCGGGGGACCCGCCGGCGGGCCCCTGGGGCGTCACGGGCCCTCGCGGACGGGCCGCGGACGGCGGAGTGGACGGGCGCGCGGCCGGGCTCCGCCGCCCCGGCCCCGGGAGGCCCCCCGTGTGGCCCCCGGGGCGCCCCCGAGCAGGCGGCGGCGTGAAATCATCACCCGTCGATTTTCGGCCAAAGTCCGTACCAGGCAGCCCAGTTGACGTATTCGGGCATGACGTCAACCGGTGACACGGCCGGCCGCGACCGGCCGCCGGTCGCTGCGCGCGACGGTCCGGGAGGCGGGCTGCGCCCCCCGGACCGGACCGTCACCCGCGGGGAATTGAGGTGACGGTATCCCCCAGCCCACTGGATCCAGTGCAGCGGGCCGACCCACGCAGAAGACATGGAAGCGCTCCCGGAAACGGGCGGCCAGCGCGCACGAACGGGCGCACGGGCACACGTACCCGGAGCACATGCCAATTCCCGCACCCCTGTTTGAACACGAATCTCGCCATCCAAGACACCGGCACTTAACGGTCGGGATCCGGCGAACTACTCTGGGTGGACGCATGCCCCGGGGTACCGGGGCGGCCGTCGCTGTGTCGAGGGGTGCGCATGTCCAGGGATATACGCGGGCCGAACGAAAAGCTCGGCACTGTTCTCGCCCTCGCGGGTATCAGCAATGCCGGACTGGCACGCCGGGTCAACGACCTCGGTGCGCAGCGCGGACTGACGCTTCGCTATGACAAGACGTCGGTGGCGCGGTGGGTCTCCAAGGGCATGGTGCCGCAGGGTGCCGCGCCCCATCTGATCGCGTCCGCGATCGGCAGCAAGCTGGGCCGGCCGGTTCCGCTGCACGAGATCGGGCTGGCCGACGCGGACCCGGCGCCCGAGGTGGGCCTGGCATTTCCCCGCGACGTGGGCGCCGCGGTGCGCTCCGCGACCGAGCTGTACCGTCTCGATCTGGCCGGACGGCGGGCGGGCGGCGGCGGCATCTGGCAGAGCCTGGCCGGATCCTTCGCCGTCAGCGCGTACGCCACCCCCGCCTCGCGCTGGCTGATATCCCCGGCCGACAGCTCGGTGGCGCGGGAGGCGGCCGAGGCACGGGACAAGGACGCCGCGGCGGCCGGCGACGGCGGGGTTCCGCAGCACGTCGGCCACAGCGACGTCAGCAAGCTGCGCGAGGCGGCGGAGGACGCGCGCCGCTGGGACTCCAAATACGGCGGCGGGGACTGGCGTTCCTCGATGGTCCCGGAATGCCTCCGGGTGGATGCGGCCCCGTTGCTCCTCGCCTCGTACAGCGACGAAGTGGGCCGTGCGCTCTTCGGGGCGACCTCCGAACTCACCCGGCTCGCGGGGTGGATGGCCTTCGACACGGGCCAGCAGGAGGCCGCGCAGCGGTACTACATCCAGGCGCTGCGGCTCGCCCGCGCGGCCGCCGACGTCCCCCTCGGCGGCTACGTCCTCGCCTCGATGTCCCTCCAGGCGACCTACCGGGGCTTCGCCGACGAGGGCGTCGACCTCGCCCAGGCCGCCCTGGAACGCAACCGCGGCCTGGCCACGGCCCGCACCATGAGCTTCTTCCGCCTGGTCGAGGCGCGGGCGCAGGCCAAGGCCGGTGAGGCGCGCGCCTGCGAGGTGGCGCTGAAGGCCTCCGAGGGCTGGCTGGAGCGCTCCCGCGGCGGCGACCCCGACCCCTCGTGGCTGGACTTCTACTCGTACGAGCGCTTCGCCGCCGACGCCGCCGAGTGCTACCGCGATCTGCGGCTGCCCCGCCAGGTGCGCCGCTTCACCGAGCAGGCGCTGTCCCGGCCCACCGAGGAGTTCGTCCGCTCGCACGGTCTGCGCCTGGTCGTCTCCGCTGTCGCCGAACTGGAGTCCGGCAATCTGGACGCGGCCTGCGCGGCGGGCACCCGCGCGGTTGAGGTGGCCGGACGGATCTCCTCCGCCCGGACCACCGAGTACGTCCGCGATCTGCTGCACCGCCTGGAGCCGTACGGCGACGAGCCGCGGGTGGTCGAGCTGCGGGAGCGGGCGAGGCCGCTGCTGGCGGCACCGGCTTAGACGAGGGCCGCAGGGGCGGGCCGGACGGGGCGGGCTGGACGGGGCGGGCCGCGCAGGGGCGGACCGGCGGCGGACGGGGCCGGACCGGCGGGCGGTTGGGGCCGGACCGTCGGGCGGCCGGGGCCGGACCCCGCCCCGTCCGATCGGCATTGTCAGTGCCGGGCGTCATGATGGGATACGTCGTCGGGCGATGATGCGGATGAGGCGCAGGTCCGCGGCGACGGGCGAGCCCGGGTCATGCGGTTGGGGAGGTGCAGTGGCGGCGTACGACTGCGATGTGCTGGTGATCGGTGCCGGCATCGTCGGACTCTCTACGGCCTACGCGATCACGCGTGCCGCACCCGGCACCCGCGTCGTGGTCCTGGAGAAGGAGCCGGGCCCGGCCCGTCACCAGACCGGGCGCAACAGCGGCGTGATCCACAGCGGCATCTACTATCCACCCGGCTCCCTCAAGGCCCGCTTCGCCCTGCAGGGCTCGGCGGAAATGGTGAAGTTCTGCACCGAGAACGACATCCCGCACGAGGTCACCGGCAAGCTGATCGTCGCCACGGACCGCAGCGAGCTGCCGCGGCTGCACGGCCTGATCCAGCGCGGCCGCGAACACGGCCTGCCGGTGCGCGAGCTGGGCCCCGCCCAGATAGCCGAGTACGAGCCCGAGGTGGACGGCCTGGCCGCCATCCATGTCGGCACGACCGGCGTCTGCGACTTCGCGGCCGTCGCCCGCCGGTTCGCCCGGCTCGCCGAGGACGCCGGCACCCGGATCGTCTACGGCACCGAGGTGACGACCATCGGCCGCCGCCCCGGCCGGGTGGCGGTCCGCGGCGCCGACGGCACGGTCCACCGTGCCCGTGCCCTGGTCAACTGCGCCGGCCTGCACTGCGACCGGATCGCCCGGCTGGCCGGCGACGCCCCCGGCATGCGGATCGTCCCGTTCCGCGGCGAGTACTTCACCCTCGCTCCGGAGCGCGCCTCGCTCGTCCGCGGCCTGGTCTACCCGGTCCCCGACCCGGCCTTCCCGTTCCTCGGCGTACATCTGACCCGCGGTATCGACGGCGCCGTCCACATCGGCCCGAACGCCGTCCCCGCCCTGGCCCGCGAGGGCTACGACTGGCGCACGATCCGCCCCGCCGAGCTGGCCGGCACCCTCGCCTACCCCGGCTCCTGGCGGATAGCCCGCCGCCACTGGCGCTACGGCGCCGGCGAGCTGCACCGCTCCCTGTCCCGGCCCGCCTTCGCCGACGCGGTCCGCCGCCTGCTCCCGGCCGCCCGCGAGGAGGACCTGGTGCCGTCGCCGGCCGGCGTCCGCGCCCAGGCCGTCCTCCCCGACGGCACCCTCGTCGACGATTTCCTCTTCGCCGAATCCCCCGGCATGATCCACGTCCTCAACGCCCCGTCCCCGGCCGCCACGGCCTCGCTCCCCATCGGGCGGGAGGTGGCACGGCGGGTCATGGGGCTGCTGGGGCGAAGCCGCGCATGACGGAGCGGCGCTCGGGAGGGAGTGTCTTCAGGGCCTCCCCCCTGAGCAACGCCGCTCGGGTCTTCCGCGTGCACTCGTGAAGCCGCCCGGCGCGCCCTCGTAAAACGCCGCTCGGCCCCTCCTCCGGAAAGAGGCGGGGCCGAGCGGCGGCGGATCCGTGGCGGCGACGGCGTCGTGGAGACGGGTCAGCCGGCCGGCGTCCTGGAGGCGTCAGGCGAAGGGCACCTCGAAGGCCTGCACGCTCGGCCGGTTGTCGGTGAGCCGCTCGCTCTGGATGAAGAGCATGTTGTCCCTGTCCAGGGCCAGCGACATATCGCTGGGGGCCGGCAGGTTGTGCTCCTTCTCGTAGAGCGTGCCCTTCACCTTCTCCTTGCCGTCACGCAGGCCGACCGCAACCACCAGCTCCTTCACGGCGGAGGCGCCGCTGTCGGGCGAATCGGTCACCATGATCACGCCTTGGTCGTTCACACCGGCGATGGCCGCCGAGCCGCGCTTCTTCCACAGCAGCTTGCCCGTCTTCATGTCCATCGCCGCGAGCCCGTTGTTGGCGCCGTAACCGGTCACCAGGATCTGCTCGTCCTCGTCGACGTAGGTGTTGCGCGGCTCGAACTTCAGGTCCTTCAGCTCGCCCGAGAGCTGGAAGGTGTGGTCCGGCTTGGGCTTCTTCGTGTAGGTCTGGATGTAGTGCACGGGATCGGCCGTGCTGCCGCTCTCCGTCAGCAGCGTCAGGGGCCAGTCCGAGAGGGTCCGCACGATCGCGTGGTCCTCACCCGAGACCGTCGAATGGATGCTGTCGTACTCCAGGTCCTGGAGCATCAGCTGCTTCTTCGGCTTCGCGTCGGAGCAGTCGCTGGCCACCGCCAGGTACTGGGGGCTCAGCCCGACCGAATTGGTGCAGTCGTGACCGCGCGCGGACAGCTCCCAGACCTTCGCTCCACGGCCGACGGAGAAGCCGGCATAGGTCTGGCCGATCGTGACGGCGACGACCTTGCTGTTCACCACGACCCGCGGCTCGTGTTCCGCGCCGTGACCGTCCTGGAGGTTCTTGGACCACAGCGTGCGGCCGGTGTCGGTGTCGACGACGGAGAGGTAGGAGCAGTCGTCGCCACCCGCGTCGAAGACCACGGCGCCCACGCCGTCGTCACTGGGCTCCGCGGACATCGCGCAGACCTCGCCCGCGCCCTTGGGCGTCTTGACCGTCCACTTCTTCTTGCCGGTCTTGCGGTTGTAGGCGCGTACGCCCTCGCCGTCGCCGTAGATGATGTCGTCGTTGTTGAACCACATCGAGCGCAGCCCGTTCTCGTTCTGGCCCTCGCGCTCGGACGCCGGCGACGCCGCCTCCCACTTCCGCGGCAGGGCGTTCGCGGGCCGGGCGGCTCCCGGGTCGGCGGAGTCCCCGGAGAAGAGGAAGTACCCGCCGACCCCGGCAGCCACCAGCAGGACCATCACGAGCGTCAGGATGAGCGGCACGGGCACGCCGCTGCGCCGGGGCCCGCCCGGCCCGCCCTGGAACTGGGGCGGCATGGGCCCACCGGGGAACGGTCCCTGGCCGGGGACCTGGCCGGGCACCTGGCCCGGCATCGGCCCCTGGTTCTGGGCGTACGGCGGGGGTGGCTGCTGGCCTCCCTGCGGCCCGGGGTAACCCTGCGGGGGCGGGCCCTGGGGCTGCCCCATGGGCGGTGGGTACTGCGGGCCGCCCGGTCCGGGCTGAGCGGGCGGGGCGCCGTACGGGCCGGGAGGCATCTGTCCCGGACCGGCGGGCGGCTGGTCCGCAGGGCCGAACGCTCCCGCGGGCGGCGGGGCGGCCTGCCCCGGTGCCGGCGGGCCGGCGGGCGGCGCTCCCGGAGCTCCCTGGCCGGGCGGCTGTGGCCCCTGTGGATTCCCGGTGTACCCCTGGCCGCCCTGCGACACGATGAACCATCCCCCCTGATTTGTTTTGCTCACGTCAGCGCCGCATCGTATGCATGCCGCTACGCACCGCGCCAACCTCCCTTTTCACGAAGGTTCCGGCCCGCCACTTGAGCACGCACCAGGCACATCGAAGGCTCCGAGCGGGCCTCGTACGGGCTCCGGGCCGGCTCCGAGGCGGCCCCGGGGCGGGCGCCGTACGGGTCCGGGGCGGACTCCGTACGGGCCCGGGGCGGACTCCGTACGGGTCCCGGGCGGACTCCGTACGTGCCCCGGGCGGTCCAGCCGACCCCCAGTCGCCCCCCGCCGGGTCCCCGGGCTCCCCTCCCCCCTAACCCACGCCCCGTAGAATCGACGCACTGTGTCCGAGAACCTCACCACCCCCGCCACCCCCGCCGCGGAAGCAGCCGCTCCGGCAGCCGGCGCCCAGGCCTCCCCCACCCGGGAAGCCGCCCCGCAGCAGACCGACGTGCAGCCCACCGGCCCGCAGCCGGCCGAGGCGCACGGAGCCGACGCGGACGAGGCCGAGGCACCCGGGGCCAGCTCACACGGAGCCGACGCCCACGAGGCCACCGCCCAGGACCCCCACACCCTCGGCTCCACCGCCGTCTCGGCCGCCACCCCGCGCCGCGGTGCGCCCATGTTCCCCGACGGGACCGGCCCCGCCGCCGACCCCGCGGGTTCGCATCACGAGCGCCGGATCCGCTCCTTCCAGCCGCGCCGCAGCCGCGTGTCGCCCTCCCAGGCGGACGCGCTGCGCCGCCTGTGGCCCACTTGGGGGCTGGACATCGACGGCCTCTCCCGTATCGATCTCGACACCTTCTTCGGCGGACTGCCGGTCGTGCTGGAGATCGGCTTCGGCATGGGCGAGGCCACGGCACAGATGGCCGCCGCCGACCCGGACACCGGCATCCTCGGCTGCGACGTCCACACCCCCGGGCAGGGCAATCTGCTCGGTCTCGCGGAGCGGAACGGCCTGTCCAACATCCGGGTGGCCAACGGCGACGCCATCATCCTGCTGCGCGAGATGCTGGCCCCCGCCTCCCTCGCCGGCCTGCGCGTCTACTTCCCCGACCCCTGGCCGAAGAAGCGCCACCACAAGCGCCGCCTCGTCCAGCCGGAGTTCATCGCCCTGGCGGCCACCCGGCTCGCGCCCGGTGCCCTCGTCCACTGCGCGACCGACTGGGAGCCGTACGCCGAGCAGATGCTCGAAGTCCTCTCCGCCGAGCCGGCGCTCGAAAACCTCTACCCCGGCTATGCGCCGCGCCCGGACTTCCGCCCGCTCACCAAGTTCGAGGGCCAGGGCCTGGACAAGGGGCATGTCGTCCACGACCTCCTCTTCCGCCGCCGCGACACATAGGGCGGACGCCGCTCGTTAGGGTCGATGGGTGTACCCGTCCCAGCCGCCCCCGCACCCGCCGTCCGCGCCCGCCCCTCCCCCGTACACACCCCACCCGCACGAGCACGCGGCCGCACACCGCCGCCGGACGGCCCCCTGGAACAGCACCACCCTGCGCGCCGTCGCCCTGAGCTCGCTGCTCGCGCTCTCCGGCGTGATCATCATCGGCATGGTCCGCCAGGAGACCGGCACCGAAGGCTTCCTGGTCGGCCTCGGCCTGGCCGTCTTCCCCGTGCCGCTGCTCCTCGCGGCGTTCTGCTGGCTCGACCGCGTGGAGCCCGAGCCCTGGCGCAACCTCGCCTTCGCCTTCGCCTGGGGCGCCTGCGCCGCCGCCCTGGTCGCGCTCCTCGCCAACGGCTTCGCCACCGACTGGCTGGCCGCCAACATCTCCTCGGCATCACCCTCCGAGGCCGAGGCCTGGGGCGCCACGGTCATCGCCCCGGTCGTCGAGGAGGTGGTCAAGGCCGCCGCGGTCCTCTTCCTCTACCGCTTCCGCCGCAACGACTTCGACGGCATCACGGACGGCATCGTCATCGCCGGGATCACCGCCACCGGTTTCGCCTTCACCGAGAACGTCCTCTACCTGGGCAACGCCTTCGGCGAGGACCAGTCGATGGGCCACTCCGGGCTGGACTCCCGCACCGCCGGCGCCTTCTTCCTCCGCATCATCGTCTCCCCCTTCGCCCACCCGCTCTTCACGGTCCTCACCGGCCTCGCGTTCGGCATCGCCGCCACCCGCTACCCCCGCCGCCGCGCCGCCCGTATCGCGCTCGCCCTCCTCGGCCTGGTCACCGCCGTCCTCCTGCACGCCATCTGGAACGGCGCCTCCTCCCTCGGCGACCCCGGCTTCCTCATCGTCTACGGCCTCTTCATGGTCCCCGTCCTCCTCGCCCTCACCTGGCTGGCGATCTGGGCCCGCAACCAAGAACTGCTCTCCCTGCGCGGCTACCTCGCCCCCTACATCACCGCCGGCTGGCTCGCCCCCACCGAACCCGCCGCCCTCTCCTCCCTCAAAACCCGCGCCCTCGCCCGCGACATCGCCCGCACCACCCAGGGCCCCGCCGCCGCCCGCGCCGTCACCGAATACGCCACCGTCGCCACCACCCTCTCGTTCCACCGCCGTCGAGCCCATCTCCTGGGTCCTGCACCCGACTTCTTCCACCGGGAACAGCACTTGCTGCGGCATCTGCGGCACTACCAAGCCTGGGCGCGGCCGGCGCTGACCGATGCGTTGGGGGCCGGACACCGGACCCGCGAGCCGCACGGCCGATCACCCCGCCCCGACGGTCGGCCCTGACACCCCCCGGCCCGCTCCGGCACAATGGCCATGTGCCTGCCACACCCTCGTCCCCCGGCGTGTCCGCCCGTATGAGCGTCCAGGCCCGTCGGGACACCGGCCCCGAAATGGCCGTACGACGGCTCCTCCACGCCTCCGGCCATCGCTACCGCTTGCAGCGTCGTGTCCCCGACTTCCCCCGTCGCACGATCGACATCGCCTTTCCGGGACCCAAGGTCGCGGTCTTCCTCGACGGCTGCTTCTGGCACGGCTGCCCCGAACACGCCACCCATCCCAAAGCCAATGCCGACTGGTGGCGCAACAAGCTCGACGGCAACATCGCCCGCGACCGCGAAACGACCGCACACCTGGTGGCCCAGGGCTGGACGGTGCTGCGCTTCTGGGAACACGAGGATCCGGTGGCCGTCGCGGAGCGGATCGCCCGCACGCTCACCGATCTCCGCGGCAAAAAAACGCCTTGACAGCCGGATGAAACGATCGCGTTTCAACATCTGCCGTTCCGCTGTCGGCCCTCCGCGCTACGGTCGGAATCGGTCGTACGAATCCATGAGCATGCGTGAGTACAAGGCGAACAATGACGGACTGGCAGTTCGATGTCCCCACCACCGGCAGCAAGCATCTGCCCCCTGATTCACGCTATGTGGAGGCTCTCAGCAGCCAGGGATACGGCTTCGAGGTGGCCATCGCCGACCTCGTCGACAATTCCGTCGATGCAGGGGCCAAGGACGTGGTCATCCACTTCCTCAGGGACGATGACCGGTTGGTCTCCCTCCTCGTCGTCGACGACGGTCGCGGAATGGACGAGGAAGCACTCGACATCGCCATGACGGTCGGTGGGCGCCGCAGTTACGACGTAGGCGCGCTGGGCATGTTCGGCACCGGCCTGAAGTCCGCTTCCCTCTCGCATGCCGACGCCGTGACGGTGGTCTCCACCACCAAGCGCACCCGCGCCGTCGGACGGCGTTGGCTGATGGAGCACGCCAGAGCGGGATTCCAGTGCGACATCGTCGCCCCGGACTTCGCGCAGAAGCTCATCGACCGCTACTACGACAAGCCCATCACATGGCAGGGCACAGTCGTCCGCTGGGACGGCGTCAAGGACTTCCCCAAGGTCGGGGGAGGCGGTCAGACCGATCGCTATCTGCACCGCACGATCAACAAGCTCGGGCTCCACCTCGGCCTCTATCTGCACCGCTTCCTCTCCCGCGACACCTTCAACATCACGATCGCGGTCGAGGACGTACGGTCGGGCGTCGTCTATCTCGACTACGGCGTCGAACCGTTGGACCCGTTCGGCTATCCCGTCACGGGCAACGGCGAGTATCCGCGTCGCTTCACCGCCGATGTCCGGTCTGTGGGAAGCGTGCACCTGCAGGCCCACGTCTGGCCGGCGAAGTCGAATCTCAATGAGTACAAGGCGGTGGGCACGGTCATCGATCGGCAGGGCTTCTACTTCTACCGGAACGATCGACTCGTGCAAGCGGGCGGTTGGAACAACTACCGCCAGCCGGAACCGAACCTGTCCCTCGCCCGCGTGGCCGTCGATCTGCCGGATGCCCCGGGCGACGTCTTCCGGCTCACCGTCAAGAAGTCCGGCGTGGAGGCCTCACCGGAGTTCACCACCGCCCTGGAACAGGCGGTCGATCTCGAGGGCCGCCTCTTCGATCAGTACTTGGCCGACGCCGACGCGACGTACCGGACGGCGCGCAAACGCTCCGGGACCACGCGGTCCGAGGTGATCGCTCCCGGCAAGGGAATCGCTCCCGAGGTGCGACACGTCATCGAGGAAGAGCTGCCCTCGGTGCCGTACGAGGAGCCGATCTCGGTGATCTGGAAGAGACTCCCCCAGGATGTCTTCTTCGACCTCGACCGCGAGGAACACTTGATCATCCTCAACCAGCACTACCGCACCGCCATCCTGGGCGGCCGACGGGGCGGCATCAACGACGCCCCGATGATCAAGTCATTGATGTACCTCCTGCTGCACAAGATCTTCGAATACGAACGCGCCGGCGCGAAGCAGAAGGACAACCTGCAGCTGTGGCAGTCGATCCTGATCGCCGCGGCCCGCAGCGAACTGGACAGGGTGGCCGACGATGTCGAGTGAGCACCACGCCGCCGAGGCATACACCTCCTGGGTGGACGTCGAGCACTACCTCCACGCGGGCCAGAGCACTTCGTTCCCGCTCCGCACCGCGCACGGCCCCCGTGTGGACTACGTCGTCACCGATGACCGGTCGATCGCCCTCCATCTCGAGCTGGGGCCCCGCCAACGGTTGCCCCACTCTCCGCTGCCTCTCGTCCGGATCGACGAGATCGCGCAGAACGGAATTCGGATGGCCCGGCTCCGGCTCACTCAGGAGCGCCTGTTGCGCGACTTCCACGATCTGCTCAATGCGGTCGCGGACCGCGTGGTCGCTCACGACCGCACCCCCGACCAAGCCTTCAACGAGACGATACGGGCCTGGAGCGCCCTCCTGGAGCGGCCACGAACGCTCGACGCCAATAGGCGCATCGGGCTGATGGGCGAACTGTCCGTCCTCAACTCCCTCGGGGGCGAACACGGTTGGGAAACCGCGGTCGATGCCTGGACGGGCTCCTTCGCCACCGAACACGACTTCGGCCTCCTGGATCACGACATCGAAGTCAAAACCACCTCCTCGGCGCGCCGCCTCCATACGATCCACGGTCTGGGCCAGCTGGCCCCTGTCGAAGGACGTCCCCTGTGGCTGGTGTCGTTCCAACTCATGCGGGGTGGCGCGCACGGTCGCACGCTCAGCGAGTGTGTTGCGGCCGTCCGCAACCGCGTCTCACAGGCCGCTCCCGCCACCGTGGCACGTCTCGACGTCCGCCTCGCAGCCCGGGGTTGGTGCTCCGATGCTACGGACGACGAGCGCTGGACCATGCGCCCGATGCCCCTCGTGCTGCCTGTGGACGAAGACCTCCCACGTCTTACCCCTGCACTTCTCACTGCGCTTCCGCAGGAGGCACGAGAGTGCGTCGATGACGTCACCTACCGCATCGATCTGACCCACAGAACCCCCGTGACATCCCCCGAACCGCCCGCCGCCCTGCGTGCGTTCCGTCTCCCGTAACCGAGGCTCTCAATGACCGACCAGAAAACCGGCGAAGCCCTCCTCCGCGTCCATCGGGCCGCGCTCGACGGAATGAGCCGCACCGGACCCATGGCGCTCGGCCCCACCTTGAGCTTCTACGGCATGCAGATGGCTCCCGACACCGACGTGTCCGAGCTCGCCTTTCGGGACGCGCTGCCGAGCTCTCACCGGCCGGACCCGCTGCTGCAGCTGTGGCACAAGCAACTCACCCAGTGGGACTTCGACGCCGAGGCGAGCTGGACCGATACCGAACCGCGCACGGACTCCCGGCGGACGGCCGTGTACAAGTTGCTCGGTCTGGACGCCGAGACCTGCAAGGCGCTGGACGCCCTGGTGCCGGTGTCCACTCTGGCCGGCCCCGTGGTGATCAGCCAGGAATTCACTCCCTGGCGGGCCACCAAGGCCTATCAGGGGCACTACTGGTACTGGCCGAAGTACGCCGAATACCTCGCGGCGAAGGGGTGGCCGGACGACTCCGTGGCGAACCTCGGCGAGGCGGCGGAACGGGTGGTCGAGCGACTGGCCGATCCCACCGCCGAGGCCGCCTACCAGTCCAAGGGGCTGGTCGTCGGGTACGTGCAGTCCGGGAAGACGGCCAACTTCACGGGCGTGATCGCCAAGGCGGTGGACGCCGGCTACCGTCTCGTGATCGTCCTCGGGGGCACTCTCAACCTGTTGCGCGCCCAGACCCAGCGGCGCCTGGACATGGAGCTGGTGGGTCGCGAGAACATCCTGCGCCACACCGAAGAGGTCCACTCCGACTACTACACGGACAACGCGTGGTTGGAGGACAAGTTCTTGTCCCACGGCGGGCGGCCCTCGACGCTGGGCGCGTTCGACATCATCCGCCTCACGACACGCGCCGACGACTACCAACCGCTCGCCCAGGGCATCGGCGAACTCGCCATCGAGAAGCAGGACCCCTCTCGTCGGCTGTACGACCCCGTGAACCTGCACAGCAGTGCCGCCCGACTGATGGTCGTCAAGAAGAACAAGTCCGTACTGGCCAAGCTGGTCAGTGACCTCAAGCGGGTCGGCGGTCTGCTCGACGAGATCCCCGTGCTGATCGTCGACGACGAGTCGGACGAGGCTTCGGTCAACACCGCCAATCCCAAGAAGCCCGGGGCCGAGCGCACCGCCATCAACGCGGCCATCTCGCAGCTGCTCCAGCTGCTGCCACGCGCCCAATACGTCGGTTACACGGCGACCCCGTTCGCCAACGTCTTCATCGACCCCGGCGACAAGGCCGACATCTTTCCGCGCGACTTCATCATCTCGCTCGACCGACCGCACGGGTACATGGGCGTCCAGGACTTCCACGACCTCGACTCGGACGTGCCGCCCGAGGAACGCAACGTGGCCAACTCCCAGGAGAAGGCGCATGTCCGTGACATCGGCGCGGACGACATCGGCGACGACGCAGACGACGCCACGTTGCGCGAGGCCGTCGACATGTTCGTGCTCACCGCCGCCATGAAGCTCTACCGCGAGGCCACGGGGCTCGGGTATGGCTACTACCGACATCACACCATGCTGGTGCACGAATCACGTCTCACCGCCGATCATCGCGAACTGCTGGGGCGACTGCGCAGGTTGTGGCTCACAGGCGGCTACACCGGCCCCACCGGGCACGCCCGGCTCCGCGACCTCTTCGAACGCGATCTCCTTCCCGTCTCCCGTGCCCGCGCCGACGGCTTCGCCGTACCGGCGTCGTATGACGACCTCCTCCCCTATGTCGGCACCGCCTGGCAGAACATCGGTGGCGACGACCGCCCGGTGATCGTGGTCAACGGCGACCAGGACATCGAGCGCGGCGAGGCGGATTTCGACGGCAGCCGGATCTGGAAGATCCTCATCGGCGGACAGAAGCTCTCCCGGGGCTTCACGGTCGAAGGCCTCACCATCACCTACTACCGGCGCCGTGCCGGGAACGCCTCCACGTTGATGCAGATGGGCCGCTGGTTCGGCTTCCGCAACGGCTACCGGGATCTTGTACGGCTCTACATCGGCCGCAACGAGACATCGGGCAGCAGCAAGGAGATGGACCTCTACGAGGCGTTCGAGGCGATCTGCCGCGACGAGGAGATCTTCCGCGACCAGCTCAAGCAGTACTCCGTCATGATCGACGGCTATCCACAGGTGACACCGGCGCTGGTGCCACCACTGGTTTCCCAGCACCTGCTGAAGCCCACGAGTCCGAACAAGATGCACAACACACAGCTCGCGGAGATCCGTTCACCGGGCAAGTGGGAGGAACCGACGGCATACCCCACGACGGTTCACGAGCTCCGGACCAATACGCGACTCTGGACACAGGTACTCGACGGCCTCTCGGACGCTCCGATCACCCTCGGTCACCGATACGGGACCACCGGAAGAGCCCACGAATTCTCGGCCCTCACGGGGCTGCTGCCCGCCGAGGACCTGATGTCACTGCTCCGGTCCCTCAAATGGTGCGCCGATCACCAGTTCGCGCCGTACCGCACCTACCTGGAAGAGATCACCAAGTCGGCCCAGGTGGACGATTGGCTGGTGCTCGCCCCTCAACACGCCTCCGGGGGCAAACACGCTCGTATCGGCACGTCGGACCGGGAACTGTCCTGGTTCAGTCGTGACCGCCGACGTGGCCCCCTGTTCAGCGCGATCAGCGACCCGAAGCACCGGCCCGCCGCCCTGCGCGTCGCGGGCGCACTGCCCTCGTGCGGCCATGTCGCCACGGATCGATTCGCCACCGAGCGCCGTGGAGTCATCGCGCTCTATCCGATCGTCGAGTCGCACCACTCCGCGGATGTCGTGTCATCGGGACGGATCGATGCGGACAAGGCAGTGATCGCGTTCTCCTTCGTCGCCCCCGCCTCGGCCGAGGGTGGAGGGCGAAAAGTGGTCCGCTTCACCACCATCGATTCCTCGCGCAGGGACGAAGCGAACGAAAACTGACGAGGCAGCCCGGAGGTGTGGGCACACCCCCGGGCCCACCGGCCGGCGAACGCAGGAGGAGAACCGACCGTGACACCCCAACGCTTCACCTCACTCGAGATCTGCGCCGGTACCGGTGGTCAGGCACTGGGTCTGGAGACAGCCGGGTTCGACCCCGTCGCACTGGTGGAGAACGACCGGCACTCGTGCACGACGCTGCGGACCAACCGCCCGGCGTGGAACGTCCTGGAGATGGACGTCCTGGAATTCGACCCGGCAGAGCACACGTACACATACGACGTGGACCTGTTGTCCGCCGGGCTGCCGCGGGTTCGGGCCGTGGCGGCTGCCGCGCGCGGCAGCGACGATCACGAGCGGAGACTCCTGCGGGCGACGGTATTGCTGACCTCCGCGGTGCTGCCCCGGGCGGTGCTCATCGAGAATGTTCCGAAGCTCGTCACCGCGGACGCATTCGAGGAACTTCGCACGGAGATCAAGGCGGAGCTGGAGCACCTCGGTTACCGGCTGCACTGGGGCACGGTCAACGCGAAGGACTTCGGCGTCGCGCAGGATCGCGAGCAGGGCGTACTGGTAGCGCTCAAGGGAGCCCCCGGCGATGCCTTCCGGTGGCCCGAGCCATCCGTTTCCACGTCCGCGACCGTGGGCGATGTCCTGCATGCCTCGATGGCCACGCTCGGCTGGCCGTATGCCGACAGATGGGCGGCCGGCGCCCAGCGGCCGGCTCCCACATTGGTCGGTGGCTCCAAGAAGCACGGCGGCGCCGACCTGGGGCCCAGCGGCACGAAAAGGGCCTGGGCAGCCATGGGCCTGAGCGGATGGGGGGTGGGCGATGCCGTACCCGGACCCGACACGGTGTGGGTCACACCGGGCGGCGACGGTAAGTCACTGCCCAAACTCACGATCCAGCAGATCGCCCTGCTCCAGGCTTTCCCGACGGACTGGCAGACCTGCGCCGGCAAGACGTCCCAGTACCGACAGCTCGCCCAGGCCTCACCACCTCCGGTGGCAGCGGCGCTGGGCCGGAGCATCGCCACCGCACTCGCCTCGGCCGATCGCACCGGCCCGTGACACCGCCCGAACACGCCACGACGCACACGTGGGGCGGGCGACTAGAATCCACCCTCATGACCAGTCCATCCTCCGACGATTCTCCCTCCGAGTCGATCAAGGTGATCGACCTCTTCTCGGGAGCCGGAGGACTCACTACCGGGTTCCACCGGTATGTGCCGGACGGGCAAACCTCGTCACCCTTCGAGTCCGTCGCCGCGGTCGAGTTCGACACGGCCGCCGCCTCGACGTACGCGGCGAACTTCCCCACCGCGCAAGTTCATGCGGGGGACATCGCGGACTGGGATCCGGGGGACTTCACCGATGCGGAAGTGATCTTGGGAGGGCCGCCCTGCCAGGGGTTCTCCGGGTTGGGCAAGGAAGATCCGAACGACCCGCGCAATCTGCTGTGGCAGGAGTACAAGCGGGTGGTCGAGAAGGTCTCGCCGAAGATCTTCGTCATGGAGAACGTCGACCGCTTTCTTCGTTCCCCTCAGTTCAAAGATCTGCAGAATGCCGTCAAGGGTGGGGAACTGGGCAATTACACCCTCCGCGTCAAGATCTTGAACTCCGCGGACTACGGAGTGCCCCAGGCACGGCGGCGCGTGATCGTCATCGGCACGCGCAACGACCTGGCGCCGGTGGAACATCCCAAGGCATCCCACGACCGGCACCCCGAACGGTGGCAGCAGCAGTTCGAATCGGACGAGCCCGACTCGCCGCCGCTGCCCTGGGTCGCGGTCGGCCCCGCGGTCTTCGACCACACGAAGCGCATGACGATCAAGGGCGTGGACCTGCCCGACCGGCCGGGCGACGAACGGTCACCGCTCGGTCTTCACAAGCCCGGTCCGTTCAGCACCAGGGAACTCCACATCGGTCGTACGCCGAAGCCGTTGTCGCTCGCCCGCTACCGAAGGATCCCTCCCGGCGGGAACCGCAACGACCTCCGCGGACAGTTCGCCGAGATCGATGGCGAAAAGGTCTACCTCTCCACCGAGAGCTGGGACAACCACAACGCCGGCTCCGGCGATGTCATGGGGCGTATGCACTACGACCGGCCGTCGGTCACCATCCGCACCGAACCCCACAAGCCGGAGAAGGGCCGGTATCTCCACCCCACGGAGCACCGACCCATCACCTACTACGAAGCCGCCCTGATCCAGGGCTTCCCCGAAGACTTCAAGTGGCACGGCACCAAGATCGAGATCGCCCGGCAGATCGGCAATGCCGTACCGATCGGACTGGCCAAGGAACTGGCACGCGTGGTGTACCAGGCCCTCAGGGGCTGACACCCGGCTTGTCGAGGCTGACGCCGCCGGTGGCGGGGGGCTTCACGGCCGGCTCCTCATCCTTCTGTCCTCGCACCTTGACGACGGAGAGAAGCTCCTCGAACCACTTCACCAGCGTCTCGACCGATTGCTCGCCGACGCCTCCGTCGTCCGGGCCCACCGGCAGTCGGTCGTCGGGCGCGGCGACGGCCCCGTCACGGGAATCGATCCAGTCCTGCAGAGCTCCGAAATCCTGGAGATCGTCCGGGGCCAGCGCTTCGTAGATCTTGGTGGCCGACGCCGCGTAGGCGCCCTGGGTGAGGGCATTGAGCTGCCGTCCGGTCCGCACCACCTCACGCTCCAGCATGCGCGCCACGGCCTGGGCAGCCGGTCGATACGTGACCAGTTCCTGCCGCAGATAGGTATTCAGCACGTCCTGGTTCCGACAGGCGATCTCGGCGGGTTCGTAGTCCTTGCCGTCCCGAAAGATCTCGGCCGCCCACCACAGCCGAGAGAAGCACTGGCTGAACCACGGGCCGCAAAAGCGGGCCGCCTGTCCCACCTCGCGACGCTCACCGTCCTTCGACTTGCCCCAACGCCATTGCACGAAGTCCGGCGCCACGCAAAGCGCGAGGAAATTCCACAGGGCCGACTCGGTGGCCTCCGCCCTGGTGAGACGCAACGTGTAGTGGAGACGTGGCGCGAGCCATGCATCCGAGGCGGCCGGCGAACCCTCCTCGAAGCGGCGCATCGCCTCACGGCACAGGTCGCGTATCGCCTCGGAGCCCCACCGCTCGGATCCGTCCGGCGGTGGAGTGGACACCTCGTGGAGACGCCGCGACGGAATCTGCTCGAATCCCCGCAGGACGCCGGAGGTCAGCACCCTGAGCGCTGCCGAATCCGAGAGGCGTCCGATTCTTCCCTCGGGCACCACGCTCTTGGTGGCTTTCACGCCGTCTCCTCGGTCGCCATACGTCCCACCGTCTTCAATGCGCTCGTCACTGCCTTGGGTTTTCTGGACTGGAGGGTAGCGGCGTGCATGAGACGCCTTTGAAGGTCTCCGCCGCTCTCCCCCTCCATCCGGCGCTCCACCAGTTCGGTCAGTGCCTCGTCCGGAGTGCGGTCCGGAAAAACGGCGGGCAGCATGCGCTTGAGAACGTCCTCGTGCCACCCCCCCGGCCACTGCGCCACGCCATCCGATATCCCACTCGCATAAAGCGCGGCGTTGAACATGGCCACCCATGCCTCGGCAGAGATCTGTGACGCCATGATCTCTCGCACGACCTTCTGCTCAGCGGACGCGGCCCTTTCAAGAACGGCCCGCAAACCCTCGACCGCGGAATTCAGGTAGAGGAACGGCTCGTCCGCCTGGCCGTCCAGCAACCAGGGATCCTCGCGGAAGTCGTTGAGTTCGGGATTGGTCTCGTCGGTGAAGTCCTTCCACACCATCTTGATGGAGCGTTGCCGAGTGGGAACATCGGCCTCGAAATCGGCATGCCAGACATCACGCGCCCTGCCCACGAGGCGCCCGTGCTCGCCTTCGACCTCGGCGACGATCCACGCGTCGATCTCGCACCGACCCACGTGCTCGCCGCGCCGAAGTTCGACCTCACCGACCCACTGTCCCGCCCCATCGGCGCGCAAGGAGAAGTTGTGCCGAATCTTCGTCCGCCTGTTGCGTACGACCGCCACACACGCCGCCGATGTCCACGGGCCGTCCATCAATTCGTCGCCGTCGGCAGCGACCGAGACCTTGATCCGTATTTCGTTCCAGTCGCTCTTCACCTCGTGCAGCGCGATCACATGGTCCTGATCGGAGATCTTGTCCCAACGACGCGGAGTGTTGTCGACGAACACCCGGTCCACCGACAGGACGACATCGCCCGACAACACCGGATAGGGGAAAACCGCCTTCACTGCGCTGCCTCCTTCGCGCGCGGGACATCCACTTCGATACGCGACATCGCGGCCGGCACAGGGTGATCGGACACATCCGTCACTCCGCTGAACGTTCCCCGACGTCCCTTGCGGAACAGAAGGTTTCCGTGTTTCGTCAATTCACAATTCTGTTCCGGCACCAGTTCCGCCCAGCGGACCGGAGTTCCGCCTCCGTCGCGTCCGGCGAACCGAACGACAGGAGCGAGCACCCAGGGATCCTCCCGTTCCGGGTACTTCACCGTCACACGGACATGCCACGCCGACTGCTCGTCGAGCCACCCTTCGACGGCATGCACGACGGGGAAGCCCTGGGTACGCGCCGCCTTGGGCGGATCCAGGCGGAGCAACTCCTTGAGGATGTCGGGCCCCTCGTCCTCGTTCTGTTGCGCTTCCTGGCCGCGAAGGACCTCGCGCACTCGTTGTTCGGCATCCCTCTTGAAGTCGAGGATGCGCTGCTGAGCACCCCGGACATAGGTGGCCGTGAGGTCCTCGGTGCCGACCCAGTCATTGTGGTCCGGCGGTTCCGCGGTCCGCAGCAGCCGCTCGGCCGCCTCCGTGTCAGGAGATTCCTTACCGGTGGCGGCTCCGGCGAGCAGAACCGCCTGGAAGCTCCGGTGTCCGAGGGGGAGGTCTCCGATCCTCTTGCTCTTCACCACCATGCGCGTGGCGCGCATGTAGGAGATCCGGTCGGGCTTCGCCTCGGTGTCTCCCGCAGGCGTGACCAGCAGGACCGCATCGTGCGTCCCGGGTGCCACGCGATCGGCCGGGGACGCCCCCTTCTCCCGAGGCAGTTTGAGCGTCACCGCGGTTTCGAGCACATCGTCCCGCCCCGTGATCTCCGGCACCGTACGTCCGTCGAGGAACGCCTTGACCGCGCGGGATCGAGCGGGTTCATGGTGATGCGGGTCGATCCGCTGCTCCGCGATCACCGTCCGGCCGTTGCGCCACGAGGCGACCGACGCCCGCAGCAGGGGCTCGGACCGTTCGCCCCCCACCATGGAAGCCCAGAAATTGCGCGCGATTCCCCGTACCAGGAGCTCATGCATCTCCTCCAACTGCTCGGCGTCTCCGGAGCCGTCATAGGCGCCGATCACCAAGAAGGAGGTCCCCGGCGCGGAATCGTCCCGCTCCAGGTGGAGGCTGCGCGCCGTTTCCGGGTCGCCCCACCAGGATCGCGCCGCGTTCTCGCGCTCGTGGTCGACGGCACCGAACCACGCCGGGCCGGCGAATTCCTGGGCCCCGATCGCGTGCCAGGGCAGTTCGAGGCGACCCGCCATCCTGCGTTCCCAGCGCCCGTTCTGCGGCTGCGAAAGAGTGCTGTTGACCAGTACGAGACCGAACCGGCTCGCCGCCCACAGCGCCGCCTTGCCCAGGCCGTACGAGCCCCCCTGGGTGTCGGCCTTGCCGCTGTCGAGCGTCCGCCGGATCACTCGCGAGAACCGGCCGTCCTCGTACTCGGGCCCGGTAAGACCCGTGGCGTTGTAGTCGTCGACCCGTAGAAGGACGAGCCGCTGCGTGCGCTCGAGTTCGTGCAAGCCGTCGAGCAGCACACGTCCGACCTTCTGACTGGGATCGGCTGCCGCCTGCAGGTGCTTCTCGATCTCGTCCCAGCGCAGAGCGCGTAGGAAGTCCTGCAGGGGCTGCCCCGTCAGCTCGTGCAGAACGAAACGCGACACCACCGGCCCGTCCTCGAGCCGTTCGTCGAGGCTGTTCTGGGTGGCCTCACGGGCAAGGACCTCCAGGTTCGCCGCAAAGGCGAACGCAGCGGCGTTGCCGCCTTCCCGACCGCCGTCCTTCGGCGCCTCACGAAACATCCACTCCAATTCGGAGGACGACGTTCCGGGCATTCGTAGGTCCACCGCGTCCTCGACCGCTACTTCGAGCGCAGCCGCGATGAGCGTGATCTTCTCGTAGCGCGGAACCGAGCGGCCGTTCACCCACCCGTTCACGGCGGCCGGCGTCACGTCGATCATCTCAGCCAAGGCCTTCTGGGACATCCCGCGTTGCCGCAGCACCCCCTCGAGCCACTCGGCAAAATCCTGTGGCACGCCTCGCTCCCCTCCTCGAATTGATCCTGCCGCAGGGTAGCCCCGTTAATCAGAGTCGATCAAATTTACTTTACTAACAGTCGAGGGTTCACAAAAAGGGCACTTTATGACATAGGGGCCCCCTAGAAGAATCGTTCAGGCGAGGGCTGGACATCCAGCCACGGAGCCGTTCATGATGAATGATCTCCAGAACACCCCCTGGCGCCCGAACGAACTGTCAGGCCTGGCGGGTCACGGACACCACCCCAGGAGCGATCCACCCCCTGGAGGCATCACCCGGCCGCACCCGGCGGGGCACCACGGAAGCCTGGCATCAGACTTTCTTCGCGTTCCATTCTCTACGCAATAAAAATGGACAATTAGCAATTCATTCAACAGGAGGGGGCAAAATGCGCAACGATCGGGAGGTGCTCCTCGAGTACGGGGCGAACGCCACCGGTTCGGCCCGTGTGATCCACACGCCGCAGGGTGTGGCGATCCAGCTGGACGGGGACAAGCCGAACGTCATCGCCATCCACGAATACGAACGGCCCGCCAAGGAGGAGTGATCCGAATGCACTGCCCCTTGGGGGCGCGAGGCCGGGGGAGTTGGCCCCCGAGGGAGGTTACGGAGATGGCTCGGGTTCCCACGGCAGTGATCGCAGCAACCGGCCTGGTAGGCGGCTACGCCACCGCCCGCTGGACGAAGAAGCGGCCGCTTGGTGGGGTGGCGCTGGCTGTGGCCGGGGCGGTGGCGGCCAAGGGGTGGCAGGAGAAGGCGGGGAGTGCGACGGCGGCGGCGCTGAGTGGGGCGTATGTGGCGGCGTTTGCCGGGTCGCATCCGTTGGCCAAGAAGATCGGGGCCTGGCCTTCGGTGTTCGCGGTGGCGGGTGGGGTGGCGCTGGCGTCGTGGGTGGCGGTCGACCGCCGGAAGTAGAGCGGGAGAGCGGAGCCCGGAGAGCGGGCGAGGGGGCGGCGGCTCTGCGGGCCTGGGGGCTCGCCTCCCCGGCCCGCCCTCCCTGAGGCCCGCCCGCCCCCTCCCCGCCTCTGAGTTGGTCAGGCGGACGCTTCGTCCAGGAGCCTCAGTTCCGTCTCCGTGAGCGTCAGGTCGCCCAGTGCCAGCAAGGCCGGCAGCTGCGTCACCGTCCGGGCGCTGGCGATCGGGGCCGCGACGGTGGGCCGATCGGCGAGCCAGGCGAGGGCGACGGTGGCCACCTCGGCCTCGTGGGCGGCGGCGACGGTGTCGAGAGCCTGGAGGACGCGCCGGCCGCGGTCGGTGTCGGCGTGCCGGGCCGCGCCGCCGGAGCGGGCGCTGTCGACGGTGGTTCCCGGGCGGTACTTGCCGGTCAGGAAGCCGGAGGCGAGGGCGTAGTACGGGACCGCGGCGAGGCCGTGGCGGGCGGCCGTGTCGGCGAGTTCGCCCTCGTAGGTGTCGCGGGAGACCAGGTTGTAGTGCGGCTGGAGGGCGACGTAGCGGGCCAGGCCCTCGCGGGCGGAGAAGGCCAGGGACTCCTCCAGGCGCTTCGCCGAGATGTTGGACGCGGCGATCTCGCGGACCTTGCCGGCCCGGACGAGGTCGTCGAGGGCGGTAAGGAACTCCCCGACCTCGACCGATTCGTCGTCGTAGTGGGTGTAGTAGAGGTCGATGTAGTCGGTGCGCAGACGGGAGAGGGAGAGGTCGACCGCGGACTTGATGGTGGCGGCGGACAGGCCCTTGTAGTCCGGATGGGCACCGACCTTGGTGGCGATGACGACATCGTCGCGGTTGCCGCGGGAGGCCAGCCAGTTGCCGAGGACGGTCTCGGATTCGCCGCCCTTGTTGCCGGGGACCCAGGCCGAGTAGACGTCGGCGGTGTCGATGAAGTTGCCACCGCCCGCGACGTAGGCATCGAGCACGGCGAAGGATTCGCTCTCGTCGGCCGTCCAGCCGAAGACGTTGCCGCCGAGGGACAGCGGGGAGACGGAGAGCGAGCCGAGGGACTGACGATTTCGGGGGGTGTGGGTCGCAGTCATGTGTGGTGGCAACGCCGGGGGGAGCGGAGTTATTCCTTCCGCTCCCCCCGGACGCTGCCGGTGCCACACGGCGCCCCGCGACGCCCTGGGATGCCCCTGACGCCCGCCGACGCCAACTTCTGTTGGACGGACGCCCGTTGAGGCCGCGCGTCACACCCCGAAGCTGCACATCACAAGCCGAAGCCTCACCTCACGCGCCCGCAGCCACACGCCACACGCCACACGCCGAAGACCGTGCGTCACACGTTGATGCCGTGATCGCGCAGCCACGGCATGGGGTCGATCGGGTCGCCGGCGTCCGGGCGCACCTCCAGGTGGAGGTGCGGGCCGGTGACGTTGCCGGTGGCGCCGACGCGGCCGATGACATCGCCCGTGCTGACCTTGCCGGAGGTCTTCACCATCGAGGACAGATGGCAGAACCAGAGTTCGGTGCCGTCGTCGAGGGTGAGGACGATGCGGTAGCCGTACGAGCCTGCCCAGCCGGCCTGGGTGATGGTGCCGGAGTGCACGGCCTTGACGGGAGTGCCGGTCGGCGCGGCGAAGTCCTGCCCGGTGTGGTCCGCGGCCCAGCGGTCGCCGGCCTGGCCGAAGCTCGCGGTGAGCGTGAACGAGGAGACCGGAGCGATGAAGCTCTTCGCCAGCTTGGCGAGGCGGGCGGCCTCCGCCTTCCGACGGGCCGCCTCTTCGGCCTCGCGCTTGGCCTCCAACTCGGCCGCCTTCTTGGCTGTTGCGGCCTTTTCGGCCGACTCCTGGTGGGCGTCGGCTTCCTCGGCGGCCGTCTGGAAAGCGGTGTGCTCGGCGGTCTCCCGGGCCTCCTGCTCGGCGGCGCCCTGCTGCGCGTCGGCCTGCTGGAGGATGCGGCTGCGCAGCGCCTCGCCGGCGTCCGCGCCCGAGTCCGTCCGGGTGGTCCGGGTGAGGGGACCGGCACCGGCCGGAGCCACCGCCTCGTCCGTTCCGGCTCCCGAGGCCGTGCCCGCATCCGAAGCCGCGCCCGCGTCCGAGCCCGCGTCCGAAGCCGCGCCCGCGTCCGAGCCCGCGTCCGATATGAGATCACCGACGCCGGGAAGCGACTTGGCGTCCGGCAGCTTGTCGGCGAGGTCGTCGGCCATTCCGCCGACGTCGGGCATCGAGATAGGAACCGGAGGGCGGCCCTCGGCCGTGGCCATCCCGCCGGCACCGACCGCCGCGATGACGCCGACGCCCAGGACCGTGCCACCGCGGGCGAGCCCGCTGCCACGCTGCTTGGCCACTCTGTGCTTGCCGCGGACCGAGCGGACGGAATCCTCGGTGGGATTCCATTCCTCCCACGGTCCGTCGTTGATGCTGTCCGCATGACCGGGGCCCGGGAAGGCACCTCGGTCATCGAGGTCGTAGGCGGACGGACCCTCGGGGGCAGGCCTGTTGGACGCCACGGGGGCGCTCTCCTTTCCTTCCTTCTCGCCTACCGGGTTAGCTGACGGGTTCGGAGCAGGAAGGTCTCCTACGGGCGCCCGCTGGCGGAGAGCGTCCGATTCACCCCAAGGAAGTGGTTCCCCGGTTCCCTTGGTGCAGTTCGAGGTGCTGGAGGTGCGTGAAAAGCGCGTGCGGGATTCGGCGTCTGCGCACGGTGCCGCCTCTTGCGACGGCTGGGACGACCGCGCTGCGTTATCGGACAGTAATAGAGAACGCAGCCGAATTCCAAGCCTTCCCGGGATTTCCTAGCGGCCTCCCAGGAGCTTTGGCCTGGACTTTTTCGGCCAGCATGGCTGCAAACCGGGCGAGTTGACCGTCCGCGCCTAAACGATCTCGCGGCGATTGTGCACCAGTCGTTATGCGGAGGGGTGCCCCTCGGTTACGGAACGTGAGAGCAGTAACGTCGGATCATGGCCGTCAACGTCGGGAACACCGGGAACACCCGTCACGCCGAGCGCACCGTGGTCGGCACATGGGGCTTGGCGGAGCGGTACCGGGAGTTCTCCTGGCGCCAGGCGCGGGGACGGTCCGCGGCGCATGAGGAGCTGAGCGCGCGGATCAGCCACGACCCGGAGCTCTGCGATCTGGTGTCGGGGTCGCTGCCGGCCGGCGGCGCACAGCAGCCGGAGCTTCTGCTCGCCGCCGTCCGCTACCTCGACGGCCCGCACGCCGAGCTGGGGCCGCGCGGCGAAACCGCGTACGGCCGCTGGCGCGAGTGGACGGTACGGCACTGGAACGAGGTGCGTGCGGTGATCATGCAGCGCTCGCCCCGGGCCGACGAACCGGCCCACTGCGCGACGCTGCTGCCGCTGCTCGCCCGCCTGCCGCAGCCGCTGGCGCTGCTGGAGGTCGGCACGTCGGCGGGGCTGTGCCTGCATCCCGACCGCTATCGCTACCGCTACCTGCGCCGGTACGAGGGCGATGGGGGAAGCGGCGCCCGTCTCACCGAGGCAGAGGCGAAGGCGGAGGCCGCGGCAGAGGCGGAGGTACGAACGGAGGCAGGGGCGCCGGAGAGCCCCCTGGTGCTGGAGTGCCGTACGGCGTGGACGGCCGACGAGCTGCTGCCCGCCCGGGGCCGGATGCCGCGGATCCTCTGGCGGGCAGGCATCGGCCTCGACCCGCTCGACCCGGCCGCCGAACCGGACGATCTGCGCTGGCTGCAGGCGCTCGTATGGCCGGGCGACGAGGAGCGCGCCGCGCGGCTGTCCGCGGCCGTCGAGGCGGTGCGGCCGGCGCCGCGGCCACGGCTGGTGCGCGGCGACCTGCTCCAGGAACTGCCCGCGCTCGCCGCCGAGGCGCCCCCCGGGGCCACACTGGTCATCTTCCACAGCGCCGCGCTGGCCGACCTCGCGCCCGCCCGCCGCGAGGAGTTCACGCATCTCGTACGGTCGCTGCTGCGCGGACGGCCCGGCGGCGGCCACTGGATCTCCCACGAGCACCCCGCCGTCCTGCCCTGGATCCCCGCCCCGGCGCACCGTTCGCCGCACCCGGCTGACGCCCGGCTGCTCACCCTCGCCCTGGACGAGCGCCCGGTCGCGCTCACCGGCCCGCACGGTGAGAGCCTGCACCGGTTCCCGGGGACGGAGGGCGTGGCGCAGGGCATGCCGTAGGGCGCGCCACGCACGGCGCCTTCCGCAGGGCAGCGCGAGCCGTGCCGGGACACGCCCCGCCGTGCACGGCCTCCCTACGCACTCATCGGCCGCTGCACCGCCAACAGGGCCATATCGTCGGCCGGTGCGCCGCCCGTATGCCGTGCGACATCCTCGACGAGCGTGTCCAGGAGGGCGTCCGGCCCCGGGAAACGACGGCCGCGCAGTCTGCTCGCCGGTTGGTAGAAGCGGCCCAGCAGGTCCCGGGCCTCGGTCACTCCGTCGGTGAAGAACAGCAGCAGGGCACCGGCCGGGAAGAACGTTTCGTCCGACCGGTCCGGCCAGCTCGCCACCTCGCCCATGCCCAGCGGCAGCGCCGGCGCCACGGGCACCAGCTCACGCACCCCGCCGTCCAGGGTGAGCAGCAGCGGGGGCGGATGGCCGCGGTTGAGCACACGCAGCACGGACTGCCCGTTGGCGGGGATCTCGGCGAGGACGGCAGTGGTGAACCCCTCGAACTGGTCGAGCCCCGCGCGCCGTCCGCCCTCCCGCTGCAGCGCCCGCTCCAGCCGGCCCGCCACCGCCTCCAGCGTCGTCTCCTGCTCCGCCGCCTCGCGGAAGGCACCGATGACGATCACCGCGGCCTCCACCGCCTCCAGCCCCTTGCCCCGTACGTCGCCGACGATCAGCCGTACGCCGTGCGGGGTGTCCTGCACCGCATAGAGGTCGCCGCCGATCCGGGCATCCGCCCGCGCGCCCACGTAGCGGGCGGCGACTCCGAGGCCGGCGAGCCGTTCGGGGGGCATGGGCAGTACGGCGCGCTGCGCGGCCTCCGAGATGTCCCGTACGGAGGCCAGCTGGGCATCGCTCCTCTGGACGCACCGGTTGAGCCCGAGGGCCAGCAGGGCGACCACGAAGATCATGACGCTCTCCGCCACGGATTCCTGGTAGTCCTCGACGGCGCCGCGGTAGGTGACGGCCCAGATCTCGCCGAGCACGGCGGCCAGGGACGTGACGGCGGTACTGCGCAGGGAGGAGAGCGACGCCGCGATCAGCGGGGCGGCGCAGAAGAAGGGCGCGGCCGTGTAACCGGCCGGCGTGACGGCACCGACGACGAGGCCCCCGGCGATCAGAAGCGCGGGAAGCAGACGCACCGGCCGACGCCCGGACAGCTTCGTCCGCCGGCCGCGGCCCACCTGCCGCCCCCCGTCATCCCTGGGACGCGCTTCGTCCTGAAGCATCCGCACCGGCCTCTCCCCACTCCCGCCCGTCCCTACGAGCACCGTGGTGGCGGCCGCGTCGACGTCCCCAGCGTTTCCGCTGACGTCCCCAGCGTTTCCGCTACGGCGCCGGACGGCGAATCCTCGGCGGCCGGACGGGTCACGGCGCGGCCGGGGTTGGCTTCGCACCCCACCCCTGGGCCTCCGGCCTGCTCACTCCGGCCAACGCCACGCCCGTTCGGGGAAGTCGTCGGTGATCGCCGCGACGGTTTCTCTGTGAGGCCTGCCCCGCCGGATCTCGTCCCCACGAGGTTTTCACCAGCTGCTGTCCGCCATCGTCTCCCTCACGTGCGTGCACCAGCCATCGATGTGACGGCCCATCGACGCGATCCTGAGCTCCGGATTCAGCAGACGAGTTCGTGAGGCAGATCAGTCCGGCCCGATTCCGGCCAGCGGGCCGGCAGCGGCCCAGCAGACCCCGTTCCAAGGCCCCGGGGCAGACCAAGGCCCCGCCGCCCGGACACTCCGTGCCGGGCGGCGGGGCCTTGGTCTTTGTGGGCCATCAGGGGCTCGAACCCTGAACCAATGGATTAAAAGTCCACTGCTCTGCCAATTGAGCTAATGGCCCGCACCGAGCAGCATAGCCCGAGGATGTGCCGCAGCCCGAAGGCATTAGGGATCGGGCTGCCCGGCGGGGTGCCGCGGGGGCTGCCGGCGCACCGGGCAGGGCGCCTCGCTCACCCCTCAACACGCAGGGCCCGTACGGCACTTGAGTGCGTACGGGCCCTGCGGGTCAGCGGATGTGATCAGCCGTTGCGCTTCCAGCGCGGCTTGTCGTCACGGCGGCCGCCGGAGCCGGTCGTGGCGCCACGGTGGTCGTCACGGCGGCCGTACGGACGGTCGCCGCCGCCGCGGTGGCCACCGGAGGACGGGCGGCCGCCGGAACGGTCGTCGCGGTTGAACGGACGGTCGCCGCCGCCGGAGCGGTAGCCGCCGGAGGAACGGCCGCCGGAGCGGTCGTCACGGTTGAAGGGGCGGCTCGGACGGTCGCCGCGGTCGCGGTTGAAGCCACCGCCGGAGCGGTCGTCACGGCGGTCGAAGGAACGGCCACCGGAACGGTCGTCACGACGGTCGCGGTTGAAACCGCCACCCGAGCGGTCGTCACGGCGGTCGAAGGAACGGCCACCGGAACGGTCATCACGACGGTCACGGTTGAAACCGCCACCGGAACGGTCATCGCGACGGTCACGGTCGAAGGAACGGCCACCCGAGCGGTCGTCACGACGGTCACGGTCGAAGGAACGGCCACCGGAACGGTCGTCACGGCGGTCACGGTTGAAGCCACCACCGGAACGGTCATCGCGACGGTCACGGTCGAAGGAACGGCCACCCGAGCGGTCGTCACGACGGTCGCGGCGGTCGAAGTTGCCCCGGTCGTCGCGGCGGTCGAAGCCCCGGTCGTCGCGGCGCTCGTCCGACGCGCCGGACTGGTCCGGTACGGCGGCCTCGGCGGCGGCCTCGGCCTCGGCGGTGACGGCCGCGGCGGCAAGCGCCTCGGCCGGGTCCTCGCCCCGCTCACGGGCGGCGCGGGCGGTCAGCCGGTCGGCCTCCTCGCGCAGCTCGGAGGCGCGGCGCTGCAGACGCTCCAGCTCGCGGGTGAGCTGGCTCACCTCGCGCTCGGCCTGCTTGGCGGTGTTGTTGGCCGACTCGGCCTGGACCTCGGTGAGCGAGCGCGCACCGGTGATCCGGGCGACGTCCTCGTCGAAGGCGCCGGAGCCGCCGACGATGTGGCGCGAGGCGTCCACGCCCGCGTCCTCCATCAGGCGGAAGATCTGGCGGCGCTGGTGCGGCAGCGACAGCGAGACGACGGTGCCGGACTGGCCGGCGCGGGCGGTACGGCCCGAGCGGTGCAGGTAGTCCTTGTGGTCACCGGCGGGGTCGACGTTCAGGACCAGGTCGATGCCGTCGACGTGGATACCGCGGGCGGCGACGTCGGTGGCGACCAGCGCGTTGACGTAGCCGTCCTTGAAGTCCGCGAGCACCCGGGTGCGCGCGCCCTGCGTCATACCGCCGTGCAGCGCGTCGGCCTTCACGCCGGACTCGACGAGCTGCTCGGCGATGCGGTCGGCGCCCAGCTGGGTGCGGACGAAGATGATGGTGCGGCCCTTGCGGGCGGCGATGGCGGCGGTGACCGGCGCCTTGTCCTTCGGCTTCACGACGAGGACGTGGTGGGTCATGGTCGTGACGTTGCCCTGGGCGCTGTCGACCTCGTGGCTGACCGGGTTGGTGAGGTACCGCTTGACCAGCGTGCCGATCTCGTTCTCCATCGTGGCGGAGAACAGCATCCGCTGACCGCCCGTGGGCACCTGGTCGAGCAGTTCGGTGACCTCGGGCAGGAAGCCCAGGTCGGACATCTGGTCGGCCTCGTCGAGGACGGCGACCTGGACGTTCTCCAGGGAGCAGGCGCCACGGTTGATGATGTCGCGCAGCCGGCCCGGGGTGGCGACGAGGACGTCGACGCCGCGCTCCAGGGCGTAGATCTGGTTGCCCATGGACGTACCGCCGCAGACGACCTTCATCTTGAGGCCGAGGACGTCGCCGTAGGGCTGGAGCGCGTCCGCGACCTGCATCGCGAGCTCACGGGTCGGGGTGAGGATGACGGCGCGCGGCTTCTTCTTCTCGGTGTGGCCGCCGGCCAGCGTGGCCAGGGTCGGCAGACCGAAGGAGAGGGTCTTGCCGGAGCCGGTGCGGCCGCGGCCGAGGATGTCCTTGCCGGCCAGCGCGTCCGGGATGGTCGCGGCCTGGATCGGGAAGGGGGTGGTGACGCCGTTCTGCGCGAGCTTGCGGACGACGCCCTCGGGCAGTCCGAGGTCGGCGAAGGTGACGGTGTCGGTGGCGGCCTCGGCCGCGTCGGTCTCGGGGGCCTCGTCGGCCGCCGTCACCTCGGGGACCGTCTGCTCGTCGAGTGCGGGCATGACGGACTGCTCAGTGGAAATGGACATGCGAAATGCGAAACCTTCCGGAGTCTCGGCACGCGCCCAAACTCCGTGTGTTTCACACGACCGCCTCTATGCGGTCAGCCACGGCAAGGGAGAGAACGCGCCACGCGGCGCGCTTCTGTTCTGGCGCCGGGCAAATGGGATCAAACGATCTACCACCATACGCACTCTTCCCCCCGGATGGCAAATGACCTTCCGGCCCCTGCCGTCCGCCCCCTGACACCCCCCACGCCCGCACAAGGCTACGCGCCCCGTCGGCACCCCTCACCCCCGGCGGCCGGTACATCCCTTCGACCCTCTACACACCTTCCGCCACCTACGCCCCCCTTTTTCTCCTACGCCTCTGCCCCGTACGGGTCCGACGGCGACTGCGACTGCTCCGGTGACAGCGGCGAGACGGGAGACGGTCCGGACGCCTGGGAGCTCGGCGGCGGCGGAGCGCTGCTGGCCGGCGGGGTCGGCTGCGCGCTGGGCGTACCGGGCGGGGGCGAGGCCGGCGGCGTGGGGCGGTCGGGGCGGGACGGCGAGGGCTTCGGCCGCCCGCCGTGATCGTCGGAGCCGCCGTGGACACCGCCCGCCCCCGGCTCGGGACCCGACGGCTCCACGGGCTGGGACGGCTCACCGGGCCCGGGCGGCGCCGGCTTCGCGCTCCCCGGCTTCTTCTTCGCCTTGTCGTCGTCGCCGGCCGGACGCCCGGCGCCGTGATGGCCCATCCGCCGCGGCCCGCCGCCGCGGCCGTCCACGGTCACCCCGCCGGGGCCGGGCAGCCCGCCCTCCCCGTCGTGCCGCGCACTACTGCCGGTCGGTCTCGGTTTCTCCGGATCGCTCACGCTCATACAGCCGGCCAGCGACACGGCCAGCGCGGAGACGGCCACGGCCGCGGCAACGGCCCGGGAGTGCCTGCGGCGCGCCGGCGGGCGCGACGGGGCGGCAGGGGTGACGGACGGCGACGGGGACGGTGTCGGCGTCAGGGGCGAATGACAGGGGCTCGGGCGCACGGCGGGACCTCCGGATCCGGAGCGCAGGGACAGCGGTACGGACTCCCTGCCCAACTCCCGCTCCCCACCCGAGGACACGCACCGGGCCCGGCGGATCGCGCCGGGCACCGCGGACCGGACCGGGCCGGGGCCCCCGGCTCTAGCCGTAGCCGAGCGCGTGCAGCCGCTCATCGTCGATGCCGAAGTGGTGCGCGACCTCGTGAACGACCGTCACTTCGGTCTCCGCGACCACGTCCTCGCGCGTGTCGCACATCCGCAGCGTCGGCCCCCGGTAGACGGTGATCCGGTCCGGCAGCACACCCGCGTACCACTCGCCGCGGTCGGTCAGCGGCGTCCCCTCGTAGAGCCCGAGCAACTCGGGATCGCCGGCCGGGGGCTCGTCCTCGACGAAGACCGCCACGTTGTCCATCAGCCGGGTCAGCTCCGGCGGAATCCGGTCCAGCGCCTCGGCGACCAGTTCCTCGAACTCCTCGCGCGTCATTTCCAGCACACCACCATTCTCCGCCACCCGGACCCACCACCGATCGTCGCGTCCCGCCCGCCACTCCGCACCCCAACCGGAAGCGGCCGCTCCCCGCATAGCGGTGCCACCGGCCGGGCATACGGGACCAATGGCCCGCGCCGCGCGCTCCCGGACACCGCACCCCGACTCCCCGCGCACCCCGCCGCACCGGCTGCTGTTCACCTGGCTCCGCGGCGTACCCGCACTGCCCGCAGCCGTCCGCCGCGCCTACCGCTCCCGCCGTACGGCCGTGGGCGCTCCCGTCCTGGACCCGTTGCGCTCCTTAGCCCACCCGGCCTCCGCCACCCCGCTCGGCGCCGCCCCGCGCCACCCCCTGCGCTCCGCCCTCGGCCTGATATCCGTGGCCGTCCTCGGTGCCTGGCTGGGGCTGGTCCTGATCGGCGGCGTCCACGCCCCCGTCGGCCCGATGGACACCAGCATGGCGCTGCGCCCCTCGCTGACCGGCGGCACCAGGATCGACGTCCCGCCCCTCGGCGACCTGGAACTGAGCAGCCACTACGCACCCGTAGCGCTCGATGTCGATGTCGACCGGCTGGACCCGGTCCGCTCCCGGGCGCTGGTCGATCACCCCGAGCGGTTCGCCGGCCTGCAGGACGAGGTCACCCGTGACGTCACCCGCGGCGCCCTGGGGCTGGCGCTGCACTCCGCTGTCGCCGTGGCGTGCGGCGCGACCGCGCTGAGCCTGGCCGTCCACCGCCGCCCGCGCCGCGCGCTGGCCGCCGGCGGGCTGGCGCTCGCCCTGCTCGCCGCCTGTGCCGGCACCGCGTACGCCACCTGGAACCCCAAGTCCGTACTGGAGCCGAAGTTCTCCGGGCTGCTCTCCTCGGCCCCGTCCGTGGTCGGCAACGCCCGCAACATCGTCAGCGAATTCAACGTCTACCAGAAGGAGTTGGCGCGCCTGGTGACCAATGTGACCAAGCTCTACGACGCCACCTCGACGCTGCCGGTCTACCAGCCGGAACCCACCACCATCCGGGTGCTGCACGTCTCCGACATCCACCTCAACCCCGCCGGCTGGCGGATCATCGCCTCCCTGGTGAAGCAGTACCGGATCAACGTGATCATCGACACCGGCGACACCATGGACCACGGCTCGGCCGCCGAGAACCACTTCCTGGACCCGGTCTCCACCCTCGGCGCCCCGTACGTCTGGGTGCGCGGCAACCACGACTCGCGCGGCACGCAGAAGTACCTGACCGGCCGCCGCCACGTCACCGTCCTGGACCACGGCAGGGTCGCCCGGGTCGCCGGCCTGCGCCTCGCGGGCGTCGGCGACCCGCAGTTCACCCCGGACCGCTCCGTGGTGGCGGCCGGCGAGCCCGCCGAGCGCACCGCCGGCGGCCGGCTCGCCGATTCGCTGCGCACCCAGCGGCTGGCCGGCACCCCCGTCGACATCGCGCTGGCCCACAACCCCACCGCCGTGTCCGAGGCGGACGGCCTGGCCCCGCTGGCACTGGCCGGCCACCTCCACCACCGCGAGATCACCACGCTCCCCCAGGGCACCCGGCTGATGGTCGAGGGCTCCACGGGCGGCGGCGGGCTGCGCGCGGTGCAGAACAAGAAGCCCGCACCGGTCGAGGCGTCGGTGCTCTATCTGGACCGGACGACGAAACGGCTGCAGGCCTGGGACGAGATCACCCTCGGCGGACTGGGCCTGTCGCGGGCCGAGGTCAGCCGCCACCTCCCCCGCGAGAACCAACCCGGCGCCACGCCCTCGGCGTCCGGCTCCCCTCACCCGTCCGGAGCCTCGCCCGGCACTTCTTCCAGGGCTTCTTCCGGACCCTCCTCCAGCCCGCTTCCACGCCCGGCCAGGAGCCCTTCCCGCGGCCCCCGGTAAACCGTTTTGGCGAACGGTCCTCCCATCCCATATGCTTCTCACGTCCCCGACGGCGCCGGTAACGACGCCAAGGTGGCCACCAGCCCTCATCGTCTAGTGGCCCAGGACGCCGCCCTTTCAAGGCGGTAGCACGGGTTCGAATCCCGTTGGGGGCACGCATCACCGTGTGCGAGACTGGCTCACGCCGCTTTCGCACAATGCAAGGTCCTGTGGAGCAGTTTGGAGTGCTCGCCACCCTGTCAAGGTGGAGGCCGCGGGTTCAAATCCCGTCAGGACCGCTGTGGCTGGGTAGCTCAGTTGGTACGAGCGATCGCCTGAAAAGCGATAGGTCGCCGGTTCGACCCCGGCCCCAGCCACACCCATTGGGAGAAGGCCCCGATTCCTCGAATCGGGGCCTTTTTCGTGTCCGCCGATGCCGTCCCTTCCATCGATGCCGAAGACGGTTCTTCTTTTTTCCGCCCGGCGTCCGGGGCCCGGCGCGCGCCCCGCCGCCTCACGCGTCCGCGGCGGGCGCCACCGCCTCCTCGCGGCCACCCGGGTGGCGGTGCCGCCAGATCCAGAACACCGTGCACGAGAGCACCGACCAGCCGGCCAGCACCAGGAAGGGGAAGGCGTGCTGGTGGCCGCCGAAGTAGACGGCGGTGTGCTGGGCGTTGACCGAGCCGCCCGGCGGCAGCCAGCGGCCGACGAGACCGAGGGCGGACGGCAGCAGCGGCCAGGAGACCGCACCGCCCGAAGAAGGGTTGCCCAGCAGCACCATCAGCCCCCAGGTGGGGATCATCGCCCAGCGCCCCATGAGGGCGTTGAACATCGTGAAGACCATGCCGGACGTGAACATCGTCAGCGCCAGGATCAGCCAGGACTCCACGAACGGCAGCCGCAGCGCGCCCAGCCACCAGTCGACCACCGCCGCGATACAGAAGCCCCCCAGCAGCGCATAGACCGCGGTGCAGGCGATCCGCTCGGCCGGCTCCAGGCCGCGGGCGTGCACGCTGAGCTGGATCGCGCCGACGAAACCGATGATCACCGCGGCCAGCGAGATGTAGAACAGCGCCAGACCGCGGGGATCGCCCTTCTGCAGCGGTTTGATGTCCCGGATCCGGACGTCCACGCCGGTCGCCTCACCGACCTTCGCGCCCGACTGGGTCAGCAGCTGCGCCACCGTGGCCCCCGAGGCGCCGGAGACGTCCAGCTCCACGCCCCGGCCGCGGGCGCGCAGGATCGCGAACTCCTCCTGCTCGTCGACGGCCCGCCGGGCCTGGCCGTAGGTGCGGTACCCGGTCAGCCGGAGCGAAGCGTTCAGTGCCTTCTCCATCCCCTGGGTGAAGGCCTTCACCGGCGGGGTGTCGGGAGAGCCGACCACGGCGGTCGGGACGGACCGGGGCGTCGGATTGGCCATGGCGTACGTGTACGAGCCGGCGAACAGACCGGCCGCCGCGGCGACGATGAAGATCAGCACGACCGCGGGGAGGTAGGGCGACTTCCTGAAGGCCGTCCACATGACGGCCGCCCGCCTCTGCGCGCCGCTCCGCGGCCCGCCGTGTGCGCCGTGCGGAGCACAGCCGCCGGGCGGGCCGGAAGCGCCGCGATGATCAGCCATAGGGACACGCTAAAGCAGCGACTCGGGGCATACCCGGGCAGATACCCCGTATAGGGCGGCCCGGGGGCTCATGATCCGGCCGTACGGGCAAATGGTTCGCCAGTCGATTACGTGAGGTGAGATCCTGGGGGACGTATGTCCAGTCAGCCTGCCTCCGCCCTGCCCGACGGCGCTGTCTCCACCCCGCCCGGCACCCCCGCTCCCACCCTGACCGCTCTGCTGGAGCGGCTGCCCGAGCTGATGCTGCGCGACCAGCAGCGGCTGGGGCGCCGGCTCGACGGCGCGCGCCGGATCCGTAAGCCCGAGGCCCGGGCCGCCGTGCTCGCCGAGATCTCCGCCGGCCTCGACGAGGCGGAGCTGCGGGTCGCCCAGCGGCGGGCCGCGGTGCCCGGGATCACCTATCCGGAAGAGCTGCCGGTCAGCCAGAAGAAGGACGAGATCCTCGCCGCGATCCGCGACCACCAGGTCGTGATCGTCGCCGGTGAGACCGGCTCCGGCAAGACGACCCAGATCCCCAAGATCTGTCTGGAGCTCGGCCGCGGCATCCGGGGCCTGATCGGGCACACCCAGCCCCGCCGGATCGCGGCCCGTACGGTCGCCGAGCGGGTGGCCGAGGAGCTGAAGACCCCGCTGGGCGAGGCGGTCGGCTGGAAGGTCCGCTTCACCGACCAGGTCGGCGGCGACACCCTCGTCAAGCTGATGACGGACGGCATCCTGCTCGCCGAGATCCAGACGGACCGCGAGCTGCGCCAGTACGACACGATCATCATCGACGAGGCACACGAACGCAGCCTCAACATCGACTTCATTCTCGGCTACCTGGCGCAGCTGCTGCCCCGCCGCCCGGACCTGAAGGTCGTGATCACGTCCGCGACCATCGACCCGGAACGGTTCGCGCGGCACTTCGGCAGCTTCGCGTCCGTAGGGGCGGCGCCGGACCGCACCGGCGCCTCCGGGAGCGACGAGCCGGAGCCGAGCGCCCCCATCGTCGAGGTCTCCGGCCGTACGTATCCGGTGGAGGTGCGTTACCGCCCGCTGCTGGAAGAGGGCGGCCAGGAGGCCGACCGCGACCAGATCACCGCGATCTGCGACGCCGTGGACGAGCTGCAGGCCGAGGGCCCCGGCGACATCCTGGTCTTCCTCTCCGGCGAGCGGGAGATCCGCGACACCGCGGACGCGCTCAACAAGAAGGCCCTGCCGTTCACCGAGGTCCTTCCGCTCTACGCCCGGCTGTCGCACGCCGAGCAGCACCGCGTCTTCCAGCGGCACACGGGCAGACGGATCGTGCTGGCCACGAACGTCGCCGAGACCTCGCTGACCGTCCCGGGCATCCGGTACGTCATCGACCCGGGCATGGCCCGTATCTCGCGCTACAGCTACCGCACCAAGGTCCAGCGGCTGCCCATCGAACCGGTCTCGCAGGCCAGCGCCAACCAGCGCAAGGGCCGCTGCGGCCGTACCAGCGACGGCATCTGCATCCGCCTCTACTCCGAGGACGACTTCCTCTCCCGTCCCGAGTTCACCGACGCCGAGATCCTGCGGACGAACCTCGCCTCCGTCATCCTGCAGATGACCGCGGCCGGCCTCGGCGACATCGAGCAGTTCCCGTTCATCGACCCGCCGGACCGCCGCAACATCAAGGACGGCGTCGATCTGCTGCGCGAGCTCGGGGCGCTCGACACCCAGCAGAAGCCCGCCAAGCCGGGACAGAAGGGCCAGCGGCTGACCCCGCTCGGCCGCAAGCTCTCCCAGCTGCCGGTCGACCCGCGGCTGGCGCGGATGGTGCTGGAGGCGGACCGCAACGGCTGTGTCCGCGAGGTCATGGTCATCGCGGCGGCGCTGTCCATCCAGGACCCGCGCGAGCGGCCCGCCGACAAACAGCAGCAGGCCGACCAGCAGCACGCCCGCTTCAAGGACGAGACCTCCGACTTCCTCGCCTTCCTCAACCTCTGGCGCTACGTCCGCGAGCAGCAGAGGGAGCTGTCCTCCTCGGCCTTCCGCCGGATGTGCCGCAGTGAATTCCTGAACTACCTGCGGATACGCGAGTGGCAGGACATCTACTCCCAGCTGCGTTCGGTCGCCAAGACCATGGGCATCCACCTCAGCGAGGAGGATGCCGCGCCGGACCATATCCACACCTCGTTGCTCTCCGGTTTGCTCTCGCACATCGGCCTCAAGGACACGGACGCCAAGAACGAGTATCTGGGCGCCCGCAGCGCCAAGTTCGCGGTGTTCCCCGGGTCCGCGCTCTTCAAGAAGCCACCGCGCTGGGTGATGTCGGCCGAGCTGGTCGAGACGTCCCGCCTGTGGGCGCGGGTGAATGCGAAGATCGAGCCGGAGTGGATCGAACCGCTCGCCCAGCATCTGGTGAAGCGGACGTACAGCGAGCCGCACTGGGAACAGAAGATGGCCGCGGTGATGGCCTACGAGCGGGTGACGCTCTACGGCGTCCCGATCGTCGCCCAGCGCAAGATCGCCTACGGCCGGATCGACCCGGAGACCTCGCGGGACCTGTTCATCCGCAACGCGCTGGTCGAGGGCGACTGGCGCACCCACCACCAGTTCTTCCATGACAACCGCAAACTTCTCGGCGAGGTCGAGGAGTTGGAGCACCGGGCCCGGCGCCGCGACATCCTCGTGGACAACGAAACCCTCTTCGACTTCTACGACCAGCGCATTCCGGCCGATGTGGTCTCCGGCGCGCATTTCGACGCCTGGTGGAAGAAGCAGCACCGCGAAGAGCCGGAGCTGCTGAACTTCGAGCACTCGATGCTCATCAATGAGTCCGCCGAGGCCGTCACCAAGGACGACTACCCGGATTCCTGGCGGCAGGGAAAGCTGAAGTTCAAGGTCACCTACCAGTTCGAGCCGGGCGCGGACGCGGACGGCGTGACCGTCCACATCCCCCTCCAGGTGCTCAACCAGGTCTCCTCCGAAGGCTTCGACTGGCAGATCCCCGGCCTGCGCGAGCAGTTGGTGACCGAGCTGATCCGGTCACTTCCCAAGCCGATCCGCCGTAACTACGTCCCGGCGCCGAACTTCGCGGCCCGCTTCCTGGACTCCACGGTCCCTCTGCAGGGCGCCCTCGTGACCTCACTGGCCGCGGGGCTGCAGCGGATGGTGGGCGTGCCCGTCGACGCCGCGGACTTCGCCCCGGACAAGATCCCCGACCACCTCAAGATCACCTTCCGGGTGGTGGACGAGCGCCGCCGCAAGCTCGCCGAGGACAAGGACCTGGAGGCGCTGCGGCTGAAGCTCAAGCCGAAGACCAGGGCGGCCATCTCCAAGGCCTTCGAGCAGGCCGCCGAGCGCCCCGCCGGGGACCGCAAGGGCGGCGCGGGCGACGGGCGGGCGGCGGCCGGCCCGGAGCAGCGCACCGGCCTGACGTCCTGGACGATCGGCGCCCTGCCGCGCACCTTCGAGACCCGGCGCGGGGGCCAGCCGCTGAAGGCCTACCCGGCGCTGGTCGACGAGGGCAGCAGCGTCGCGGTCCGCCTCTTCGACACCGAGGCCGAACAGCTCACGGCGATGTGGGCGGGCACCCGTCGGCTCATCCTGCTCAACATTCCCACCAACCCCGCCAAGTTCGCCCAGGACAAGCTGAGCAATCAGCAGAAGCTGGCGCTGTCCCGTAATCCGCACGGCTCGATCGGGGCACTCTTCGACGACTGCGTCACCGCCGCCGCCGACCGGCTGATCGCGGCCCGGGGCGGCCCGGCCTGGGACGAGGAGTCCTTCCGCAAGCTCTTCGACGCCGTCCGCGCCGACCTGGTGGACGTCACCCTCAAGACCATCCAGCAGGTCCAGGAGGTGCTGGCCGCCTGGCAGGCGTGCGAGCGCCGGCTGAAGGAGACCTCGTTCCCCTCCCTGCTCCCGTCGCTCACGGACGTCAAGGAGCAGCTGGCGGCGCTGATCAAGCCGAGCTTCGTCACGGCGCACGGCGCCAAACGGCTGCCGGACCTGATGCGCTACCTGGTGGCCGCCGACCGCCGGCTCCAGCAGCTGCCCACCCACGCCGAGCGGGACCGCACCCGGATGGCGAAGGTGAAGGAGATGCAGGACGAATACGCCTGGCTGCTGGAGCAGTTCCCGCAGGGCCGCCCGGTGCCCGCCGCGGCCCGGGAGATCCGCTGGATGATCGAGGAGTTGCGGGTGAGCTACTTCGCCCATGCCCTGGGCACCGCGTACCCGGTCTCCGACAAGCGGATCGTGAAGGCGGTGGACGCCGCCGCGCCGTAGGCGGCGTCTTTTCCCCGGGAATCAGGGCCGCCGGTAGCGAGTTCGACCGCACCCCCTGACCTGCTGTACAGTCTTGTTTCGCAGCCCGCCGCAAGCGGAAAGCGAAACGCAAGGTCCTGTGGAGCAGTTTGGAGTGCTCGCCACCCTGTCAAGGTGGAGGCCGCGGGTTCAAATCCCGTCAGGACCGCATGATGACGGCCCGCATCCTTCTCGGATGCGGGCCGTTTTGCTGTCCGGACCGTTCCGCCGTCCGGACGGTTCTGCTGTCGGAGTGATCCCGCGCCCGGTGGACAGCCGCCGCCGGGCACCGGTCACCGCACTCCCCGTCAGGACCCGCCCCTGCGGCCCGTGTCGGGCCCTTCAAGTGCCGCCGGCCCCGGGCCGCGCCGCCCTCCGTGTCCGCCGCCGCCCGCCCCCGCAGGCCGAATGCGGTGCGTAGCCGGTTTGCTGCCCGCCGTATTGACTGCGGCTCGTGCCACCGGTACTCACTGAGGAAGGGCACGGGGGCCGGGGAGGTATGCGCGATGACGACTGCGGTACGGCACGAGACCAGAGCACTGTTGCGGGCCCATCTGTCGGCGGCCACGGCCTACCGCCACCTGATGCGGCACTGCCCCATCTGCCATCAGCTGCTGCGGCTCGCCATGGAGCCGCACACGGCCCGCTCCGCGGCTCCGGCGCCCGCGGCCGCTCCCGCCCCGCCGCCGGCCGTCTGCGAGCCGCAGGCGGCCGAGGACGAAAGTCCCGTGAGCGGATGACCAACGCCACCCGCGCCCTCGTACGCGCGGTGACAGGCTGTTGGGCGCGGCGGGAGAAGTTCTCTACCGCAGCGGACGTATCGTCTTCAAGCGCCGCGCAGTGTGACGGGTGTCACCGAACCAGTTTGGCGCGATGCGGAACTTACAACCCCCATACAACCGGTCAATTTAATATGTGCAATTGCACCACCTGTAAACGGCTCAGTAGCGAGCCCGCAGGGTCCGTGCACAGAGGCCCCCACAAGCCCCGTGAAGGCACCCTGACCGGCGTCCGGGATGGCATCGGCGGCGTGCCGACCCGGCCGCCGTGAAGGGCCCTGGAGCGGGCGCACACAAAAAGATCGCGCTGGACCCGGCGGAGTCCAGCGCGATCGATGACGTACCCAAGATGCGGCGGGCGTGGGGCCTGTTGGGGCAGGCGCCGCGTCATATGAAGCTGTGTGAAGCAAGGTGAAACAGGTCTAGCCAGGGGTGCAAAGCAGGCATTTTCGGGTTGGGGGCCCCGAAAACGACCTGGTTATGCGGTTGTTCAGGCCTCGCTGCGCTGCTGCGGAATGCCCGCGAGCAGTGCGCGGACCTCAGCCTCGCGGTAACGCCGATGCCCTCCGAGCGTGCGGATGGACGTGAGCTTGCCTGCCTTGGCCCAGCGGGTCACCGTCTTCGGGTCCACGCGGAACATCGTGGCGACCTCAGCAGGGGTAAGCAGCGGCTCGGCGTCAGGGGTGCGAGCGGTCATGAGCGGCCTCCTCGGGAGAACCGAACCATCACGGTTCTTTCCTCTAAATTCTGCACCTTGACCCACGTTGCCCGAAATGGCGGACGCGGGCCGAGTCGGTTATAGGACGAACGGCTTGTCCTCGGCACTACAACTACACCATCTGTCCAGCCACGTCGGCCAAACCGATGGAATTGCCCTCTCAGGTGTTCAACCTCGGCGGAAGCCGATGGACCGTGCCATAGCGGACAGTCACTCGTCCGTGACGATCAGTCACAACGTGAACAGACGCCACGAGACCCCTCAAGGAGCGCAATACCGATCTATCCGCCCTTAGTTGGACGGAAGGAGCCCGCGTCGGGCTCCTTGTCCTATTTTGGCACGAGGGTATGGCTTGGGAGCAAGACCCGAAGTCAGTGCTTTAGGTCACGCTTGAGGCAATCGCCCGGATAGGGACCTACGTCCTTTACCGTCCGGCCGCCGAAAGCGAAGGAACTGATTCCGCATATCTACCATTGCACCGCACCGGCGCTCAGCTGGAGAACTGGCGTTCCCGCACCGCACGCCACCGCTGGGAAAGTTTCTCGTACGCGACCCCGGCCCGCTCGCCGTCGCCCGCGCGCAGCGCCGCCAGCCCCTCCGCCACCTCGGCGGCGGAACGGTCCTCGGCAAGCTGTTCCTCGGGCACCGCGTGCACCAGCCCTCCGTAGTCCAGCTCCACGAGCGAACGCGGATGGAATTCCTCGAGCCAGCGCCCCACATCTACCAGGCCGTCGATCAGCGGTCCCTCCTCCAGGGCGTCGCGCAGCGTGCGCAGCCCCCGGGCGACCCGTCGCCGCGCCTCCACCATGGGCGTCCGGTAACGCATCACGGGCGCCTGGTCACCCTTCGTGTACTCCCGCTCGCCATCGTCGAACAGCACGAACCAGCGGACCGGGACGTGCCAGGAAGCGCCGCGGATCCAGGGCCTCGCGTCCGGGTTGCGCTCCCGCCACCGCTCGTAGTCGCCGGCCGCCTGCAGCCGCACCACCGGGGGCAGCGCCGCGTCCAGCACCGACGCCGGCAGCAGCTCGTCCAGCGCCTCCAGGGCCTGCCAGCCGCGCAGCCGGGTGCGCCAGGGGCAGACACACGTCACGTCGTTCACCACGGCGATGAAGGCGTCCGCGCTCTCGTGGACCGGCACCGGCACCGGCGGGGTCGCCAGCAGATCGGCCAGCGCCCGGCGCTGCTCGTCCTGGGCGGTGGGGGTGTCCTCCCGTTTGGCATAGCGCGCCCAGTGGGAGCGCTCCGGCTCGGGGAACGCAGCCAGCGGCTCGTAGACCCGTAGATATGCCATGTACGGGACCTTCACCGACGACGCCAGGGCCACGCCCGCTCCTTCAAAGGGGAAGTCGCCGCCGGGAGATCCCGAGGGCCCCCGCCGGCCTGCGATACGACCAGATCGTCCCATGCCCGTCCCCCGGGAGAGGGTGATCCTGGGCACCCGGCCGATCAACCGGTCCCGCAGGTCTTACGCTCTTTTCAACCGGCCCTCCCCACCCGTCGGAGGGCACCCTTCGCGACTTATGGGAGTCACCACCGTGACTGACGTACGTCCGGCCCACGCCGGCACCGACGGCGGCGTTCTGCACACCCTGTTCCGATCGGAACAGGGGGGCCACGAGCAGGTCGTTCTCTGCCAGGACCGTGCCAGCGGCCTCAAGGCCGTGATCGCCATCCACAGCACCGCCCTGGGCCCCGCCCTCGGCGGCACCCGCTTCCATGCCTACGCCTCCGAGGAGGAGGCCGTGCTGGACGCCCTCAACCTGTCGCGCGGCATGTCCTACAAGAACGCCCTCGCCGGGCTGGACCACGGCGGCGGCAAGGCCGTGATCATCGGTGACCCCGACCTGATCAAGACCGAGGAACTTCTGCTCGCTTACGGCCGGTTCGTGGCCTCCCTCGGCGGCCGCTACGTCACCGCCTGCGACGTCGGCACCTACGTGGCCGATATGGACGTCGTCTCCCGTACGAACAAGTGGACCACCGGCCGTTCCCCGGCGAACGGCGGCGCCGGTGACTCCTCCGTCCTGACCGCCTACGGCGTCTTCCAGGGCATGCGCGCCTCGGCCCAGCACGCCTGGGGCGACCCGACGCTGCGCGGCCGCACGGTGGGCATCGCGGGCGTCGGCAAGGTCGGTCACCTCCTCGTCGAGCACCTGCTCGAGGACGGCGCCGAGGTCGTGATCACGGACGTCCGCGCCGATTCGGTGGCGCGGGTGCGCGCCAAGTACCCGCAGGTCACGGCCGTTGCGGACACCGAGGCCCTGATCCGCACCGAGGGCCTGGACGTCTATGCCCCGTGTGCGCTGGGCGGCGCGCTGAGTGACGATTCGCTGCCGGTGCTGACCGCGAAGGTGGTGTGCGGCGCGGCCAACAACCAGCTCGCCCACCCCGGCGTCGAGAAGGACCTCTCCGACCGCGGCATCCTCTACGCCCCCGACTACGTCGTGAACGCCGGCGGTGTCATCCAGGTGGCCGACGAGCTGCACGGCTTCGACTTCGACCGCTGCAAGACCAAGGCGGCGAAGATCTTCGACACCACGCTGGCGATATTCGCTCGCGCGAAGGCCGACGGCATTCCGCCCGCCGCGGCCGCCGACCGCCTGGCCGAGCAGCGCATGGCGGAGGCGCAGCGCGCCTGACCCAGGCCGGAAATGCCCCCTTGCGGGCCGGAAAGACAGCTCTGTGCGGCCCGCCGCGGGCGGCCGGGGGAGACATCCCTCACCACCCGTCGGCGGGTCGCCGTACAGGACAGGTTAAAATCGCAGTTGACCAGCGGGGACAGGGCACCTTGCCGGTCGTGCCGAGCGGCGGGTGATGCGGGCGACGTACCGTATGGCCGCGGAAGCAGGTACCGTTAAAGCCCTACGGGCCGGTCTCTCTGTCGAGAGCCCGCTCTGATCCATGAACGCGTGTCAAGACTCTGGGGCCACCGAGCCCCGTCATTGAGGGGGTCGACCCATGGGGCGCGGCCGGGCCAAGGCCAAGCAGACAAAGGTCGCCCGCCAGCTGAAGTACAGCAGCGGTGGGACGGATCTCTCACGACTGGCCGACGAGCTGGGTGCAACACCGTCGAACCAGCAGCCTCCGAACGCCGAGCCGTTCGAGGAGGACGAGGACGACGACCCGTACGCACGGTACGCAGATCTGTACAACAGCGACGACGAAGAAGAGGACGAAGGCGACTCCTCCCAGCAGCGTCGTCGCGCTTGACGCTCTGCGCGCTCGCGGCACCCATAACAGCATCACGGACCCGGTCCTGGGCATCGCCCGGACCGGGTTCTGTGCTGCGCGGATGACCGCTGCCCGGATCACCGTGGGCGCGATCGCACCGACGGCCGCCGGAGAGAGGGGCGCCCGTCCTGGCCCGGCTGGGGCCGGGGCAGGCGCCCGTCCGCTCAGCTCGCGTAGTCACCGGTCAGGGTCACTGCCTCGGCGCGGTCACCGCGGTCGGTGATCTCGCCGCTGACCCAGGCGTCCACGCCGCGGTCGGCCAGCGTGGTCAGGGCGGCCTCCACCGAACCCTGCGGCACGACGGCCATCATGCCGACGCCCATGTTGAGGGTCTTCTCCAGCTCCGGGCGGGCGACCGAGCCGGCCGTGCCGACCAGGTCGAAGACCGGGCCCGGCGTCCAGGTGGCGCGGTCGACGGTGGCGTGCAGACCGTCCGGGATCACCCGGGCGAGGTTGTTGGCCAGACCGCCGCCGGTGATGTGCGAGAAGGCGTGCACCTCGGTCGTACGGGTCAGGGCCAGGCAGTCCAGCGAGTAGATCTTGGTGGGCTCCAGGAGCTCTTCGCCGAGCGTGCGGCCGAACTCCGGGATCTCCCGGTCCAGGGCCATTCCGGCACGGTCGAACAGCACATGGCGGACCAGCGAGTACCCGTTCGAGTGAAGCCCGGAGGACGCCATGGCGATCACCGCGTCGCCCGTACGGATACGATCCGCACCCAGCACCCGGTCCGCCTCGACGACGCCGGTGCCGGCACCCGCGACATCGAACTCGTCCACGCCCAGCAGCCCCGGGTGTTCCGCGGTCTCGCCGCCGACGAGCGCACAGCCGGCCAGCACACAGCCCTCGGCGATGCCCTTGACGATCGCGGCGACCCGCTCGGGGTAGACCTTGCCGACGCAGATGTAGTCGGTCATGAACAGCGGCTCGGCGCCGCAGACGACCAGGTCGTCGACGACCATGCCGACGAGGTCGTGGCCGATGCTGTCGTAGACGCCCATCTTGCGGGCGATGTCGACCTTCGTGCCGACGCCGTCGGTCGCGGAGGCGAGCAGCGGACGCTCGTACCGCTTGAGGGCGGAGGCGTCGAAGAGGCCGGCGAAGCCGCCGAGCCCGCCCACGACCTCGGGGCGGGTGGCCTTCTTCACCCACTCCTTCATCAGGTCCACGGCGCGGTCGCCGGCTTCGATGTCGACGCCCGCGGCGGCGTAGCTGGCACCGGAGGATTCAGCGGACATGGCTGAGCACTTTCCTGTCGTGTGTGAACGAGCTCTACGGGCGACGCAGCGCGTCGGCCCCGCCGACCCCGGCGGTGAGCGTCTGGACGCCGTCCACGTCGGACGTGGTCCCGCTCGCGGTCTCCGACTCCAGGAGGTGCTTGCCCAGCAGCCCCGGGTCGGGCAGCTCCATCGGGTACTCGCCGTCGAAGCAGGCGCGGCACAGGTTCGGCTTGGCGATCGTGGTCGCCTCGGTCATGCCGTCGATGGAGATGTACGCGAGCGAATCGGCGCCCAGCGACTTGCCGATCTCCTCCACGCTCAGCCCGTTGGCGATCAGCTCCGCGCGGGTGGCGAAGTCGATGCCGAAGAAGCACGGCCACTTGATCGGCGGCGACGAGATCCGGATGTGGACCTCGAGCGCACCGGCCTCGCGCAGCATCCGGACCAGGGCGCGCTGGGTGTTGCCGCGGACGATCGAGTCGTCGACGACCACCAGGCGCTTGCCGCGGATGACTTCCTTGAGCGGGTTGAGCTTGAGCCGGATACCGAGCTGGCGGATGGTCTGCGAGGGCTGGATGAAGGTCCGGCCGACGTAGGAGTTCTTGACCAGGCCGGAGCCGTAGGGGATGCCGCTGGCTTCGGCGTATCCGACAGCGGCGGGCGTGCCGGACTCCGGCGTCGCTATCACCAGGTCGGCATCGGCCGGCGCCTCGGCGGCCAGCTTGCGGCCCATCTCCACCCGGGAGAGGTACACATTGCGGCCGGCGATGTCGGTGTCCGGGCGAGCGAGGTAGACGTACTCGAAGACGCAGCCCTTGGGGCGGGCCTCGGCGAAGCGGCTGCTGCGCAGACCGTTCTCGTCGATGGCGACCATCTCGCCGGGCTCGATCTCCCGGATGAAGCTGGCGCCGCAGATGTCGAGGGCGGCGGTCTCGGAGGCGACCACCCAGCCGCGCTCCAGGCGGCCGAGGACCAGCGGGCGGATGCCCTGCGGGTCGCGGGCGGCGTAGAGCGTGTGCTCGTCCATGAAGCAGAGCGAGAAGGCGCCCTTGACCTTGGGCAGGACGCGCGGGGCGGCCTCCTCGACGGTCAGCGGCTTGCCGTCCTCGTCGACCTGGCCGGCCAGCAGCGCCGTCACCAGGTCGGTGTCGTTGGTGGCCGCGACCTGAGTCGCCCGGCCGCCCTCGCGGGGCAGCGCGGCGACCAGATCCGCCAGCTCGGCGGTGTTCACCAGGTTGCCGTTGTGGCCGAGCGCGATCGAGCCGTGCGCGGTCGCACGGAACGTCGGCTGGGCGTTCTCCCACACCGAGGCACCGGTGGTGGAGTAGCGGGCATGGCCCACGGCGATATGGCCCTGGAGAGAGCCGAGCGAAGTCTCGTCGAAGACCTGGGAGACCAGGCCCATGTCCTTGAAGACGAGGATCTGGGAGCCGTTGCTCACCGCGATGCCCGCGGACTCCTGTCCACGGTGCTGCAGCGCATACAGCCCGAAATAGGTGAGTTTGGCGACCTCTTCACCCGGAGCCCAGACACCGAAGACGCCGCAAGCGTCCTGGGGGCCCTTCTCGCCGGGGAGCAGGTCGTGGTTGAGTCGTCCGTCACCACGTGGCACGCCACCGAGTCTAGGGCAGGTCGCGCATTCATCCGAACCGGGGATGGCCGCGGAACTGGATGAGTGCATGAATGCGGGGCCGCACGGTGTGACGTGCCCATGCCCCGCGACGGGTGGCCGAGCGCCCCGGGCGCACCGCGGATCCCTTGGCTCACCTGGTGCGGCGCCGGATACGGGGCCCGCGGCGCGGACCGTGTGGATCTTGCGGTGCGGTGGCGCGTCCCGCTCCGTGTGAGATGCGCGACGCCGCCCGCGGCCGCGACCGGTACGGGCGCCGGGGATGCCGCCCACGCCGGGGTGCGGGGCCGGGCCCACGTCCGGTGCGGGCGCCGGGCCCACCGCCGCCGTCAGCTCAGCACCGGCAGATACCCGCTGATATCGGCCCGCTCGCCGCCGGCGCTGACCGTCGCCGCGTCCAGTGCCTCGGTCCAGGACGTGCGTCCGGTGGCCAGCCGTATCCAGGTCAGCGGGTCGGTCTCGACGACATTCGGCGGGGTGCCGCGGGTGTGCTTGGGGCCCGCCACACACTGCACCACGGCGAACGGCGGAATCCGCAGCTCCACCGAACCGCCGGGGGCCCGGTTCGCCAGGACGTCGGCCAGCAGGCGGGTGGTGGCGGCCAGGGCCTGGCGGTCGAAGGGGATCTCCAGGCCGGTCGCCGCCGCGAGGTCGTCGGTGTGCACGACGAGTTCGAGACAGCGGGTGACGAGGAAGTCGGCCAGCGGCATCGCGCCGGGCAGGACCGGCACCAGCCGGTCGTCCGGCTCCGGCGCCACGACCTCGGCGAACTCGGCGGCGGTGCGTTCCAGCAGCTCCACGGGGTCGTGCGCGCCGGCCAGGGCGCGGGTGCGCGCGTCGACGTCAGAGGCACGCGGTGCGGCCGCCGACGGCCACTCCAGCAGGGTGGCCTCCGCCCGCGCCGGCACCGGCCGCTCAAGACCGCGCGCCACGCTCCCCACGGCCATGGACAGATGCGCCACCAGCTCGCGCACCGTCCAGTCACCGAGCCGGGTCGGCAGCGCCAACTGGCCCGGCGCCAGGGCGCGCACGGCCTCCTGGACGTGCGCAAGCTGGGCCGTGACGGCGCTGCGGGTCTTCTTCGGGTCGTACCGGCGGGGGCGCGGCTTCCGGGCGGCAGGAGGCATGTCCGTCAGCCTACGAGGCGGCACTGACAGGTGCTGCCGAATGCGCGGGACGGGCGCCGGGGCGGCCGGCGACCGGGCGGCCCGGCGCTCAGCTCGCCGGTGCCGTCCGCGGCGCCGCGGCCTCGAAGGTCTCGCCCGTGCGCGGGACGCCGACGCCCTGCCAGGTGAACGGGACGCCCTGGGCGGTGACCGGGTCGGCGGCGTCCATGAGCTGGAAGTGGACGTGCGGCTCGCTGCTGTTGCCGGAGTCGCCGCACTGGCCGATGGTCTCTCCGGCCCGCACCCGGTCGCCCGTACGGACGGTGAGCGAACCGCGGCGGACATGGGCGTAGAGCGCGTGGACGCCGCCTCCCAGGTCGAGGATCACATGGTTGCCGAGCATCCAGCGGGCGCCGCCGAGCGTGCGGGCGGGGCCCTCCAGGGCGAGCAGGTAGACGGCCGCGGGCCAGGACGTGCGGCTGAGATGGTCGCGACTGCCGTCCTCGGCCCGGACGACGGTGGCGTCGGCGACGGCGAGCAGGGGCGCGCCGAAGGCCGGGAACTCCTCGTTGCGGCGGAACAGCGGCCACCAGCCGAACCCGGGCCGGGAGTCCGGCTCCGGTTCCGCCACGATGTCGATCGCGTACGCCTGCCCGTAGGCCCGTGTGCCATGGCTGGGGACCTTGTCGGCGGGGCTGTTGAGGGCCTTCCAGCGGCCGGTGACCGGGGCGGCGACCGCCACCGGCTCGCGGACCGGGCCCGTCGCGCCGTCCCCCTCCTCGCGGGCCGCCCGGCGGTTCGCCCCGAATCCGATCAACATCCACAGGCCCAGCGGAACCCAGCCCCACAGATACGGGATGTCGACGAAAAACCTCGCCACGACTATCGCGAGGAAGATGAGCAGGCAGGCGCGTGCGGCGTACCTGGCGAGCTTTCGTTCAGTGGTGGACTTCATTCCGTCTCCCCCGTGAGGTCGTGAGGCCGGGCGTCAGCACCCGGCGGCGGTCAGCATCACCAGCAGCGGTACGACGCGGCCGGCCGGAACCTCGTAGCGGCCGCGGGCGGCCGTCTGCAGCCAGCCGGCGGCGGTCAACTGCCGTAGGTGGTGGTAGATCTGGCCGGTCGTGCCCGTGCCGTCGAGGCCGGTGAGTTCGGCGGCGGTGCAGCGGCCGCCGAGGATCTCGCGCAACAGCCGCAGCCGCAGGGGCTGGCCCAGTGCGGCGAACGACTCGGCGGCGGCCGCCCAGTCGTCGTCCAGCAGGGCATCGGTGGCCAGGCCGTACTGCCACTCGTAGCGCAGCCCGGCCGGCGTCCGTACGGCCCCGGTGAAGAGCACTCCGCCGTTGTCGGCACCGAGTTCGGCCCACTGCTCCTTGAGGCCGCGCAGCGCCCACAGCTCCTCGTCCGGTTCCCGCTCGGGCGCGGAGACCGGAGAGCGGGCGGCGGACCGTTCCAGCGCGGCCAGCCGGCGTTCCACTTCGGCCAGCCGCTGCTCCAGATCCATGGTTAGAGATTACGTAATGACGTAATTCCTGGCAATGGCTGCCGTGCGGGAAGGTACGGGAACGCGCCAGAAGGTGCGGGGAAAAACGGCGACGGCCCGTCCCCATGGCGGGAACGGGCCGTCGGACCGTCGGTGGCGCAGCGCCCGGGCTGCGTCTCAGACGGATCAGGCGATCAGACGGATCAGGCGATCAGGCCCGGGATGGTCGCCTCGTGCGCGTCCTTCAGCTCGCTCAGCGGGATGCTGAACTGCCCCTGGACATCGATCTCGGTGCCGTCGACCACACCGATCCGGGTGGCCGGCAGCCCCCGTGCACCGCACATGTCGGTGAAGCGAAGCTCCTCGCTGCGCGGCACGGCCACCACGGCCCGGCCCGCCGACTCGGAGAAGAGCAGCACGAAGGGGTCGAGGCCGTCGGGAACGACGAGGCGGGCACCCTTGCCGCCGCGCAGGCAGGACTCCACCACGGCCTGGATCAGACCGCCGTCGGAGAGGTCGTGCGCGGCGTCGATCATGCCGTCGCGGGAGGCGGAGATCAGCACCTCGGCCAGCAGCCGCTCGCGCTCCAGGTCCACCTGTGGCGGCAGACCGCCGAGGTGGTCGTGCACCACCTGCGACCAGGCCGAACCGCCCAGCTCCTCGCGGGTGTCACCCAGCAGGTAGAGCAGCTGGCCCTCGTCCGCGAAGGCGATCGGGGTACGGCGGTTCACATCGTCGATCACGCCGAGCACCGCGACGACCGGGGTCGGGTGGATCGCCACCTCGCCGGTCTGGTTGTAGAGCGACACATTGCCGCCGGTGACCGGGGTGCCGAGGGTCTGGCAGGCGTCGGCGAGACCACGGGTGGCCTCGGCGAACTGCCACATCACCGCCGGGTCCTCGGGCGAACCGAAGTTCAGGCAGTCGGAGACGGCCAGCGGCTTGGCACCGGATGCGGCGACATTGCGGTACGCCTCGGCCAGCGCCAGCTGCGCGCCGGTGTACGGGTCGAGCTTGGCGTAGCGCCCGTTGCCGTCCGTGGCGAGCGCGACGCCGAGGTTGCTGTCCTCGTCGATCCGGACCATGCCGGCGTCCTCCGGCTGCGCGAGGACGGTGTTGCCCTGCACGAACCGGTCGTACTGGTCGGTGATCCACGCCTTGGAGGCCTGGTTGGGCGAGGCCACCAGCGCGAGGACCTGCGCGCGCAGCTCGTCCGCGTTCGCCGGGCGGGCCAGCTTGGCCGCGTCGTCGGCCTGAAGGGCGTCCTGCCAGTCGGGCCGGGCATACGGGCGCTGGTAGACCGGGCCCTCGTGGGCCACGGTGCGCGGCGGTACGTCCACGATCTGCTCGCCGTGCCAGAAGATCTCCAGCTGCGAGCCCTCCGTCACCTCACCGATGACGGTCGCGATGACGTCCCACTTCTCGCAGATCTCCAGGAAGCGGTCGACCTTCCCCGGCTCGACGATCGCGCACATCCGCTCCTGCGACTCGCTCATGAGGATTTCCTCGGGCGAGAGGGAGGAGTCACGCAGCGGCACGGTGTCCAGCTCGACGCGCATCCCGCCGGAGCCGGCCGAGGCCAGCTCGCTGGTGGCGCAGGACAGCCCGGCGCCGCCGAGGTCCTGGATGCCGTCGACCAGGTCTTCCTTGAAGATCTCCAGGGTGCACTCGATGAGCAGCTTCTCCTGGAAGGGGTCGCCGACCTGGACGGCGGGGCGCTTGGCGGGCTTGGAGTCGTCGAAGGTCTCCGAGGCCAGCACGGAGACGCCGCCGATGCCGTCGCCGCCGGTGCGGGCGCCGTAGAGGATGACCTTGTTGCCCGCGCCGGACGCCTTGGCGAGGTGGATGTCCTCGTGCTTCATGACGCCGATGCAGCCGGCGTTGACCAGCGGGTTGCCCTGGTAGCAGGCGTCGAAGACGACCTCGCCGCCGATGTTGGGCAGGCCCAGGCAGTTGCCGTAGCCGCCGATGCCCGACACCACGCCCGGCAGGACGCGCTTGGTGTCGGGGTGGTCGGCGGCGCCGAACCGCAGCGGGTCCACGACGGCGACCGGGCGGGCACCCATGGCGAGGATGTCGCGGACGATGCCGCCGACGCCGGTGGCCGCGCCCTGGTAGGGCTCGATGTACGAGGGGTGGTTGTGGGACTCCACCTTGAAGGTGACGGCGTAGCCCTGGCCGACGTCGACGACACCGGCGTTCTCGCCGATGCCGACGAGCAGCGCGTCGTTCTCCGGGGCCTTCTCGCCGAACTGCTTCAGGTGGACCTTGCTGCTCTTGTAGGAGCAGTGCTCGGACCACATCACCGAGTACATGGCGAGTTCGGCGCCGGTGGGACGGCGGCCGAGGATCTCGCGGATGCGCTGGTACTCGTCCTGCTTCAGGCCGAGCTCGGCCCACGGCTGGTCGGTGTCCGGCGTCTCGGCTGCGTGCTTGACGGTGTCCAGAGTCATGCGTTGACCAGCTTCTTCAGGATCGAGGTGAAGAATCCCAGGCCGTCGGTACGGCCCGTACCGATCAGCGGCTCCACGGCGTGCTCGGGGTGCGGCATGAGGCCGACGACGTTGCCCGCCTCATTGGTGATGCCGGCGATGTCGCGGAGCGAGCCGTTGGGGTTGCCGTCCAGGTAGCGGAAGGCGACCCGGCCCTCGGCCTCGAGCATGTCGAGCGTGCGCTCGTCGGCGACGTACCGGCCGTCGATGTTCTTCAGCGGGATGCTGATCTCCTGGCCGGACGCGTAGTCCGACGTCCAGGAGGTCTCCGCGTTCTCCACCCGCAGCTTCTGGTCGCGGCAGATGAAGTGCAGATGGTTGTTGCGCAGCATGGCGCCGGGCAGCAGGTGGGTCTCGGTGAGCACCTGGAAGCCGTTGCAGATACCGAGGACCGGCATACCGGCCCTGGCCTGCTCGATCACGGTCTCCATCACCGGCGAGAACCGGGAAATGGCGCCGGCCCGCAGATAGTCGCCGTACGAGAAACCGCCGGGCAGCACCACGGCGTCGACCTGCTTGAGGTCCTTGTCGCGGTGCCACAGCGGCACCGCTTCGGCACCGGCGACCCGGACCGCGCGCTGGGTGTCGCGGTCGTCGAGCGTGCCGGGGAAGGTAATGACTCCGATCCGCGAGGTCATGAGTCGACCCGCACGGTGAAGTCTTCGATGACGGTGTTGGCGAGGAAGGTCTCGGCCATCTCTTGGATGCGAGCGAGGGCGGCGTCGTCGACCGGACCCTCCACCTCAAGTTCGAAACGCTTGCCCTGACGGACGTCGGCGATCCCCTCGAAGCCCAGGCGTGGCAGTGCGCGCTGCACCGCCTGCCCCTGCGGGTCGAGGATCTCCGGCTTGAGCATGACGTCGACTACGACGCGTGCCACTGGCACTCCCGGTGGTGTGGTGCGTAAGGCGGTGTCCTCACAGTACCGTGTTCGAAAATCTACGCGCATAGATATGCGGACGGCCCCATCGCGGTCCGGCATCGGAAGGAGTGCAGCTCAGGAAAAATTCTCGAAAAGATCCGGGGTCCGGATTGCGAGAAGACACGCTGACGAAATTAACTGGGCTTCACAATGCAATGCCCATCGCTGTACAAATGAAAAAGCATTGATCCCAATCAGCCGGATCCGGAGCATCACCCCACGTCAACAAGGGGTCGCTCCACGAAAGGACCGATATCCGTGGCGCAGCGCGTAGTAGTAACGCTCTCCGATGACATCGACGGAGGAGAAGCCGCAGAGACGGTCGCCTTCGGATTGGACGGGAAGTCGTACGAGATCGACCTCAATCCAGCCAATGCGAAGAAACTGCGCGGCGCTCTCGCCCCGTTCGTGGAGGCCGGCCGCAAGCGGGCCAAGTCCGGCAAGGCCTACCACCGGACCGCGGTGAACCCCGACCCCGCGGCCGTCCGTGCCTGGGCACGGTCCCACCAGATGGACGTCCCCCCGCGCGGCCGGATCCCCAAGAAGGTCTACGAGGCCTTCAACGCCGCCAACCGTTAACCGACTTCAGCGCGTCCCCCGGGCCGGGCACAGCCGACTTGCACAGCACCCCTACTGATCAGCTAGAGTCTGGAACACGCCGAGGGGCGAGGCCGAAAGGCCGGACCTCACGGAGTCACGCGGGTGTAGCTCAGTAGTAGAGCGCCCTCTTTCCAAGAGGGAGGCGCAGTGTGCAATCCCTGTCACCCGCTCTGACAGCTCGGCCGTTCCCGGTCACGGGATCAGGTACAGTAGCTGTCGCGCCGCTCGGTGAAAGCCGAGTGGATGCCTGCGGACGTAGCTCAGTTGGTAGAGCGCAACCTTGCCAAGGTTGAGGTCGCGAGTTCGAGCCTCGTCGTCCGCTCGGAAAGAGAAGGCCCCGGTCATTGCGACCGGGGCCTTCTTCCTTTTCCGGGGGTCGTGTCGCACCCGCCCCCTTCCCTCTCCGGCGCCCCCTCCCCCTGCCCTCTCTTCCGGCGTAGGCAACTGACATTTGTCATCGACTGCGATGACAGGACGCACTGCCCGGAAACGCGATCCGGCGAAACGCTGGACTCATGAACATCGGGGAGAAAACCATCGCGGAGGCCGGCCGCGGCGTCGCCGGGAGCACCGGTTCCGGCGCCAGTGTGATCGAAGTCACCGAACTCCGCCGGCGTTACGGCGCGGCCGGACGGCGGGGGAAGGAGACCCGAGAGCCGGGCGGGCGGAGCGCGTCCGGAGGGCAGGCGGAGGGGCGCAGCCGGCCGGGTGGGCGGAGCCGGTCCGGGCCGCAGGAGAGCTATGAGGCCGTGAAGGGCATCGACTTCACCGTCGGCAGGGGCGAGCTGTTCGCGCTGCTCGGCACCAATGGCGCGGGCAAGACCTCCACCCTCGAACTGCTGGAGGGCCTGGCCGCGCCCACGTCCGGGCGGATCCGGGTCCTCGGCCATGATCCGTTCCGGGAGCGGGACAAGGTGCGGCCCCGTATCGGCGTCATGCTGCAGGAGGGCGGTTTCCCCGCCGAGCTGACACCGGCGGAGACCCTGCGGATGTGGGCGGGGTGCACCACCGGGGCACGCCCGGTCGAGGAAGCCCTCGGCTCCGTGGGACTGGACCGGCGCAAGGACGTCCGGGTCAAGCAGCTGTCCGGCGGCGAGCGGCGGCGACTGGATTTCGCTCTCGCGCTGCTGGGGCGGCCCGAGGTGCTGTTCCTGGACGAGCCGACGACCGGGCTGGACACCGAGGCGCGGCATGCCACCTGGGAGCTGGTCCGCGAGCTGCGGGACGCCGGCACCACGATCGTGCTGACCACGCACTATCTCGAGGAAGCCGAGGAGCTGGCGGACCGGCTGGCGATTTTGCACGGCGGGCGGATAGCGGCGGCGGGATATGTCGCGGACGTGGTCGCCGCGCATCCCTCGCACCTCTCCTTCGAGCTGCCCGACGGATTCCAGGTCGGCGATCTCCCGCCGCTGGGGGAACTGGGAGTCATCGGCCATGAGACGGCCGGGCGCACGGTCCGGCTGCGGACGGACGAACTGCAGCGGACCGCGACGGAGGTGCTGGTCTGGGCGCGGGACAAGGGGATAACGCTGCGCGGACTGGACGTCAGATCCGCGTCGCTGGAAGAGGCATTTCTGCACATCGCAAAGGGGCTGGAGAACACATGAGTGCAGGTACAAGCCAAGCTGTCGGCGATGCGCGGGGCGGAATTCCCGCGGAAACGCGTGCTGCCGGCCGTCTGCAGGCCCTGGGGCGGGCCGAGTTGACGCTTCTCGTCCGCAACAAGTCCGCGCTGTACACGTCGTTGTTCCTGCCGATTGTGATGGCCTTCGCGATGCGGCAGGAAGTCGGTTCGATGAACCTGGCCGGCACGGGGTTGTCGGTCGGAACGGTGCTGTTGCCCGGCACTCTCGGCTGCGTTCTGGTCTTTGCCGTCTACTCCAACGTCACCGCCGCCTATGTCGCCCGGCGCGAGGAACTGGTGCTCAAGCGCCTGCGCACCGGAGAACTGCGGGATCTGGAAATACTGACCGGCACCGCACTCCCTTCGGTGCTGATAGGGCTGGCGCAGTGCGTGCTTCTCGCCGTCCTCGGCGCGCTGGTGCTGGACACCGACCTGCCCACCGCACCGCAGCTCCTGATCGCGGGAGTGCTGCTGGGCATGGTCACGGTCATCGGGCTCGCAGCGGCAACCTCCGCCTTCGCGAGGTCGACCGAGTCCGCTCAGCTGATCGTGATGCCCTTCATCATGCTGTCGCTGGCCGGATCCGGGGTGATGGTCCCCCTGGACATCTTTCCGGAGCGGGTCGCCGCGTTCCTCGCATTCCTGCCGTTGTCGCCTGCGATGGAGCTGATACGCGGCGGCTGGACCGGCGGTGGGGACCTCAAGGAGACGGTGGGGCAGCTGATCACCGGCTTGGCCTGGGCCGGGCTCGCGCTGTTTGCTGTGCAGCGGTGGTTCCGCTGGGAGCCGCGGCGCTAACGACGCGCGAGATCGGGCAACGGGGGCGGGCAGCGCATGATCGGGCGGCTACGGGCGATGTGGCGGCGGCGGAGCCAGGTGGGCATGGTCGAGGCGTACTTCCGCTGGACGCTGTACGCCCTTCCCTGGCTCCCTGTGATCGGCGGGGTGATGCCCGTCATGGGCCTCACCGGCGGCAGCCCGTTGATGGTCGCCCTGGCCGTCGGCGCCAGTGGACTGAACGTGGTGCAGGGCGGGCTGGCCCTGCCGCTGTTGAACCGGGCGTTGAACCGCTACCTGAATCTGGGGGCGACGCCGCGCGGCCTGCTGCTCGTCTCGGGTGTGCTGACCATCGCCGCGGAAATCGCGTTGGTCGCGTTGATCAAGGTGCACAGCGTCGGCCACCGTCCCGACGAAAGCCTGGCCACGCTGGCCATCGCGGTCTGCGCCAGCCTCACACCGTTCCTCATGGCCCACAGCCTGGTGGTGTCCAAGCGGAGGTTCCTGGCGGCGCTGGTCGCTGCCACGACGGCGCTCATCCTGCTGTTCGGCGTGCTCACGGGCGCCTGGCTGGGGGCACTGGGCGTGGCGAGTCTGCTGGTCTTCACCGGTCTGTGGAGCTTCGTGATAGCGCGGCCCACCGGCTGGATGCTCGGTGTGTTCCGGAAGCTGGACGCGGCACGCGGCACCGAGGCACGGCTCGCGGTCGCCGAGGAACGGCTGCGGTTCGGCCGGGATCTCCACGACGTCATGGGCCGGAATCTGGCGGTGATCGCCCTGAAGAGCGAGCTGGCCGTCCAGCTCGCCCTGCGGGAGCGGCCGGCGGCCGTGGAGCAGATGGTGGAGGTGCAGCGGATCGCCCAGGAGTCCCAGCGCGAGGTACGGGAGGTGGTGCGCGGCTACCGCAAGGCCGATCTCCGGGCGGAGTTGGCCGGGGCCCGCTCCATCCTGCGGGCGGCCGGGGTGGACTGCCGTATCGAGGGCGAGGACGAGACACAGCTGCCGCCGGAGGTGGAGTCGGCGCTCGGCTGGGTCGTACGCGAAGGCACCACGAACGTCCTGCGGCACGCCGCCGAGGTGCGGCACTGTGCGGTGCGGACCCTGATCGATCCGCACCGCTCGGTACTCGTGATGACCATGGAGAACGACGGTGTCACCGCCCACCGTCCGGTCGCCACCGGAGCCGCCCCGCTGCCCGGCAGCGGCCTCAAGGGGCTGCGGGAACGGCTGCAGCCCTTGGGCGGCACCCTGGCATCGGGCCCGGTCCTGCAGGGCTCCTACCGTCTGACGGTCGAGCTGCCGATACCGATGGGGGCGGGGTAGGGAAGGGTGAGGGTGCGGACGGCGCGGGCGAACGGGGCGGGAGTTCGGCACAAGGGCTCGGTGCGGGAATCCGGTGCGGTGCGGGGGTTCGGCGCAGGGACTCGGCACGAAGGTTCGGCACGAGATTCGACACCAGATTCGGCACGGGGGTTCGTGGTCGGCGGAGAGGTGGGGCGGCGGGTGAGTGACGGGGTGCGTGGCGAGGTGATCCGGGTGTTGCTCGCGGATGACGAGCATCTGATCCGGGGAGCGCTGGCGGCGTTGCTGTCGCTGGAGGACGATCTGCTGGTGGTGGCCGAGGCGGCGTCGGGACCGGAGGCGCGGGCGATGGCCCGGGCCCACGGGCCGGATGTGGCGGTCCTGGATCTGCAGATGCCGGGGGCGGATGGTGTGGCAGTGGCCACATCTCTGCGGGGTGAGGTGCCGGGGTGCCGGTGCATGATCGTGACGAGCCATGGCCGGCCGGGGCATCTGAAGCGGGCGCTGGAAGCCGGGGTGCGGGGGTTCGTTCCGAAGACGGTGTCGGCGCAGCGGCTGGCGGAGATCATACGCGCGGTCCATGCCGGAAACCGCTATGTGGACCCGGAGTTGGCGGCGGATGCGATCAGTGCCGGGGAGTCTCCGTTGTCGGCCAGGGAGGCGGAGGTGCTGGAATGCGCCGAGGACGGAGCGCCGGTCGCGGAGATCGCGCAGCGGGCCTCGCTGTCGCCCGGCACGGTGCGGAACTACCTGTCTTCGGCGACCGCGAAGCTGGGTGCGGAGAACCGTCACGCCGCGGCGCGCCTCGCCCGCGAGCGAGGTTGGCTATAGTGGTGCCCGCACCGCGCGGCGGCGACTGGTTTCAGGAGCTGTGCACGGAGCATGCGGACGTAGCTCAGTTGGTAGAGCGCAACCTTGCCAAGGTTGAGGTCGCGAGTTCGAGCCTCGTCGTCCGCTCAGAAGGAGAAGGCCCCGCTCGGCAGTGATGCCGGACGGGGCCTTTTCGTGTGCGCGGCACCTGTTCTCCGGCCGGGTGCGGCCCGTCCGGGGGTGCGGCCCGGCCCGGGGTGAGGGCCGGGCCGGACAAGGGCTCACGCCCAGCTGAGACCCGTAAGGCGCTCGTAGGCCTCGACGTACTTGGCGCGGGTGCTCTCGACGATCTCGTGCGGGAGGGCGGGCGGCGGCAGCGTTCCCGTACGGTCCCAGGCCGCCGCGGGAGAGGTCAGCCAGTCCCGGACGAACTGCTTGTCGAAGGACGGCTGGGCGCGGCCCGGCTGCCACAGGTCGGCCGGCCAGAAGCGCGAGGAGTCGGGCGTCAGGACCTCGTCGGCCAGGGTCAGCTGCTCACCGTCGAAGCCGAACTCGAACTTGGTGTCGGCCAGGATGACGCCGCGCTCGCGGGCGATGTCGCGGGCCCGGCTGTAGACGGCGAGGGTCGTCTGCCGGAGCTGGGCGGCCACCTCGGCGCCGATCTGGTGGACGACCTCCTCGTAGGAGACGTTCTCGTCGTGGTCACCGACGGCGGCCTTGGTGGCCGGGGTGAAGATCGGCGCGGGGAGCTCGGAACCGTCGACGAGGCCTTCGGGGAGGGCCAGGCCGCAGACGGTGCGGGTCTGCCGGTATTCGGCGAGGCCGGAGCCGGTGAGGTAGCCGCGGGCCACACACTCGACGGGGACCATCCGCAGCGACTTGCAGACCAGGGTGCGGCCCGCCCAGTCGGCGGGCGCGCCGGCCGGGACGTCGGTGGAGAGGACGTGGTGGGGGGCCAGGTCGGAGAGCTGCTCGAACCACCACAGGGACAGCTGGGTAAGAATGCGGCCCTTTTCGGGGATCTCGGTGGGCAGCACCCAGTCGTAGACGGAGGTGCGGTCGCTGGCGACCATGATCAGGTCGCCGGCGGCGTTCTGGTAGAGGTCGCGCACCTTGCCGGTGTGAAGGTGGGTGAGCCCGGGAACCTCCACCGGCTCAGGCTTTTCTACAAAACCGGGCACGCTTCCTCCGCGTAGGTTGATCCAGGAGTCATACCGATTCTCCCTCACGCGGTCCGGTGGTGGCGGACGGGGGCCGGGTGCACCCACCGGGGGGCCGGGCTCCAGTTGGACGCGAGCTGAGCGTCGGGCAGCCGGGGTGGGCGTCACGCGGCGGGTCGGGCACCCTGGTGGGCACCCCGGCGGGCGCCCCGCTGGGCACCCCGGCGGGCGATCAGCGCGAGGGTGGCGGCGGCCGGGACGACCGCCGCGAGCAGCACCGTGGCCGGGGCGAACAGGCCGGTGAGCAGCGAGATCGCGTACGGGGTGCAGAAGCCCAGGTAGCACAGGGCCCAGAAGCGGGCGGTCAGGCGGGCCAGCCTCTCCGGGGGCGCAAGGGCGGCGACCTCGGTGAGGCCGTACGCCACGCACAGTCCGTATCCGGCGCCGAGTACGGCGGCGGCGAGCAGCGCGGCGTCCGGCCGGATGCGGGCGACCGCGAAGGCGGCGAGGAGCAGTCCGGCGATGACGGCGGCGAGGCCGGCCACGGCGGTGGCGATGCGGCGGCGGGCGGCGAGGCGTCGGGCGAGGGGTGCGACGAGCAGGCCGGCGCCGGGGGTGACGGCGGTGACGATCCCGGCGTACACGGTCCGCCAGCCGGTGAGACCCGCATCAACGAGCCCGGGGAGGGTGGCGAGGGCGATGCTGGGGGCGACGAACACCCAGGGGGCGACGGGGGCGACCAGGCGGCGGAAGGCCGCGCCGGGGGCGGGGGCCGGTGCCGTCGCGGGGGCCGGTGGCGTCGCGAGGGCGTCGGGCGTGCGGGCAGGCCGCCGGCCGCCGGTGCGGGCCGTTTCCGGTGCGCGGGACGCCAGGAGCGCGGCTGTCACGGAGAGGACGAGGTGGGGCAGGTATGCGGTGATCATGGGCGCCGGGGCCCACTGGGCTATCAGCGCCGCCACCAGCCCGCCGGTGGCGAAGCCCGCGGAGAGGAAGAGTCCCGAACGGCGGGCCGCGGCGCCGGCCGTCGCGTGGGTGTCGTACGGGGGCGAGGACAGCTCCTTGATCCAGGCGCTGCCGGCGCTGAGCAGGGCGCCGGCCCCCATACCGGTCAGGAAGCGGCCGGGCCACAGCAGGCCGGTGGCCACCGAACCCGCCATCAGCAGCACGGTCGCCAGCGCGGAGAGCGTGAGCGCGACGAAGACGACGGGGCGCCGGCCGCGGCGGTCGGCGGCCGGACCGCCCAGGAACAGGCCGGGGATCAGGCCCAGGACATAGACGCCGAAGAGAGCGGTGGTCGTGGCCGCGGTCAGACCGAGATCCGCATGGTAGGCGCCGAGGAGGGCGGAGAACTGGTTGGCGCTCCAGCCCGAGGCGGTCATCACCCAGCCCGTGCGCAGCCAGTGGCGGTGACGGATCGGACGGCCGGTGGTCCGGGAGGTGGCGGGGTGTGCCGTGGTCGTCATGGAAGGTTTTGTACGGGCCGGGCGGGCCGCGGCGCCTCCCCCGTTCAGGAAAGCTGAACGGCCCCCGGTGGCGGCGCGGGTCCGGAATTATCGTGGGCCGCATGGATCTGCGGCGGCTCTCCTCCTTTCTTGCCGTGGTCGAGGAGGGGCACTTCGGACGGGCGGCGGCCCGGCTGTTCCTGTCTCCCGCGGCGGTGACCGGCCATATACAGCAACTGGAGCGGGAGTTCGGCACCCTCCTGCTGGAGCGCAGTCCCGTGGCGCCGACCGCGGCGGGGCGGCGGCTGGTCTCCCACGCCCGTACGCTGCTCGCCGCCGCCAACGCCGCCATGGACGATGTGGCGGACGCGGCACAGGGGACGGCACCGGCCCGGCCGCTGCGGGTCGGCGTCATGGGGCACGGATCGGCCGAGGTGACCCCGGCCGCGATCAGCGCCTTCCGCCGGGCCCGGCCCGACGTCCCCGTGTCGCTGGTGCAGTTGACCTTTACCGAGCACTGCAGTGCGCTGCGCGAGGACCGGGTGGACGTGGCGTTCGTGCGGCCGCTGGTGCGGAGTGCGGAGATCGAGGCCGATGTGCTGACGAACGAGCAGCGGATCGTGGCGGTGCCGGCGGCGTCCTCGCTCGCGGACGCCGCGCCCGAAGGGGTGCGGATGGCGGACGTCATCGACCTGCCGTATCTGCGGCTGCCCTCGCACACACCGCAGCCCTTCTCCGACTACCTGTACTTCAACGAGGGCCGACGGCGTGGCCTCGACTACGCGCTGACCCCGCAGGATGTGCTGACGAGCGTGGCGGCGGGGCGGGGAGCGGGCTCGGGACTGAAGTCGTTCGCGCGCTACTACCCGTGGCCGGGGGCGGTGTTCGTACCGGTACTGGATGCGCCGTGGGCGCAGAGTGTGCTCGCCACGCGTGCCGGGGACCCGAATCCGGAGGTGCGGATCTTCCGGGCCCTGACGGTCGCGCTGGCACGGGAGCTGGGACCGGTCGCCGCGCGGTAGGGGGCGGCCGCCGGGTGGAGTAACCGGCCGCCATGCGGTGGCCGGTCGACCTCCGCGCGGTAGGGACGAGCCCTCGCACGGGCCAGGCGGGGCGGGGCCCCGCCCCCCGTGGGCTCAGTCGCGTTTGCAGATGCGGTCGAGGAGGTTGGCGGTGGCGCGTTGGATGCGTTCGTCGACGTGGCCGGGGCGGTCGAGGGCGGGGGACCAGGCGAAGGTGCCGGAGGCGAAGACCCAGGCGCCGCTGGGGGCGCGGTAGAGGGAGGTCTCCTGATGGCGGCGGGCGCCTTCGCTGTCGCGGTAGGGGGAGTGGGCGAGCAGGATGCGTTCGGTGTGCTCGGGGAGGTTGGTGCGCGGGAAGTAGCGGTCGGCCTCGCCGGCGACCAGCCCGGGGAGCTCGTCGCCTTCGTACGCGCCGGTGGCATCCCACAGCCAGTGGCCGCCGTTGCGTACGACCATGGGGGCCGGCTCGGGGACCCGGCCGGCGTACTGGATGCCCATCAGCCGCTGTTCGGGGTTCCCCAGCTCCCGCCAGAGCGCGGGGCGTCCGGGGCCCTGCCGCTTGCGGCAGTGCAGCAGCGCGTCCGGGCCCGTGGGCGAGGGGGAGAGATCGACCTGCCAGTACATGGTGTTGGCGGAGAGGAAGACGAGGGAGGTGCCGGTGTCGCGGGCGTGCTCGACCGCACGGCGCATGGGCACCGACCAGTACTCGTCGTGGCCGGGGAAGACCAGGCCGCGGTAGCGGGACGGGTCGACGCGGCCGGCGTGCAGATCGCGGGCGTCGGCGTAGGCGAGGTCGTAGCCGTAGCGCTCGGCCCAGCGGATGAAGTCGTAGGCATGGCCGACGTGGAGGGGCAGTCCCGCGCCGGCGTAGGGGCGGTCGAAGGAGACGGTGGTGGCGGCATCCGCCTCGCCGAGGAGCGCACCCTCCTCGTCCCAGGCGTGGTAGAGGCTGGCGCCGGTCCGGCCGTCCTCCGGGTAGAGGTTGTAGGCCTGCCATGTGATGTCGGGCAGCAGCAGGAGGAGATCGGCGGGCTGGTGGTCGCGGACCGTGAAGGGGATGTGGGAGCGGTAGCGGCCGTCGGCGGTGGTGAGCACGGCGACGTAGGCGCCGAGCTGCCAGGACGTGGGGACCTGCAGGCGCCAGGAGAGCCACCAGTGGTGGCAGGAGGCCGTACGGTCCGCGGTCAGCGGGGGCGGCTGGACGATGCCGGCCAGGCGGGGGCTGTTGGTGATCTTGGAGGCGCCGGCGCCCCGGTAATGGCCGATGCGGTAGATGTCGATGTTGAACGGCTGGGGCGGGTCCACCGAGACGCGGAAGTCGATGGCCTCGCCGGGGGCCACCGCGCCGGGGCCGGCGAAGCCCTTGATCTGGCGGTGGACGTCATCGGCGGTACGCGGCCCGTTGTGCTTGCCGGGGTCGGGCACCGGCAGGGCGCCCTGGGCGACGGCGGGGTCGACGTACCAGGGAATGATGCGGCCGGAGTCGAAGTAGTTCTCGCTGCCGCGCAGCCAGGGCAGCGGGCCCTGTCCGAACGGGTCCGTGACGGCGTGGGCGAGCGCACCCGACTCCCAGCGCCTGATCTGATCCGTCGCCACCTTCACTCCCCTCCCACATCCCCCATCGGCCGCAGCCGATCGAGCCGCTACTGCGTCCGGCCGGGCAAACCCGGCCGGCCGCCCCCCAGCACATCACATTACGCACTCGCTCCGTCACCCTTCGTCGTGAATTTAGAGGGTGCAGCCCCCGAAATGCGAACTGGAAGGGAACATTCAGCCGGTGGTGCGGGAGCCGCGGGGCGAGGCGCCCGGCCCCCGCCCGGCGGGTAAGTACGGCCTTGAGCGCGGCTTTCCGACGATTCCGGTCGCTCCGGCTGCTCCGGTCATTCCGGCTGTCCCGGCCGTCCCGGCTTTCGCGGCTGTCCCGGCCTTCGCGGCCTTCGCGGCTGTCGCGGCTGTCGCGGCTGTCGCGGCTGTCGCGGCTGTCGCGGCTGTCGCGGCTGTCGCGGCTGTCGCGGCTGTCGCGGTCATACCAGCCGGACCGGCTTCTCGGGGCGTACGCCGACCGTCGTCAGCCAGCCGCGAAGCGGCTCCGCGTCGCCGTCGTCGACCAGGCTGAGGACCGGGCGGCCGAGGTCGGCGCGGCGGGCGCCGTCGACCAGCAGCGCCGGGCCGTCGAGCCAGTCCAGGCCGGGGGCGGCTCCCGCGGTGTCGACGGCGGCGCAGCAGACCATGGCGGTGACGTGGTCGGCGAGGAGTTCGCGGCCCGTACGGGGCGGCTGCAGCGGGAACAGCGGGAGGCCGCCCTCGGACACCAGGCCGTCGCCCCAGGCCACACCGATGCCGGCGTCCTGCGCCGCGCCACAGCGGGCGGCCTGGCGGGCCGCTTCCTCGCGCTCCTCGCGCTCGACCTCCGCGCCCAGCCGGGCGGCGACCAGATCGCCCGCCCGCTCGTCCTGGACGAGCCGGTCGATGACACGGGCCAGGGTGGGGCCCGGGGCCGGTGCGGTCGGCGGGCCGTCGCGACGGCCGGTGGACGGCGGGCCGCCGGCGGAACGGTCCGCCGGGGGGTGGCCCGTGGGCGTACGGGAGGAGGAGCGGGCGTACGAGAGGGGCGGGGCGCAGGCGGGGTCCGGGGCCGCCGGAGTGGGCGGGACCGCCGGGAGCGGGGACGCCGGGAGGTTGTCGAGGACGCGGTGGAGGCGGGCGGCCTCCAGGCGCCATTTGCGGTCCACGACCTCTTCCGGGTACTGGCTCCAGCCGACCGGCGACCAGTCGGGCCCGGGCTCGGCCGGGCCGCCGTGGAAGAGGCGGGCGGCCAGCAGGGAGGCGGCGCGGTCGATGGCGCCCGGCTCCTCCAGGAGGTCGCAGGCCGGGCGCTCGCCGAGCCGGGAGGCGAAGCCGTTGGCGAGGCGGTCGCGGCGGGAGAGTTCGGTGAGCGCGGAGACCACACCGGCGTCCAGCCGGGACGGCCAGCGGCCCATCCGCCAGGCGGGCAGCGCCACCCGGGTCAGCAGCCGGTCCCAGCCCGCGTAGGCGAGCCCGACCTGCTCCTGGGCGACGATCCGCAGGCCGTAGTCGACGGTCTGTGCGCGCTCGGAGGCGGCGGCGGCGACGGCGCGCTCCATGATCGTGGCGTGTTCGCGGCCGGCCCGCAGCAGCAGTCGCGCCACCCGGCCCACGAAGCGGAGCGGGAGAGCGCGCAGCGGGCCCCGGGCGCGGGCCGATACGGCGACGGCGGCGTCCAGGCCGCGGATGAAGCGGCGGGCGGCCGCTATGTCGGGGTGGGCGGACGGGCCGGTGCCGGCGACGACCGGGGCCAGCAGGGCGCGCAGCTCGCCGACCCGCATCCACCACAGGAAGGGCGAGCCGATGACCAGGACCGGCGCCTCGGCGCTCCGGCGCCCTTCACGCGGCGTGGCTCCCCTGCCGCGGCGCGGCGGGCCGTGGGCGCGGTGCGTACGGTCCTCCAGCCAGCTGTCGCAGTCCGGGGTGAGCGCTATGGCCGAGGGCGCGGGGACCTCCAGGCGGTCGGCGAGATCGCGGACGAGGCGGTAGAGATCGGGGGCCGATTTCTCGGAGATCGGCACGGACGGGCTGAGCGCGGGTCTGGCGCGCGCCACGACGGCCGTGACCAGCGCCGCCAGGAGCAGGCTGAGCACCGCGAGACCGCCGGCGATCCAGCGGGCCAGCTCCCAGCCGGCGCCCGCGCCGAGGTGGCCGGTCGCCCGGCCGGTGAACAGCACCACGGCCACGGCCGCCGGCAGCAGCGCGACGGCCAGCGCCGTGCTGCGGATCCGCAGCACGGCAAGGGCGCGGGCACGCGCCGCCAGGACGCCTGTTTCCGGACTTGCCACGAGCCTGTACACCCCCTGCTGTCCTGATGGAGCCGGACGGAGAGAACACGGGACGGACGTACGAGAATTGCGCGGTGAGTGGAGCGAGGGCACTCCACCACCACTGTGGCACCGGCCACTGGCATCGCAATGCCGGTGAGCCACTTGCCGGACGCCGCCGGGGCAGCCGTGCCGGATTCCGGCCCGGTGACCACAGGACGCTTGCGCCGCACCCTAGTTGGGGGTGTGGGCCTCGTCAGCCGTATACCTGGTGCGGTCACTCGATGGAATGGCTTTGGGCAAAGCCGGGAACCCGTGCCCGGCGGATATGGGCCGTGGACGCTTCGGCCCGGCTCCAGCAAGAGCACTGGGGCATATGTCACGGTATGTGGCATATGCCCCAGGAGAGATGTCACCCAAGAGGCCACCGAAGACGGGACCGGACGCGGCGGTCGCGCCGCCCGCGACGGGCGCGTCCGTGCGGCCTGCGTGCTCCCCGTCCGGCCCGGCGGGCCAGGGACGAACGCGTCCTAGACGCCCGCTGCCCCCGCGTCCGCGACCTTGGCGGCGATGTCCGTGCGGTGCTGCGAGCCGTCGAGGGAGATCCGGCCGACGGCGCGGTAGGCGCGCTGCCGGGCGGCGGTGAGGTCGGCGCCGGTGGCGGTGACGGACAGCACCCGGCCGCCCGCGCTGAGCACCGCGCCGCTCTCGTCCCGCTTGGTGCCGGCGTGCAGGACGTACGCCTTGGGGCCGTCCTGCTCCGCGACGTCGGCGAGGCCGTCGATCGGGTCGCCGGTGCGCGGGGTGTCCGGGTAGTTGTGGGAGGCGATGACGACGGTGACCGCCGCGCCGTCGCTCCAGCGCAGCGGCGGGAGGGTGGCGAGGGTGCCGGTGGCCGCGGCGTGCAGCAGACCGGCGAGCGGGGTCTTGAGGCGGGCGAGGACGACCTGGGTCTCCGGGTCGCCGAAGCGCGCGTTGAACTCGATCACCCGCACCCCGCGGGAGGTGATCGCCAGGCCCGCGTAGAGCAGCCCGGAGAACGGGGTGCCGCGGCGGCGCAGCTCGTCGACGGTGGGCTGCAGGACGGTGGCCATGACCTCGTCGACCAGCTTGGGGTCGGCCCAGGGCAGCGGGCTGTACGCACCCATGCCGCCGGTGTTGGGACCCTGGTCCCCGTCGTAGGCGCGCTTGAAGTCCTGGGCGGGCTGCAGCGGGACGACGGTGACGCCGTCGGTGACCGCGAAGAGCGAGACCTCGGGGCCGTCCAGGAACTCCTCGATGACCACGCGGTCGCAGGCCAGGGCGTGCGCGCGGGCCGCCTCGACGTCGTCGGTGACCACGACGCCCTTGCCCGCGGCCAGGCCGTCGTCCTTGACGACGTACGGGGCGCCGAAGGCGTCCAGGGCCTCGTCGATCTCTTCGCGGGTGGTGCACACATAGCTGCGGGCGGTGGGGACGGCCGCGGCGGCCATCACGTCCTTGGCGAAGGCCTTGGAGCCCTCCAGCTCGGCGGCCTGGGCCGAGGGGCCGAAGACCGGGATGCCGCGCTCGCGCACGGCGTCGGCGACGCCCGCCACCAAGGGGGCCTCGGGGCCGACGATGACCAGGTCGGCCTGCAGACCGGCGGCGAGTTCGGCGACGGCCGCGCCGTCGAGGGCGTTGACCCCGTGCAATTCGGCCACCTCGGCGATACCGGCGTTGCCGGGAGCGCAGTGCAGCGCGGTGACGTCGGGGTCGAGGGACAGAGAGCGGCACAGGGCGTGTTCGCGGGCGCCGCCGCCGATGACGAGGACCTTCACGGTGGCAGCCTAGACGAGAGCGCCCGCCGCCCCGACGTCGGCCGGGCCCGGACAGGCGCACCGGCCCGGGGCGGCCGGAAACCGTGCGTCGTCGCGGTGGCAACTCTTTCGGGTGAGGCGGTCGGCCGCCTTATATCCGATCACGCACCACTTCCGGGCGGAAAGAGCGTGATCGTGGAGCCGACGCCAGCCGTTCGGCGGTAGGAAGGGGGCCGGGCCGGGCGCAACGGCTGTCTCGTATGTCACGCAGGCACCGCGCGTAGGTATCACGGATGCGCCGCCATGCCACGGATGCGCCGCGCGTGGACGTCCTGCGGGCACCGCGCGTGTACGTCACGCACCGGACGTGTCCGTGGAGAGCTACAGAGGCTGTGGAGACAGAGAGGGAGTGCACGGGTGAGTCATCCGGAGATGCAGCCCGAGGGGCCCCCTCGGGAGGGCGGCAGCCCCACCCGGGAGAGCGGCAGCCGGGGCCGCGGCCGGAGGGATCTTGCGGGCCGGGCGTTCCCGCTCGGCGACTGGGGGGAGCCGGCCGACCGCCTGGACGCGCTCTATCTCTGGTGCGAGGAGGGCGCGCTGCGCAGCGCCGACTGGTATCTGCGCGGCCGGCGGGCCAAGCGCCGCGGCGCGCGGGTGCTGCGGGCGGGGGCCGCGGCCGGAGTGACGGCGGGCGGGGTGCTCCCGCTGCTGGATCTGGCCGGGATCTGGCCGGGCGGGGCCCCCTGGGGCGCTCTGTCGCTGCTGCTGGCTGCGGTGTGTGTGGGCTGCGACCGGTATTTCGGGCTGACCGCCGGCTGGATGCGGGACCTGGCGACCGCCCAGGCGATTGGCCGGCGGCTGGAGGCGCTGCAGTTCGACTGGGCGGTGGAGGGGGTGCGCGAAGTGCTGGGGCCGGCCGAGGGCACGGCGGGTGAGGCGGCCGAGCGCTGTCTGGGCGTGCTGCGGCGGTTCAACGAAGACCTCGGGGAGCTGGTACGGGCCGAGACGGCCGACTGGATGGCGGACTTCCGGGCCGATGCGCTGCGGTTCGCCGCGGCGCGCGGGGGCGGCTTCGCCGCCGTGGACGCGCGTCGGGAGGAGCCGGGGGCGCCGGGGCGGTTCGCGGTGCCGGAGCGGGTGCGGCCGAATATGCCGCGGCAGCGGCCGCCGGACGCGCGCTGAGCGCGCTTGGATTGCTTCCCACGTTGTCGGCTGTCCCGCCGTGGGGGTGCCGCCATTGCGCCTGGCGGCGGGCGGGTCCGCTGCGCGGGGCTGTGGGTGCGGGGACGGGCCTCCGGGGCCTGGTGTGTGGACTGCTTCGCTTTACGCTCCGCTGCGCTCCGCCTTTGCTCTTTCTCGGAGCCTTCGGAAGCAAAGCCCCACACCCCTGCCCCTCCGGCCCGTCCCCTCCCGTGGGTGGGTGGGAATGAGGTGGTGGGTCGGGACGGTTCGTGGATGCCGTGCGGGTGGGGTGGGGTCAGCTGAAGACGATCATGGAGCCTTGGCCCAGGCTTCGGGTGGCGGCTGCGTGCAGGCCGAGCCATACGTGCCGTTCCCGGGCGAACGGGCTGTCGTCCAGGGGGACCGCGCCCGCCCGCTCCTCCAGGGAGGTGGGGCCGGCCGGCGGGGCGGGGGCGGCCGGCGGATTGGCCGGATCGATGCCGAGGGATGGCGCAACGAGTTCGAGGTCGCGCAGCAGACCGTGCGAGGAGCCCAGCGGGCCGCCGCCCTCCAGCAGTTCGTCGTTGGCGAGCGGGTGCGGGAAGTCGACCGGGACGTAGGCGCCGGCGTGGTCGTAGTGCCACACGAGATGGGACTGCTGCGCGGTGGTCTCGAACATCTCCAGCAACTGCTCGTAGTCACCGCCCAGTTCGTCGACCGGGGTCACCTCCAGGTTGCACAGTCGCAGCAGGTAGGCGCGGCGCAGGAAGTGCAGGGCGTCGTAGTCGAAACCCGCGACCGGGGCGACGTCACCGGACAGGCCGGGCATATAGCTGAAGACCGGGACCGGTGGCAGACCCGCTTCCGTCAGGGCCTTGTCGTAGGCGGCGATCTCTTCGGAGAACGGATTGTCGGGGCTGTGGCACAGCACATCGACGAGGGGTACCAGCCACAGGTCACATGCCACGAGTGTGGGCTCGCTTCCGGTCGGGGACGGGGACACCGGCGCACGTACAGCTACGGGTACGGCCCATTACGGCCGATGGTCGGGACAGCGTAGTGCTACCCGCGCGTTCCGACGAGAGTGAGGGAGTGCTCGTTGTACTCGGCGATCAGCCGCTGGGCCGCGGGCAGGTCGTGCTGGAGCAGGGCGTCGGCCAGCGCGCTGTGGCCCTGCCACAGATGCCCCTTGAGGTCGCCCTCGCGACGCAGCAGCGGCACCGCGAACATCCAGGTCTGGACGCGGATCCGGTCCAGGAAGTCGCTGATGTAGACGTTGTTCACGATGCTGCTCAGCTCGCGCCAGAACCGCAGGTCGTAGCCGATCAGGACGTCCAGGTCGCCGCCCCGCGCGGCCCGTTCGGCCTCGTCGGCGCGGCGCCGGATGGAGATCAGCACCTCGGCGGGGGTGTTCCGCAGGGCCCGGTCGGCGCCGCTGCGGAAGATGCCCTCGATGATCAGGGTGCGGGCCTCGACCATGGCGCGGAAGTCGTCGGCGGTGAAGGCGTGGACCTTGAAGCCGCGGTGCTGTTCGACGTCGAGCAGGCCCTGGGCGCAGAGGTCGAGCAGCGCCTCGCGCACGGGGGTGGCGGAGACGCCGTACTGCTCGGCGATCTCCTTGACGGTGAAGGGGTGCCCGGACGGCAGCCGGCCGGCCAGGACCTCGTCGCGCAGCGCGTCGGCGATCTGCTGGCGCAGGGTGCTGCGTCGTATGACTGAGCTGTCTCCGGCGGCGGCCATCGTGTGCGTCTCCTTCGACGTCCCTGACCGCGCAGGTGGGAGCGGCCCCCGCCCACGATAGGCGAGGGCCGTACCGCGATGCCGCCCGAGGTTACCGTCGGTCCGCCGGACGACACGTCCGTGACCTGCGGTTCCGCCCCCGGTGGCGTCGTCCCCGGGGCTCAGACGGTGTGGGCGTCGGCCGCCGTCAGGGCCTCGTCGAGGGCGGCCAGGCCCTCCTTGGCCTCGGCCTCGGTGATGGTGCAGGCCGGGACGACATGCGTCCGGTTCATGTTCACGAACGGCCACAGGCCGCCGCGCTTGCAGGCCGCGGCGAATTCGGCCATCGGGGCGTTGGCGGCGCCGGCGGCGTTGTACGGGACCAGCGGCTCGCGGGTCTCCTTGTTCTTGACCAGGTCCAGGGCCCAGAAGACGCCCATACCGCGGACCTCACCGACGGACGGGTGCCGCGCGGCGATCTCGCGCAGCGCGGGGCCGAGGACCTTCTCGCCGATCTCGGCGGCGTTCTCCACGATCCGCTCCTCGGCCATCGCGTTCATGGTGGCGACGGCGGAGGCGCAGGCCAGCGGGTGTCCCGAGTAGGTCAGACCGCCCGGGTAGGGGCGCTGGTCGAAGGTCGCGGCGATCTCGGCGCTGATCGCGACGCCGCCCAGCGGGACGTAGCCGGAGTTGACGCCCTTGGCGAAGGTCAGCAGGTCGGGGGTGACGCCGAAGTGGTCGGCGGCGAACCACTTGCCCGTACGGCCGAAGCCCGCCATCACCTCGTCGAGGATGAAGACGATGCCGTGGCGGTCGCAGATCTCCCGGACCCCGGCGAGGTAGCCGGCCGGCGGGACCATGATCCCGGCGGTGCCGGGGACGGTCTCCAGGATGATCGCCGCGATCGACTGCGGGCCCTCGAAGGCGATGGTCTGCTCCAGGTGCGCGAGGGCGCGCTCGCACTCCTGTGCCTCGTTCTCGGCGTGGAAGGCCGAGCGGTAGAGGAACGGGCCCCAGAAGTGGATGACACCGGCAGAGGCGGTGTCGGAGGGCCAGCGGCGGGGGTCGCCGGTCAGGTTGATCGCGGTGGCGGTGGCGCCGTGGTACGAGCGGTAGGCGGAGAGCACCTTGGCGCGGCCGGTGTGCAGGCGGGCCATGCGGACCGCGTTCTCCACGGCCTCCGCGCCGCCGTTGGTGAAGAAGATCTTGTCGAGGTCGCCGGGGGTGCGCTCGGCGACCAGCCGGGCGGCCTCGGACCGTACGTCCACGGCGAATCCGGGCGCGATGGTGCACAGCTTGGCGGCCTGCTCCTGGATCGCCGCGACGACCTTGGGGTGCTGGTGGCCGATGTTGGTGTTGACCAGCTGCGAGGAGAAGTCGAGGTAGCGGTTGCCGTCGTGGTCCCAGAAGTACGCGCCCTCGGCGCCGGCGATCGGCAGCGGGTCGATCAGGCCCTGCGCGGACCAGGAGTGGAAGACGTGCGCGCGGTCGGCGGCCTTGATAGCCGCACCGGCAGTGGGGTCGGCAGCGGCGGAGGAGGGCGTCGTGGTCACGGTCAGTACCTCGGATCGGGTCGCTCGGGTCCGCCGTGGAACGGTCGCGGCGAACGCCCTCAGCGTAGGGATCACGGTCCGCCGGGCGGTACCGACACTGTGTGTGACTCCACCCACGACGCGCGGACATTCTGTCCAGAATCGTGGGCCGCCGGCCGCCGGGCGCCGGCTGCCGTGGCCCGTGGCACCGCACCGGCCCGTGGCACCGCACCGGGTGGTCAGGCGGCCGTGGGAAAGGCCGTCCGTACCGCCTGGCGCCAGTGGTCGGCGGCCAGGTCCGGGCGCAGGGCCGACAGTCCGCCGCAGTAGCGGGTGAAGGCGGCGGCCCGGACGCCGTGGCCGTGCAGCAGCCGGTCCGCGTCGGTCAGCCGGTCCGCGCCGGTCAGCCGGCCGGCGGTCCGGATCTCGACGAGGACCAGTCCGCCGTCGGCGCGTACCGTGCGGCCCGACTGCAGGTCCCGGCAGCGCAGCGCGGCGTCACAGGTGATGCGCCGGCCGTCCGCGACGAAGGTGGCGCGGGTGTAGTCGGTCTCCAGTGCGCCGTCGAGGTCGGTGGGGGCCGGGAGGCCGTAGGCGCGGTCCAGTACGGCGGTGAGGAAGCCGCGCGGGGCCGCGCCGAGGGCCGGGTCGCCCGGCAGCAGCGGCCGCCGGTGCTTGACCGTCTCGCCGCGCCGTCCCGTGAGCTTGACCTCGAACTGCCGCTCCCCGATGTCCTCGTAGTGCCGCTCGCGGATCGTGTAGCGCAGTGGCAGACCCTGCCGGTGGTCGTGGAAGGAACGCAGGTCAGGAGTGTCGTAGTGGAGGGAGCGGTAGCGGAACCAGCGGCGCCCGTTGATGCACAGCGCCGCGAACGGGCCGCCCGGCCTGCGGTGGTCGGTGAGTTCGGCCGCGAAGGCGGCGAAGACCTCGACCGGGACGAGGTAGCGGCGGTCGAAACGGGCGAGGAGTTCGGCCCGCGCCTGGACGTCGGCGAGCGGCACCGGGCGTGCGGACATGGCGGCACGGGCGAGGGCGCGTACGGCGGGAATCACACGGTCTCCTTGGCGGTTGAAGGACGGGAGAAGGGTGTGCGTGGCCGGGGGGTGCGCTGTTCGTCGTGGTGCCGTCGTGGTTCCGTTGCGGTTCCGTTGTCCGGCCGGGGGCGTGGTGTCGCGGGCGGAGCCGAGGGCGGTCCGGGGTCGCGGTGGTCGTCGAGGTACGCGTACGACGATCCTCGTCTCCGGAAAGTTCCGGGAAAGTTCCGGGACGCGGAAACAGACATCCGGGAACGTCGTATCCCGGCCACGGGCGGGCGGTTCATGGCGGTGCTGCCGAACGCTCCGCGGCGCGGGACGAGTTGGCCGGGGGCGCCGCCGGCTGCGGAGGCATGACGGGCCCGCGGCCTGCCGGGGGCCGAGGGGCGCTCGGTATCCTCACGCGGAGGAGGCGGCGCGGGCAGCACAGGCGGCCCGCCCACTCGCCCGGGGGGGGGCGGATTCGGGGGGAAGGGGCGGAAGATCGTGGAACGGCCAGGACAAGCGGGGCGACCGGGCTGGCAGCGGCTGCTGGGGCGCCCGGACGGGCCGGCGGGGCTGATGCCGCTGGATGCCCAGGATCCGTCGCGGATCGGGGACTACCGCCTGCTCGGGCGGCTCGGCGAGGGCGGCATGGGGCGGGTGTTCCTGGCCCGTTCGGACCGCGGCCGTACGGTCGCGGTCAAGCTGGTGCGGGCGGAACTGGCCGGTGAGGAGGAGTTCCGGGCGCGCTTCCGGCGGGAGGTGCGGGCGGCCCAGCAGGTCGCCGGGGAGTGGACCGCGCCCGTACTGGACGCGGACACCGAGGCCGAGACCCCCTGGCTCGCCACGGGCTATATCGCAGGGCCTTCCCTGCAGCAGGTCGTCGGCGGCAGCGGCACCCCGCTGCCCGAGCGGACGGTACGGATCCTGGCCGCCGGGCTGGCCCGCGCGCTGGGGTCGATCCACGCCGCCGGAATCATCCACCGCGACCTCAAGCCGTCCAACGTGCTGCTCACCATCGACGGGCCGCGGGTCATCGACTTCGGCATCGCGCGGGCCCTGGAGGCGGTGTCCGGCCACGGCGTGACGCACACCGGCGGGGCGATCGGCTCGCCGGGCTTCATGTCGCCGGAGCAGGTGCGCGGCGCGCCGCTGACCCCGGCCTGCGACGTCTTCAGCCTCGGTGCCGTGCTGGCGTACGCGGTGACCGGGCGGCAGCCGTTCGGGACGGCCGACAGCGTCGCGCACGCGGTGATGTTCCGCATCGCCCAGGAGGAGCCCGACCTCTCCGCGGTGCCCGAGGGACTGCGCGGGCTGATCGCCGGCGCGCTCGCCAAGGACCCCGCACAGCGGCCCACGCCCGCCCAGTTGGTGGCGCAGGCGGAGGGCGGCAGCGATGGCGGGGGCCGGCCGGGTGCGGACGACGAGCCGTGGCTGCCGGCGGCGTTGACCGCCCGGCTGGGGCGGCACGCCGTGGAACTGCTGGCGGCGGAGAACCCGCAGAACCGGGACCCCGCCCGGGACGGAGAGCCGCCCACCGCCGTCGTGCCCACCCCCTCCGCACCGGGCCGCGCCCGGGCCACGCCGCCACCGCCGTCCCGGGGCCCGGCGGCGTACTCACCCGCCGCCACCGCACCGCACCCTGACGCGGCGTCGGCCCCCGTACCGGCCGGTAAGCCGTCGCGCCGCCGCGGTGCCGGTGCCGCCCTGGTCACCGCGGCCGCGCTGGTGCTCGCCGGCGCCGGTGCGGTCGCCGCGTACGCCCTGATGAGCACGGACGGCAGCGGCCTGCGCGCGGAGGACGGCGACGCGGGCGGCACCGGCGCCCGGAGGACGGCGGAGTCCGCGAAGGGCAGGCTCCCCGCCAACTACCTGGGCACATGGGAGGCGAGGCTGGGCGACGCCCACGACGAGATCCGGCGCTTCACCCTCACCCAGGGCAAGCCCGGTGACATCGTGCTGACGATGACGGCGACCGGGGCGGACTACCGCTGTGAGTTCGCCGCCGCCCTGGCCCATGCGGGGCCGCCGGTCCGCCTCGGCCCCTCCACCGTCGTCTCCGGGCCGGACGGCTGCTCCCCGGGCTCGGCGAGCACGCTGGACATGGTGGACGGCAAGCTGCGCCGCACCTCCGACGACGGGAAGGCGCTGACGTACCGCAAGCTGCCGTCCGACAAGAGGAGCTGACGGCCCGTAGGAGCTGACGGCCCGTAGGAGCTGACGGCCCGTGGGAGGCGCCCGGCCGCGCTCCCCTTCCCGCGCCCCGTCACGCCCCTCGCTCCCGTCCGGGCACCGATTGTTCCCCCGTCGTGACGATCCCCCGCCCCTGGCGCGACCCCCGGCCGCCTACGCTCGGAGCACGCCTGCTGCCGGAACGCGCCTCAGGCACACCACGAACGGGGGAGGGCACCCGGATGGACGGCCTGCGGGGGCTGACGGCCGACGATCCGCAGTGGATCGGGGACTACCGGCTGGTCAGCCGTCTCGGCAGCGGCGGGATGGGGCGGGTCTACCTCGCCCGTTCCGAGGGCGGCAGGACCGTCGCCGTGAAGCTGGTGAAGGCCGAACTCGCCGTGGAGGAGGAGTTCCGGGACCGCTTCCGGGCCGAGGTCGCGGCCGCGCGGCGGGTCGGCGGGCGGTGGACCGCGCCGGTGCTGGACGCGGACACCGAAGCCGCGGTCCCCTGGGTCGCCACCGGCTATATCGCGGGCCCGACCCTGAGCGAGGTCGTCGGCGGCTCGTACGGCCGCCCCGGGAGCTACGGCCCGCTGCCGGAGCATTCGCTGCGGCAGTTGGCGTACGGACTGGCCTGCGCACTGCGCGACATCCACGGCTGCGGCCTGGTGCACCGCGACCTCAAACCGTCCAACGTGCTGCTGACCATCGACGGGCCGCGGGTCATCGACTTCGGTATCGCCCGCGCCCTGGACGCGGTCGGCGACCGGACCCGGACCCGCACCGGCACGGTGCTCGGCTCGCCCAGCTTCATGTCGCCCGAGCAGGTACGGGGGCAGCGCGCCGGCCCGGCCAGCGATGTCTTCTGTGTGGGGTCGGTGCTGGCGTACGCGGCGACCGGGCAGCAGCCGTTCGGCAGTCTCTCCTCGGGCGTCCATGCCGTGATGTTCAAGATCGCGCAGGAGGACCCCGAGCTGGCGGGCGCGCCGGACGGCATCCGCGGTCTGCTCCAGGACTGCCTGGCCAAGGACCCGGCGGCCCGGCCGGCCCCCGAGGAGATCGCCGAACGGACCGGGCCGGTGCCCGGCGGCCCGTCGGCCGCCCCCTGGCTGCCGGCGGAGCTGATCGCGCGCCTGGGAGCGCACGCCGTACGCCTCCTGGACACCGACACCCCGCCCGGGGGCCAGCCGCCGACGCTCACGTCCACCCGCCCCTCCCCCGCTCCCGCACCGCCGCCCCCGGACGAGCCCACTCCACCGGCGCCCCCGGACGGGACCTTGGCACCGGCGCCCCGCCGCCGCTCCCGCAGGCGTCCCCTCCTCCTCGCCACCGCCGGCGCCGTCGCCGCGGCCGCCGCCACCGCCGTCGCGGTCCCGCTGCTGAGCGGCGGCGCGAGCGCCGGCCGGAGCGCGTCCGACATCCCGGCCCGCTTCGTCGGCACCTGGACGGGCCCGGTGCTGCGGGACGGGGAGCCCACCGGGCAGCAGCGGCGGTTCGTGATCACCAACGGCACGGCCGGCGAGGTGGTCGCCAACAGCACCAGCCTCGGCGCGACCTACGAATGCCGCAGCGACGGCAAGCTGGTGTCCGTCACGGCGCACGACGGGCACCCGGCGCTCCGGCTGGACACCACGGTCGTCCGGTCCGCCCCCGCCGGCCGCTGCGCCGCGCTCGGCGAGCACACCCTCACGGCGGGCCGCGCCGGCACCCTGGCCTGGTCGGCGGCCGGCCGGACCGCGACCCTGCACCGCACCGGCCCGGCCGAATCCGCCGTCCCGCCCCGCTACCTCGGCACCTGGCAGCGGCCGAACGCCGACGGCTTCGGCACCCAGCGCCTCACCCTCACACGGGCCCCGGCGGGCAGCAGGGTCCTCACCACCGTCGTCATGGGCCGCGGCGGCCGCTGCACGGCGCATGCCGACCTGTTCGCGGCGGAGGGCGGCACCCTGACCGTCGGTCCGTCCGTCGTCGACCGGCCCGCCCCCGGCTGCGCACCGGGCAGCAGCTCCGTCCTCCGCCTGAACCGCGACGGCACCCTGCACCGCGAGCTCCTGGGCCACGACAAACAGCCGCGCACCTACTCCAGGGCGGAGTAGGTGCGCGGCTGCCGGTGCGCTACGGGGCCTCCGGGGCCCCGCGGGGCGTGGCTAGGACAGGAACGAGTTGATCTCGATCGTCTCGTCCCGGCCGGGGCCGACGCCGATCGCGGAGATCGGGGCGCCGGACATCTCCTCCAGGGCCTTGACGTAGGCCTGGGCGTTCTTCGGCAGGTCGGCGAAGGACTTCGCCTTGGTGATGTCCTCGGACCAGCCCGGCAGCGTCTCGTAGACCGGCTTCGCGTGGTGGAAGTCGGACTGGCTGTAGGGCAGCTCCTCGACGCGCTTGCCGTCGATCTCGTAGGCCACGCAGACCGGGATCTGCTCCCAGCCGGTGAGCACGTCGAGCTTGGTGAGGAAGAAGTCGGTCAGGCCGTTGACGCGGGTGGCGTAGCGGGCGATGACCGCGTCGAACCAGCCGCAGCGGCGGTCGCGGCCGGTGGTGACCCCGCGCTCGCCGCCGATCCGGCGCAGCGCCTCGCCGTCCTCGTCGAACAGCTCGGTCGGGAACGGACCGGCGCCGACGCGCGTCGTATAGGCCTTGAGGATGCCGATGACGCGGTTGATCTTCGTGGGGCCGACGCCGGCGCCCGTGCAGGCGCCGCCCGCGGTCGGGTTCGAGGACGTGACGAAGGGGTACGTGCCGTGGTCGATGTCCAGCAGCGTGCCCTGGCCGCCCTCGAAGAGGACCACCTTGTCGTCGTCGAGCGCCTTGTTGAGGATCAGGGTGGTGTCGGCGACATAGCCCTTGATCTGGTCGGCGTAGCCCAGCAGCTCCTCGACGACCTGGTCGGCCTCGATGGCGCGGCGGTTGTAGAGCTTGGACAGGAGCTGGTTCTTGACCTCCAGGGCCGCCTCGACCTTCTGCATGAGGATCGACTCGTCGTAGAGGTCCTGCACCCGGATGCCCACGCGGTTGATCTTGTCGGCGTAGGTCGGGCCGATGCCGCGCCCGGTGGTGCCGATCTTCCGCTTGCCGAGGAACCGTTCCGTCACCTTGTCGACGGTGATGTTGTACGGCGTGATCAGGTGCGCGTTACCGCTGAGCAGCAGCTTGGACGTGTCGACGCCGCGCTCGTTGAGTCCGCTCAGCTCGGAGAGCAGGACCGCCGGGTCGACCACGACACCGTTGCCGATGACCGGGGTGCACCCCGGCGAGAGGATTCCGGAAGGGAGAAGGTGCAGCGCGTACTTCTGGTCGCCGACGACGACCGTGTGGCCGGCGTTGTTGCCGCCCTGGTAGCGCACCACATAGTCAACGGACCCACCGAGCAGGTCGGTGGCCTTTCCCTTGCCCTCATCACCCCACTGAGCACCGAGCAGCACAAGTGCGGGCACAGGCGTACACCCCTTCCGGGCGGGGCATGTCCAACGTGCGTGGATGGCGTGGCGTTGCGTGTTCACGCGCACGTCATCGCTGGAGACATCGGACCGGTGCCCCGGAATAGACGAAGCCCCTGGCGCAATAGCGCAAGGGGCTCTTGCACCGAGATGCTACCTGAGGAAGGACCGAGGTGTCGGCGCAGCCTTCTGGGCACTTTCCCGTGGACTCCGTCCGGGGGCACCCCCTGCTCGTGGTCATCGACCCGCTCGCCCGCAGTACGGACGGCGAGTCCGTGCGGATCGCGAAGGATGTCCTGTGTGCGGGCGCGGGAGCGAAAATCTGTCTTCCGGACGGGCCGGAGGAATTCGCCCGGGTCCTGGCCCGGCGCGGCCACCGGCGGCCGGTGGTGATCGGTGACGACCGGGCGCTGCTGCGCGTGGTGAGCCTGCTGCACAAGGAACGCGAGCTGGCCGCGGTGCCGCTGTCGATGGTCCCGGTGGGCGCTCCGGCCGCCGTGGCGCTGAGCCGCGCGCTGGGCATCCCCACGGACACGGTGGCCGCCGCCCGCGCCGTCCTGGACGGCGGGGAGCGCCCGCGGGACCTGCTCACGGACGACAGTGACGGCATCGTGCTCGGCGGGCTGCGGATCCCCTGCCCGAGCGCGGCGGCCCGGCAGGGTGGCGGGGTGTATGTGCCGGCCGCGGCCCCCGCGGTGGCCCCGGCGGATCCGCGGGAGGCCCGGGAGGCCGTGGAGGCGCCGGACGGCCCGGCGGGCGGGCTCGACGGGCACCGGCCGTGGTGGCAGCCGGCCGCGCGGACCGCCCGTACGGCGCTGTCGCTGCTGGCCGCGCCGGCCGCCGGGCTGGGCGGGCGGCGCGCACGGGTGCCGGGGCAGCGGCTGCGGATCGAGGCGGACGGGGTGCTGCTGGCGGATCTGGACCGGCCGGTGCGCGGGGTGTCGGTGGTGCCCGGCGGACGGGCGGGAGCGGACGGGCTCCGGCCCGGGGACCGGGACGCGCTGGCCGAGGTGGTGGTGCACTGGCCGGGCGGGGGCCGGCCGGTACGGGCCCGGGCGCGGGCGGTGACGGTGTCCGGCGCGGACTTCCACTACCGGGCGGATGCGGTGGTCGGCGGGCCGGTCAGGACCCGTACCTGGACCCTGCAGCCGGGGGCCTGGCGGCTCCAGCTGCCCCGGGGTGAGTGAGCGCCCCGCGATCGCGCACTCTGTCCACAGGGTGTGGACAGAGCACAGAAATCCCCCGACGGCCAGTCACTCCCTGCGATTTCACCTGCCCGCGCGTTAACCCGTAGTAACTCTGGAGCAATGTGTGACGCCCCGGTTACTTTCCGCATGCACGGCCGTGACCACGGCCCGCGGCACCGGAGGGGTTCATGCCACGCATCACCACCAAGATCGGCATGCTGGCGGCGGCAGCACTGCTCGCCGTCGCGGCGGCCGGGCCCGCCCAGGGCAAGCAGGCGAGCGACGCCGCACACCGCACCGGGGACGCCTCGGCGGCCTACTTCGTGATGACGGACGTCACCCGCGAGGAATTCGTCATCAAGCTCACCGACCCCCGCAAGATCCAGCACGCCCGGGACCTGCTGAGCGGTGTGTCCCACTCGGAGCCGCATGTCATCGGCAGGATCGAGAAGCGCCCCGCCCCGTACAACTGGCGCTGGAGCTTCCACCTCCGTCCGGAGACCATCGACTTCTTCGACTTCGCCGTCGAGGTCTGCGACGCCACCACGCCCTATGTCGAAGAGCATCTGGACGAGGCCGGCGGGCCGTTCCTGCCCGGCCTGGTCTGGTGTCCCTGGACGTCGAGGCTGGTGCGGGAGGTCCCGCAGCCGTAGGGCGTGAGCTGACGGGCCGCCGGCCGGGCACCGCCCGCCGGCGGCCCGCGCCGTGCGCCCCGCCACACGCCGCGGCGCGCCCTCAGCCCCCCGGTGTCACCAGCCGCGCCTCGTACGCGAACACCGCCGCCTGGGTGCGGTCGCGCAGCCCCAGCTTCACCAATATCCGGCTGACATGCGTCTTCACCGTCGATTCGGCCACGACGAGGTGCTCGGCGATCTCGCCGTTCGACAGGCCCTGGGCCACCAGCACCAGGACCTCGGTCTCGCGCTCCGTGAGATCGGCGATGCGCTCCTGAGCCGGCGCGCGCGGGGTGCCGAGACGCGAGAACTCCGAGATCAGGCGCTTGGTGACGGTGGGGGCGAGCAGCGCCTCGCCGGAGGCGACGATGCGGACGCCGTCGGCGAGCTGGCCGGCCGAGGCGTCCTTGAGCAGGAAGCCGCTGGCCCCGGAGCGCAGCGCCTGGTAGACGTACTCGTCCAGGTCGAAGGTGGTCAGCACCAGGACCTTGGCGTCCGCGTCGGCGGCCACGATCTCGCGGGTCGCCTCCAGACCGTTCATCTCCGGCATCCGGATGTCCATCAGGACGACATCGGGCTTGAGGACCGCGACCTTGTGCACCGCCTGCCGGCCGTCCACCGCCTCCCCGACGACCTCGATGTCCGGCATGGCGTTGAGCAGGACGGAGAAGCCCTCACGGACCATCACCTGGTCATCGACGATCAGTACCCGGATCATGCCTTGCCCCCCACCGTGTTCTCGCCCGCCGTGCGCACCACCGGGAGGAACGCCGCGACCTCGAAGCCGCCGTCCTCGGTGTGATCGGCCGTCATCTCGCCGCCCAGCATCTGTACCCGCTCCCGCATGCCGAGCACCCCGTGGCCCGCGCCCGGCGAGGGCTTGGCCAGGCGGCTCGGCGGACCGTTGACGATCCGTACGCCCAGCCCGCCCAGCACATAGGAGATCTCCACCCGGGCCTCGGCGCCCGGCGAGTGCCGCAGCGCATTGCTCAGCCCCTCCTGCACGATCCGGTACGCGGACAGCTCCACGCCCTGCGGCAGCGGCCGGGGCGCACCGGTGGTGACCGCCTCGACGGTCAGCCCGGCGCTGCGGACGCTGGCGAGCAGCGCGTCGAGGCTGGCGAGCGTCGGCTGCGGGGCCTCCGGGTCGTTCTCGGCGAAGGCGTCCGGGTCGGCGGAGCGGACCACACCGAGGATGCGGCGCAGCTCGGCGAGCGCGGCGACGGCGTTCTCCCGGATCGTCGCGAAGGACGTGGCGAGCTCGGGCGGGGTGTCCTTGACGCGGTAGGGCGCCGCCTCGGCCTGGATGGCGATCACGGACATGTGGTGGGCGACCACATCGTGCAGCTCACGGGCGATGAGGGCGCGCTCCTCCAGGAGCGTGCGCCGGGAGCGCTCCTCCGCGGTGGCGGTCAGCGTCTCGACGACCTGCCGGCGCTCCTCCCGCCAGGCGCGGATCGCGGCGGCGGAGACCAGCACCACACCGCAGAAGAACGCGGTCGGCGGCAGATCGCCCGGGTTCTCGCCGAGGGCCGCCGTCAGCACGGCCGCCACGGCGAAGGTGACCAGCCACATCTCGATGGCCAGCCGGGGCCGGGTGCGCAGCACCACGAGGACCATCACGGCGACGTGGGTGGCGAAGGCCGCCCCCCCGATGACGCTGGCGAACGGGGACGCGAAGGCTGCGTGGGTGACCGCCGACACGGCGAAGGCACCCGCGGACAGCCAGTAGGCACCCACCGGGCGGAAGAGCGTGAGCAACGGCCCGGCGGCGACCAGCGCGCTGAAGCCGGTAACCAGGACGCCGCGCAGCGAGCCGCCCCCGTCGCTGTCGGCGAGGCTCGCCAGGAAGACACACGCCGAGAAGAAGCCGACGAGGGAGTGCGGCAGCCACCGCGCCCAGTGCCGCAGCCGCTGCGGCAGGAAGGGCAGCCACCGGGACACCTTGGCGTCCTCCAGCGGCGGCATCGGACGGAAGGCGAAGGCGCCGACGAACAGGTCCTGGCGCAGCCGGTGCAGGGCCCCGTGGGCTATCCGGGCCTCGGAACGCAGGTGGCTCTGCGTCTGGGTGGTGTCGTTCACGCTGACAAAGGTAAGCAACGAAGGGCCCCCGGGCGTCCCCACCAGTGAGGATCTGCCGAGGTCCGCCTCAAGTACTACAGGTCCGGCGCAGTTGGGCGAAGAGTGTGTGACAGCTGGGGCTGCCGGGGGTGACGGGGCCGTAGTGACCGACGCCGGGCAGCTCGCGCAGGTCCGTGGTGCCGGGGCTGTGTGCGGCGTAGCGACGGGAGAGGTCGAGCGGGACGTCCGGGTCGTCGGTGCCGTGCAGGATCGTGACCGGGACGCCGGCGGGCGGGTGGCACACCGGGTCGGCAGCGGCGATCCGGTCCGCGAGGCCGGGCCCGTCGCCGAGCAGTTCGGCGACCGCGCCGTTGCTCAGGCCCAGCGCATGGGCGCGGGCGAGGTCGGCGACCGGTGCGACGGCGAGGACACGGGAGACGCGGGTGCCGGGGCGGGCGGCGGCGAGCAGCGCGAGCTGGCCGCCCGCGGAGTGGCCGGCCAGCACCACATCCCCGCCCCCCGGCAGTTCGCGCACCGCCGCCGCGAGGCCCGCCGTCACATCGTCGAAGGTCTGCGGCGCCCCGCCGCCCGCACCGACCCTGCGGTACTCGGCGAGCGCGACCGGCAGCCCCTGCGCGGCCAGTGCGGCGGCGAGCGGCGACAGATGGCGGCGGTCGTAGGCGGCGCGCCAGAAGCCGCCGTGCAGGAGGACGACCAGCGGGGGCCCGGCCGCCGGCGCCGGTGCCCCGTCGGCCGTCCTCGCCTCGTCCGCCCTCCGCTCGCCGTCGGCCCACCGCTCGCCCTCGTCCGGCCGCTCGCCCTCGGCCGCCCGCGCGTCCTCGGCCGCCCGCGCGTCCTCGGCCGCCCGCGGCAGGTACAGGTCGACGATCTGGTCCGGATGCGGCCCGTACGCCACCGTCCGGTCCGGCGCCACCGGGGCCAGCCCCAGCAGCGCCGCCTCCTCGTCCGCCGCGCTCACCCGCCGGCCCCGGCCGCCCCGGACTCGACCTCGGGCAGCGCCCGCAGCACCTCGCCGAGCACCCACGCCGCCCGCTCGGCGTCCGCGAACGAGGTGTAGAGCGGGGTGAAGCCGAAGCGCAGCACGTCGGGCCGGCGGAAGTCGCCGACCACCCCGCGCCGGATCAGCTCGTCCATCACCTCTTCCGCCGCGTGGGAGCACTCCAGCGACACCTGGCTGCCGCGCCGCCGGTGGTCGTACGGCGTGACGGAGCGGGCCCGGCCCGGCGGCACGTAGGCGTTCACGCACTCCAGGAAGAAGTCGGTCAGGGCGAGGCTCTTGGTGCGTACGGCCTCGATGGACACCCCGTCCCAGACCTCCAGCGCCGCCTCCAGCGCGAGCAGCGACAGGATGTCGGGGGTGCCGACCCGGCCGCGCGTGATGCCCTCGGCGGGGACGTACGCGGGGTCCATGGCGAACGGGTCGCCGTGCGAATTCCAGCCCGGCAGCGGCGATTCGAACCGCTCCTGGAGGCTTTCGCGGATGTAGAGGTAGGCGGGCGCCCCCGGGCCGCCGTTGAGGTACTTGTACGTGCAGCCCACGGCGAGGTCGACGTGGTGCGCATCGAGCCCGACCGGCAGCGCACCGGCGCTGTGGCACAGGTCCCAGACGGCGAGCGCGCCCGCGGAGTGCAGCGCGTGGGTGATGCCGGGCAGGTCGTTGAGCCGTCCCGTGCGGTAGTCGACGTGGTTGACCAGCGCCAGCGCGGTCCGCTCGGTGACCTCGTCGGCGATCCGGGCGGGCTCGACCGGGCGCACCGCGAGGCCGGTCATCCGGGCCGCTGACCGGGCGATATAGCCGTCGGTGGGGAAGGTCGTGGCATCGACGAGGATCTCCGTGCAGCCCTTGCCGGCCATCCGGACGCCGCCCACCACGGCCTTGAAGAGGTTGACGCTGGTCGAGTCGCCGACCACCACCCGGCCCGGTGCCGCTCCGATCAGCGGCGCGATCTTGTCGCCGACCCGCTCGGGCGCGGTCCACCAGCCGGACTCGGTCCAGGACCGGATGCGCAGCTCGCCCCACTCGCGGGCGATGACATCGGCGATCCGGCCGGGCACCGTACGGGGCAGCGCGCCGAGGGAGTTGCCGTCCAGGTAGACCGCGGCGTCGCCGGAGGCGTGATCGGGCGCGGCGTCGAGGACGAAGCGGTCGCGGATCGCGGCGAGCGGATCGGCGGCGTCCCGCTCCGCGGCGCGCGCGGCATGCTCGCGGGCGCCGGACGGCTCCTGGAGGCCGGCGTGGTCGGGGAATTCCGGGGTCTCAGACATGGCTGCGCGCCGTCCACAGCTCCGGGAAGACGTTCTTGCGTGCCCGCTTCTCCAGCCAGGCCACCCCCGCGGAACCACCGGTGCCCATCTTCGCTCCCATCGCTCGCCGGGTCGCGACCAGGTGGTCGTTGCGCCAGCGCCAGACCAGCTCGGCCACATCGGTCAGCGCCTCGCCGAGCCGGACGAGGTCGGAATCCTGCGGCCCGGCGTAGATCCCGGCCCAGACGGCCTCGACGGCCGGGTCGGCCTCGTAGCGCAGCGCGGGGTCCCGCCGGAGGACGGCCTCGGGCACGGCATGGCCGCGGCGGGCGAGCAGCCGCAGCACCTCGTCCCACAGGCTCGGCTCCTGGAGGGCCTTCTCCAGTTCGGCGTGCTCCCGCGCGGCGCCGCGGTGCGGCACCAGCATCGACGCGGACTTCTCACCGAGCAGGAACTCCATCCGCCGGTACATGGCGGACTGGAAGCCGGACCCCTCGCCGAGCGCGCTGCGGTAGGCGTTGAACTGCGCCGGGGTCAGCCGGGCGAGCGGCTTCCAGGCGGCGTTCAGCGCCTCCAGCTCGTAGGTGGAGCGGCGCAGCGCCTCCTCGGCCTCCGCCAGGTCGTCGCGGCGCAGCGCCTTGGCGGCGGTGCTCCACTCATGGACGATGACGGTGAACCACAGCTCCATGACCTGGGTGGTGACCAGGAAGACCATCTCGCCGGGGTCGTCGGAGAGCGGGTGCTGCAGGTGGGTGAGGACGTCCGCCTGGACGTAGTCCTCGTACGGGGTCGTCCCGCTGCTGCCGATGCTGAGATCCGGGGCGAACGGCGGGTCGGGCTCGGCGGTGCCGGCCGGTGCAAGGCCCGTTGCCGGTGCGGTCGAGGCGCTGTCCACGGGGTCGGTGGGAGACGGCTGCGACATGAGGGACTCCTCAGGTGCGAACTACCGGGTAGCGGTCCGCCCCTTCCTCGTCGGCTCGGGAGCCCCGGTCCCCTCGGGCGCGGGATGACCCGGCCCACTGGAAATGATCCGTGCTGGGCAGCGACCGCGCAAGGGCCGACCGCGATCACGCGGCCGGCCCGTTGATCTTGCCCGGCAGGTCCCCGCGGGAGGGCGACGGCCCTGCTGCGGGGAGAACCGGAGGCAGCCCCTCAGCTGAGGGTGTCGGCCGCGGTCGGCGAGGAGTCCCGCAGGAAGGTCGAGCAGCGCTCGTACTCCTCCTGCTCACCGATCGCCTGGGCGGCGCGGGCGAGGGCGTGCAGCGCCCGCAGGAAGCCGCGGTTGGGCTCGTGCTCGAACGGCACCGGGCCGTGGCCCTTCCAGCCGGCCCGGCGCAGCGCGTCCAGGCCGCGGTGGTAGCCGGTGCGGGCGTAGGCGTACGACTCCACGACCCGGCCTTGCTCGAAGGCGTCGTCCGCGAGCTGGGCCCAGGCCAGGGAGGAGGTCGGGTACTTCGCGGCGACGTCGGACGGCGCCGTGCCCGAGGCGAGCAGTTCGCGGGGTTCCGGGTCGTCGGGCAGATGGGTCGGGGGCGGTCCCCCGAGCAGGTTCTCGTGAATGGCCATGCTCCCCAGTCTGCCTGGTCGCCGGGGCGGGGCGGGCGGCGGCCGGGATCTTGCCCCTGGGGGGTACGGCGGGACGGGGGCGGATACGGGTGGCCGGCGGCCTGGGCGGCTACGGGCCCGGAGGCCTGGCCCGGTCTCCTAGGGCGTGTCCCCCTCGGCCGGCCGGCCCGGCCGTCCCCCGCCGCGCGGCAGCCGCTGGACCCGCCGGACCGTGGTCTCGCCCGGATCCAGCGGCGGTGCGCTCACCCCGCAGTGGTAGGTCGTCTCCGCCCGGCAGGGCTCCTCGGCACCCGGCGCGGCGCGCAGCACATTGGCGCGTACGGTCAGCGCGGCGATCAGCGCGCCGATCACCAGGATGCCCGCGCACAACGGCATGGCCCGCCGGAAGGCCGCGCCGAACGCCTCCGCCGAGCGGTAGGCCTCCGGGCCGATGCCCGCCAGCAGCGGCAGCGCGGCCACCGCCATCAGGCTCGCGGCCCGCGCCGCCGCGTTGTTGATGCCGCTGGCCAGGCCCGCCCGGTCCACGTCCACCGACGCCAGCACGGTCGAGGTGAGCGGCGCGACCAGCGTCACCATGCCCGCGCCCAGCACCACCAGCGCGGGCAGCACGTCGGCGAAGTACGAGGCGCCCCGGCCCACCCGCGTCATCAGCAGCATCCCCGCGGCGCACAGCAGCGGTCCGACGGTGAGCGGGATCCGCGGCCCGATGCGCTGCCCCAGCTGGCCCGAGCGGGCGGACAGCAGCAGCATCAGCACGGTGGTGGGCAGCAGCGCGGTACCGGCCTGCAGCGCCGAGTACCCCACCACGACCTGGAGCTGGAGCACCGCGAGGAAGAAGAAGCCGCCGAACGCGGCGTAGACGCACACCGTCACGGCGTTGACAGCCGAGAACAGCCGGATGCCGAAGATCGCCGGGGGCAGCATCGGATCCTTCCGCCGCCGCTCGACATGGACGAAGAGCACCCCGAGCAGCACCCCGGCCACCGCCGGGACGATCACGCCGGGCCCCGCGCCCCCGCCCGGAGCGGCGATCAGCGCATAGGTCACCCCGGCCAGCGCCAGCGCCCCCAGCACCGCGCCGGGCACATCGAAGCCGCGGCGCTCGCGGGCGTCCCGCTCCCGGGTCTCGGGGACGTGCCGCAGCGCCACCGGTACGCACACCGCCGCCAGCGGCACGTTCAGGAAGAACACCCAGCGCCAGCCCGCCCCGTCCACCAGCCAGCCGCCGATGAACGGGCCGACCGCCGCGGCCACACCGCCGAGCCCCGACCAGGCGCCGACCGCCCGCGCCCGGTCATCGGGGTGGAAGACGGCCTGGATCAGGGCCAGCGAGCCGGGGGTGAGCAGCGCCCCGCCGACGCCCTGCAGGGCCCGGGCCGCGACCAGCACCCCGGCGCCCGGCGCGAGCCCGCACAGCAGCGAGGCCGCGGCGAACCACACCACGCCGATCACGAACACCCGGCGCCGGCCGAAGCGGTCGCCGAGGGCGCCGCCCAGCAGGATCAGCGAGGAGAGGGTGAGCATGTAGGCGGTGACGGTCCACTGGAGGACCGCCAGGTCCGTGTTGAGGTCCCTGCCGATCCTGGGCAGGGCGACATTGACGACGGTGCTGTCGAGCATCGCCATGCCGGACCCCAGCACGGCCGTCGCCAGCACCCACCGGCCCTGTGCCGAGGCCAGCCGGACCCCGCCGGGCGCACTCGGTTCGCTCATACCGCGAGCATGCCCGTATCCGCGCCCGCTCGCCCGCCCTGAGCGCACGGCAGGCACTGGGTCCGGGCACAGGCAGGCACTGGTCCGGGCGCGCGGCGGGCGCGCGGCGGGCACCACCGGGTCCGGACACACCGAAGGCCCCGCATCACGGCGGATGCGGAGCCTCGGTACGCAGCGGGACCGGCCATGCGGCCGGCCGCGCTTACTTGATCTTGGTGCCGGTGGAGCGCAGGTTCTCGCAGGCCTGGGTGACGCGCTGGGCCATCCCGGCCTCGGCCAGCTTGCCCCAGCTGCGCGGGTCGTAGGCCTTCTTGTTGCCGACCTCGCCGTCGACCTTCAGCACACCGTCGTAGTTACGGAACATGTGGTCCGCGACCGGGCGGGAGAAGGCGTACTGGGTGTCGGTGTCCAGGTTCATCTTGACCACGCCGTTCTCCAGCGCGGTGGCGATCTCCTCCGGGGTGGAGCCGGAGCCGCCGTGGAAGACGAAGTCGAACGGGGCGGCCTTGCCGTACTTGGCGCCCACGCCCTCCTGCAGGTCCTTCAGCAGCTCGGGGCGGAGCACGACGTTGCCCGGCTTGTAGACGCCGTGGACATTGCCGAAGGAGGCGGCGAGCAGGTAGCGGCCCTTGTCGCCCAGGCCCAGCGCCTCTGCGGTGCGCAGCGCGTCGTCGACCGTGGTGTAGAGCTCGTCGTTGATCTCGTGGGTGACGCCGTCCTCCTCGCCACCGGTCGGGGTGATCTCGACCTCAAGGATGATCTTGGCGGCGGCGGCCTTGGCGAGCAGTTCCTGGCCGATGGCCAGGTTGTCGGCCAGGTTCTCGGCCGAGCCGTCCCACATGTGGGACTGGAACAGCGGGTTCTGGCCCTTGGCCACGCGCTCCGCGGAGATGTCCAGCAGCGGGCGGACATAGCCGTCGAGCTTGTCCTTGGGGCAGTGGTCGGTGTGCAGCGCGACGGTGACGTCGTACTTCTCGGCCACGACGTGCGCGAACTCGGCGAGCGCGACCGCGCCGGTCACCATGTCCTTGTTGTACTGGCCGCCCAGGAACTCCGCACCACCGGTGGAGATCTGGATGATGCCGTCGCTCTGCGCCTCGGCGAACCCACGCAGCGCGGCGTGCAGCGTCTGCGTCGAGGTGACGTTGATGGCCGGGTAGGCGAACTTTCCTGCCTTCGCCCGGTCAAGCATCTCGTTGTAGACCTCGGGGGTTGCGATGGGCATCTGTCCGCTCCTTCAGGTGTGCGGGTGTGCTTTCTTGGCCCTGACCAGGGGGCGAGGACTTCGCCGAGCACATCTTCCCAGACTCGGCCGATTGCTCCACATCCCGCGCCCGGCCGTCCCGCAGTGTGGGCGGCCGGTTTCACGTGAAACCAGCCGCCCCTCGGTAAAGCCGCAGTTCAGCGCGGTTCTGCCGGATTTCGCGCGGTCCTCGGCCGCGGTCAGCTCAGGCCGAGGTCGCCGAGCTGGTAGCCGGTGATATAGGGGACTCCGGCCTCCGCGATCGCGGACGCGGCGCCCCGGTCGACGATCGTTGCCACCGCAACGACCTCGGCGCCCGCCTCACGCGCCGCCTCGACGGCGGTCAGCGGGGAGCCGCCGGTGGTGGAGGTGTCCTCGACGACCAGCACCCGGCGGCCCTTGAGGTCCGGACCCTCGATACGGCGCTGCATACCGTGCGCCTTCTGCGCCTTGCGGACCACGAACGCGTCCAGCCGGCCGCCGCGCGCGGCGGAGGCGTGCAGCATCGAGGTCGCGACCGGGTCGGCGCCGAGCGTCAGCCCGCCGACCGCGTCGTAGTCGAGGTCGGCGGTGATCTCCAGCATCAGCTGTCCGACCAGCGGCGCGGCCTCGCCGTCCAGGGTGATCCGGCGCAGGTCGATGTAGTAGTCGGCCTCCTTGCCGGAGGAAAGCGTCACCTTGCCGTGCACCACGGCCTTGTCCTTGATCTGCTGCAGCAGCTCGCCGCGCACGTCGTCACTCATGCGCACGAGCTTACGGGCTGCCACGGCAACCTTTTCAGGCGCGCACGGCCCCGCAGCAGGCGCACGTCACCCCGCGGCAGACACCCGGCCACGGCCCTCGGGCGGTATGCCCGTGCCGGCCCTCAGGCATTTCCCCGCGACAGGCTCCGCCAGCTCCAGGTCGTGGAGATCTCCAGCGGGTCGATGGGCGTGACCAGGCGCGGCAGGGTGTTGAGGCCGTTCGGCGGGCCGGACTGCGGCTCGACGCAGACCGCGGCCTCCTGCTCGTCGTAGACCACGACCCACTCGCCGCGGCTGCTGACCGTCAGCTCCAGCCGGTCCGGCCAGGTGAGGGTGGCCGCGACCCCTTGCGGCATCCCGAAGCAGTCGTCCCAGGGCCCCGGCTGCGGCGGGATCCGCCGGCCGGTCGGGAGGTGGTCCGCGCCCCGCTCCTCCTGCCATTCGGGCGTGAAGTCGAGCCGTGCGTCCGCGCCGCCCTCGCCGAGGTTCCGCAGGAACCAGGGGTGCCATCCGGCCTGCGCGGGGAAGGAGTCGCCGGTGGCCTCGACGCACAGGGTGAGAGTGAGCGAGCCACCGTCCGCGGCCAGCTCGACGACCTGGGTGACCCGCCCCGGATACGGCCAGGGCGCCGCCGGATCGGCCAGGTCGTAGGTGAAGACCGCCTCCGTGGCGCTCGAACGCGCGGTCCGCCAGCGAAGGTCGCGGCCGGTGCCGTGGATGGCGTGCGGCGCGGCGTTGAGGGGCATCCGGTGCAGCTCGCCCCCGTTGCGGAACTGGCCGTGCGCGATCCGGCCGCACCACGGAACCATCGGGAAACAGCCGTACCTGTCGCCCTGCCGCAGCAGCTCCGTACCGCCCACCCGCAGGCCGGCGATCCGACAGCCGTTGTCCGGACGGACGGTCACTTCGGTGTCTCCGGCGGCCAGCCGTACGCCTGGTGACGCCTGCTCCGGCGCCGCGTTCCGCGTGGTGTTGTCGGTGCTCACGGGAACGACCCTAATGGTGCGTCGGCCCCCGGCGCGGGACGCCGCTACAGGGCGCGGGGACGGCGCGGGACGCCGGGACGGCGCGCGGCCGGCCGGTGAACGACGGGGTCAGCGCCGCCGGCGCAGCACCCGGCCGACGACCACGGCGGACGCCAGCACCACGGCGGCGGCGGGCGCCGCCCAGCGCAGGGCCACCGAAGTGCCGTGCGGTTCGGGCGCGGGCACCGGTGCGTACCGCCCGCGCGGCGGGGCGTGGTCGACCTCCTCCGCGCTGCGCCCGATCATCGTCCGGCGGGCGTGCGCGGCCTCGGCGGGGGCGAGGCCGTCCGGATCGTGACCGTAGGCGTGCTCGGGGTGCCCGTCGTGCGCCGCGCGGAAAACGTCCTCGGCGTCTCCCGCGTCCCCCGCGTCGAGATTCCCGGCGTCCCCGGCCGCCTCGCCGAGGCCCGCCGCCTCCCCGGCGCCTTCCTCACCGCCCGGGCCTCCGTCACTGCCCGGCTCCAGGGACGACGGCGGCACCTCCGTGCCGGACACCCCCGGCTGGGCCGCGTCGGCGGTGCCCCCGGCCGAAGGGCCGTCGCCGGTCCGCCCCGTCACCGGACGCTGCCGCAGATCGGCCGCCAGGTTCTCCGCGAAGCGGTCCAGCAGCCGGCGGCCGGCGGTCCGGGCCGACTGGTCGGTGGCCTCGGCGAGCCGGCCGTCGCCCTGGACCGTGCCCGAACAGGCCAGCGTCGTCCCGGGACCCGGTTCGGTGGCCGGGGAGAGCCGTACGGTCAGGGTCAGCGTGACCGACCCGTCGCCCCGCGTCTCGGTGCCCTTCGCCTCGACGGTGACCATGGCGGCCGCACCGCCACCGTCGCCGCCCGTGCCGCGGTCGCCCGGACCGCCGTCGCCGGGCCCGCCGTCGCCGGACGCATCGTCCTCGGCGGCGGCACTGACCGTCAGCGTGCCGCGGTAGGTGATGGTGGAGCTTCCGATACGCAGCCGCAGCCTGCCCACCGGGGTCCGGGGGGTGGCATCGGCGTCGAGCTGGACTCCCGGGACACAGCGCGCCACCCGCTCCGGCTCGGTGAGCGCCTGCCGCACGGTCCCGACGGGAAACGGAACGTACACCTCATGCTCCATGACATGGGAGCCTACCCAGCGCCCCCGCACCCCGTGCCGCCCGGACAGAACTTTCTGCGCGGCGCCCCGGCTTCCGCGCCGCCCCCGTCTCCGCGACCCCCTCCCCGTCCCCTCACGGGACCCTCACCAGCCCCTCCCCTGCCTCGCACCTCCGCCCGCTCAGTCGAGGTACCGCGGATGCATCAGCGTCGACGCCGGCAGCCCGGACATCCGCTCGTGGGACTCGCCGCGCCACCCGGCCCGCAGCTCCGCGCAGGTGAGCCCGGCGGGCGGCGGCGCGTCGGGCGCCAGACCGAGCCGTGGCCGGTGCCGCGCGGCCAGCACGAAGCCCCAGTACCGGTCCGGGCCGGCCGACGGCGCGGCGGCGGGCACCTCCGCGTCCACCGACGGCACGGGGGAGGCCGCGCGGTCCGGGCCGCCGTAGAACGACGCGGGCCGGCCGGCCAGCCGGTACGGCACGGTCGCCAGGCCCACCGACCGGACCGTCGACTCCACCGTCCAGTACAGGCGCGCGCGCCCGACCGGCGGTCCGGCATGCACCACCAGCCGCCCGTCGGGTGCCAGCAGCCGCGTCGCGAGACCGTAGAACTCCTGTGAGTAGAGCTTGGTGCTCGCCGCGATCCCCGGGTCGGGGAGGTCGGAGACGATGACGTCGAACGGCGCCTGCCGCCGGCCGCGCCCGTGCAGACCCTGCTGCCGCAGCCACTCGAAGGCATCGGCGGTCACCACCCGCACCCGCGGATCGCTGAGCGAGTGATGGTTGAGGCGGGAGAGACCGGGGTCGCGGCGCGCGAGCCCCAGGACACCGGGATCGAGTTCGACGACGGTGACCGAGCGGACCTGGCGGTGGCGGAGGATCTCGCGTACCGCGAGGCCGTCGCCGCCGCCGAGGACCAGCACCCTGCGGTGCGGGCCGGCCGCCATCGCCGGATGCACCAGCGCTTCGTGGTAGCGGTATTCGGTCTCCGCGCTGACCCGGAGCCGGCCGTCCAGATAGAGCGCCAGCGGCCCGCCTAAACCTTTCCTCCCCCGCCCCGCACCGGCTCCGTCCCCGTCCCCCGTACCGCCGGTCATCACCACTTCCTGGATGCCGGTCTGCACCGCGACCCGCGCCGAGGAGCCGTACACCGCCTGCCGGGCGGCCCGCTCGAACGGCGCGGCCAGCAGCACGCCCGCGGCCAGCAGCACGAGGACCAGGGCATTGGCGGCGAGCAGCGTCCAGCGGGCGCGGGCGCTCAGGTCGTCGCGGAAGAGCCACAGCACCAGCACGCCGCCGGCCACCGCGTTGACCCCGCCGGTGAGCAGGGCGCCGGTCAGCTGGCCGAAGAGCGGCAGCAGCAGGAACGGAAAGGCCAGGCCCCCGACGAGCGCACCGACATAGTCCGCGGCGAAGAGGTCGGCGACCGCGCCGCCCGCGTCCTGCCGGCGCACTCGCTGGATCAGCGTCATCAGCAGCGGCACCTCGGCGCCGATCAGGATGCCGATGGCCAGGGAGAAGCCGACGAGCGCGGAGCGGGACTGGCCGAACCAGGCGAAGCAGGCGTAGAGCGCCATGGCGGAACTGCCGCCGACCAGCGCCAGGCCGGCCTCGACCGCGCCGAAACCGACCGCCGCCCGGCAGCGCAGCCGCTTGGCGAGCAGTGCGCCGACGCCCATCGCGAAGACCATGACGGACAGCACGATCGACGCCTGGGTGACGGAGTCGCCGACCAGGTACGTGGCCAGCGCGACCAGTTCGAGTTCGTAGACCAGGCCGCAGGCGGCGCAGACGAAGACGACAGCGAGGACGAGCAGCCGGCCGGGCCCGGCCGGCACGGGCAGTCGCGCCGGTGTCATGGCCTCCGGCGGCCCGGGGACGCCGGTGAGAACGGGCTCTGGCGGGTCGATCATAAAGTGAACGCTACGTGACGGTTCCGTGCCCCTCCGTCACCCACACGGGTGCAGTCTGCGGGCCGCACCCGCCGACGGCGGCACCGCCCTCACACGGGGCGCGCGGTGCGCTTCCGCACCACACCGGGCGACCGGCCCGCGCGCCCGGCACCGTCAGCGCCCCTCCAGGCACCGACGCCCCCGGCGCACAGCTCGTACGCCCCTCGCGCCGCCCACGGCCGCACACCCTTCCACCGACCGGAGCGGCCCGCTTCGCCCACTCCGGCTAGACCGCCGCGACCGCCGCCCGTACGCCCACCCGGGTACGCGTGGCCACCAAGCGGCCCTCCTGGGGATACGCGTGCCAGGTCCGCCAGCGCACCTGGCCCTGCTGGCACTGCGCCAGCATCGCCGTGAAGGCGTGCGGCGAGCCGGGGAACGTCCCGGCGAGGCCGTGCGGATGCTCGGCCACCAGCGCGAGCAATTCCTGTGCACGCCCGGCGAACGAGCCGCGCGACAGCGTCTCCACATGGGCGGCGAACTCGTACTCCCAGTCCCCGAGCCGCTTCGCCACCCCCAGCGGCAGCGGCGTGCTGCTGCCCGGCATACAGGCGACCGTTTCGGAACAGGTGCCGCGCTCCTCCTCGAGAAGCACCTGGTGAGAAGCGCCGAGCAGCCTCAACTGCAGCTGTGCGCCGTGAAGTTCGAGATCGAGTACGGCGAGGGCCGGCAGGGGTTCCCTGCCCAGCGCCCAGGCCAGGTCGGAGGCACGGGTATCGGTGTACGCCGTCTGCAAAGTGGTGAGCATGGGTCGGCTCCGCAAGCACGCAGTGGAATGGTGGGCCGGCCCGCCCGTTGAAGGCAGGGAATATCCGCATGCCTGCCGGCTCGTGCCCACGTGGGAACGGAGAACGTGGGGGATTCTCCAGGGAGAGGGAATCATGAAAGCCCTGTCGCCCACAGCGCTTTTACCCATCTTCTCCGGCTTTCCATCCGCCCGGGGGCCCTGCAGTTCACCTGTTCAACAACCAAGCGCCCAGCGGGTGTTGATGTCTTCATCAGCACCCGCCAGGCGCATATGCGGTGAGCAACAGCCCTTCCGCACAAGTGGAGTTGGAGAAATCGGGCATCCGGCGCAGAAGCAGCCGGACGTCGGCTCAGGAGCAACCGACGGCCGGCTCAGGAGCCGCCGCCGGCCCAGGAACCCACCTCGGCCCAGGAACCCGCCACCGGCTCAGGAGCCGCCGCCACCACCGCAGCCGCCACCGCCACCGCCGCCGCCACAGCCGCCACCACCGCAGGAGGAACCGCCGCCACAGCCCCCGCCACCGTGATGCCCGCCGCCACCGCCGTGATGGTGCCCGCCACCCAGGCCCGACCCCCCGTCACCGCCGGCCCACCAGCTGCCGCCGCCCGCCGCGGACGAACCGCCCCGGCCCCGTCCGCCCCCTGATCCGTTGATGTGCCGCGAGACCAGGGCCAGCAGGCCGCCGACCAACACCGCGCAGGCCACCAGGAAATACACGATCCCCATCTGCCTCACATTCCTTTCGTTCCCCCGAAGCGAGGCACCCGCTCCGTCCGGCGCCCGGTGCGCCGTTCCGGCGCCGTCCCGCGCCGGGGCCGTCCTCGTCGACGGCCGTCGCTGTCCTTCGTACGGGGCTGCTGCCCGGCTCCCGCGATCTCAAAGCACTGTTGAGGAATTCCAGAGGTTCGACGGAGGATGGCGTCCATGGACCGACCGCTGCTGAACCGCCGCCTCGCCGAATTCGGCACCACGATCTTTGCCGAAATGTCGGCACTCGCCGTACGGACCGGCTCCATCAACCTCGGCCAGGGCTTCCCCGATGCCGACGGCCCGGAAGAAGTCAGGGAGGCGGCCGTGCGTGCCCTGCGCGACGGCCGCGGCAACCAGTACCCGCCCGGCCCCGGCATCCCCGAGCTGCGCGCCGCCGTCGCCGCCCACCAACAGCGCTTCTACGGACACCTCGGCCTCTCCTGCGACCCCGAGACCGAGGTCCTGGTCACGGCGGGCGCCACCGAAGCCATCGCCGCCTCGCTGCTGGCGCTGCTGGAGCCGGGCGACGAGGTCATCGCGCTGGAGCCGTACTACGACTCGTACGCGGCCGGCATCGCGCTGGCCGGCGGCCGCCGCGTCCCGGTCACCCTGCGCGCCGACCCCGCGTCCGGCTCTTACCGCCTCGACCTGGACGAACTGCGCGACGCGGTCACCGACCGCACCCGCCTGATCCTCCTCAACACCCCCCACAACCCCACCGGCACCGTGCTCTCCCGCGAGGAGCTTGCCGAGATCGCCCGCCTCGCCTGCGAGCGCGACCTCCTCGTCATCACCGACGAGGTCTACGAACACCTCGTGTTCGAGGGCGAGCACCTTCCCCTCGCGTCGTTCCCCGGGATGCGCGAACGCACCGTCACCATCGGCTCGGCCGGCAAGACCTTCTCCTTCACCGGCTGGAAGGTCGGCTGGGTCACCGCACCCCCGGAGCTGGTCAGCGCCGTCCGCTCGGCCAAGCAGTTCCTCACCTATGTCTCCGCCGGGCCCTTCCAGTACGCCGTCGCCGAGGCGCTGGCCCTCCCCGACAGCTACTTCACCGCCCTGCGCGACGATCTGCGCGCCAAGCGCGACATCCTGGCCGCCGGCCTCACGGAGGCGGGCTTCACGGTCTTCCGCCCCTCCGGCACCTACTTCATCACCACCGACATCCGCCCCCTCGGCCACGACGACGGCTTCGCCTTCTGCCGCGCCCTCCCCGAACGCGCCGGCGTCGTCGCCATCCCCAACGCCGTCTTCTACGACCACAAGGACCAGGGCGCCCCGTACGTCCGCTTCGCCTTCTGCAAGCAGGAGTCGGTCCTACGGGACGCGGCGGACCGCCTGCAGAAGCTCTGAAGCGAGGTGCCGCCGCATCCCGGACCGTGCTCCGTGCGTCACTGAGGAGCGACCGGCATGGCCTCGAAGTCGTCGAAGAGGTAGGCATAGACCTGCGCGAGATAGGCCCGCAGCTCCCGCTGGCCGGGGAATTGCACATAGGTCAGGCCGAACCACTGCGCCACCGTCAGCGGCTCATTCGCCACGAGGTGCCGCAGCCCCGCCCGAATCGTGTCCTGATAGTCGGGCCAGGCGAGGTCGAAAACCTCCCGCAGCATGCCGAGGTCATCGACGGCTTCGACGCCGAGCACTCCGGCGCAGAAGTTCACCAGGCGGCGGTCGACACCAGGGACGTCCAGACCGATATCGGCCAGCGAGACGGTGACCGGGTCTATTTCCTCGTAGCCGCCCGGGTACGGGTAGAGCGTGGTGTTCCGCAGGTCGGCGTCGCTCTCCGGCCCGTCCTCGCGCTCCAGATCCCGCGCCGGGCGGTACACGCCGTACAGCAGACCGCGGGTCGAGAAGTCCGCGTAGACGTAGTTCACCTCACCGCTGGGGCTGTACGGCTGCCGGGGATCGATGGTGATCGCCGTGGCCTTTCCCAGGCAGTTCTCGCCCTCTCCGTAAACCGCCTCGAACGGCAGAACCGGCGAGAGGTCATGATTCTTCAGCGCCGCTTCACGCAGGGCATCGTCCGCCCGGACCATGGCCTCCTCGGTGTCGAAGCGGCTGGCCCAAGGGCCGGTGCGCGGTGGCAGTTCGTCGCGCATTGTCATGAAACGGAGACTCCGTCCATCGAGAGTTCGAGCCGGTCGGGCGTGGCCGATCTTCCCACGGGCAACCTGTGGTGCGGCGGGGCGTCACACCACGTAGCCGGGTGGCGGGACATCATCCGGAGCCTCCGGCGGCTCCTTGCGGTCACCATAGAAGTAGTCGTACAGATCCTGCAGGTAGGCGTAGAGAAGGTCATCGCGCCAGAAGTTGACCCTGGTCAGCTCGTACCAGTCCGCCACGCCGGCGGACCGCTCACGAAGCAGGTACTCCAATGCTTCACGCAGGTTCCGGGCGTCTGGCGACTTAGGGTTCCGGGCGATGTACGACTTGTAAAGGGAGACGTCATCGATGAACTCGATATTGAGGCAGGAACTGAAGAATTTACCGACCCCACCCACCTCCGCAAAAAAATGCGGGACACTCGACGGGTCGAATTCCCTGGAGTACATTCCCACCTCACCTGTTGAAGATTCTCACCGGCTCCGGGAACATGGTCACCAATTTATGCCCACCATTCCCGTCCGGTGCATAGATCGCCTTTATCTTCGCGTGCTGAAAGTCCACCGGCTTATAGTTGATGCTTTTATCGGAGTTCATCGGATTGTCGGGGTCGATGTAGAATCCGCGGAATCTCTGACTGTGGTCACCGAGGCCCCAGGCGTCTTCGGGCGAGAAGACGACTTCATGCCGGTTGGAGTTGGGCATTCGTGTTCTCTCGCCGTCGATTCTACCCCTGGCATGCTCATCTGCATGCATAAACGCTTCACCTTGCCCCTCCGCGAAGGCCGTGGAGAAGGAATCGCATTTATGCTTTTTCCCGGTCTCCGCATCCAGGTGCGCGTCCTCCCCCAACCGCTCCTTGGCGTTCGGTCCGTGCACTGGGTCGATCTTGTTCTCGGTCTGCACATAGCCGCCTTGGCGGGCAATACGCGGATTACCGTCGTCATCTTTGAGCAGATCCCCGTTCGCGTCCTTGGGCCCGGTCGGTGTGCCCAGCCGGTCCTTCAGCATGTCGTCGGTCGGATCGAGATGCCGCTGCGGACCGTGGCCCTGCCGACGGAGGTCATCGACACGCTCGCCCACGCGCCTCTTGTGCTGGTCACGAAGGTCGTCCTCGCCCAGCGCCCGCTGGCCGAGCTTCAGGTGAACCGCGTCCCGTTCGTCGTGGTGACGCCGCATGTTCTTGCGGATCGCCTCTTCGGCGTCGTCGATGTTCTTCTTGGTGATGTCCAGCCCGTGCCCGATCGACCGGTGCCCCCTGGCCATCGCCTTCGACATGTCGGTGATCATGGAATCGATGATCGGGCGGACCGCCTTCTCCACGATCAACCCGAACCTGCCCTTGCCGAGCAGTCTGCCGCGCGTTTTGGAGTCCAGATTGCTGCTGTGGCCTTCCACCCTCTCCGCATGCCCGTGGGCGTCCTTGGCCGCCTTCGCCAGATTGTCCGGGTGCGCCCGGAACCCCTCGCTCATGCCGCACCCCCCGCAGCGCCCAGCGCCGCGTCAACGCCCTTGAAGACGAGACCGGAGACGGCCTTCTCGATCTCGGCCTGGAAGGGTTCGATCGCCATGGAGACGAGTTCGGCGATGAGGACGTCCTCGATCTCCTGGATGACCTCTCTGACGATGCGCTTGCCGACCTCGATGGCTGCCGCCTCGGCGGCTGCCGCGATGCCGAGGGTCGCCACCGTCGCGGCGGCCGCGGCCGCCATTTCGACCGCGGTGATGACGAGTTGGGCGATGACCACGCCCTTGGCCGCGACCACACCGACGGCCGCGGACTCCAGTGCCGTGGCGAGCACTTCGCAGCAATTGGCCAGGACCACGTGGTGTTCGCCGGAGACCTGGGTCCACTTGCTGAGCAAGGCGTCGTAGGACGCGCCCTCATAGGCGTCGGCGAGGCCCTTCAGGGCCCCGTCCATCCCGTCGTGCGACTCCTTCAGCCCCTGGCCGAACTCCCGCACGTGCCCGCCCCAGGCCCGGAGTTCGTCCTCGTCGATGTCGGGCCACTCCAGGCCCATCAAATCCATGATCCAGACGACTTCACCAGGCAGCTCGATGGACACCGCCGGCCTCCCCCCAGGTCCGCGTCCACCCCGACTCCGTGGGCGGACTAACAATGCACGACGCAGAGTTCCACAGGTGGCCGAAAATGTTAAGCCTGGCCGGAACGGCCTCCCTCGCGCTGCCGCCCCCTTCTCCGGAAACCGGCCGCGTCCGGCTCCGCCCCGGCGCAGACGGACGCGGGCCCCGGAGCAATGCTCCGGGGCCCGCGCAGCCAGGGTGGGTGAGGCGAGGCTCAGGCCTCGTCGTCGCCCGGCTTCTCGTCGGAGTCGCCGTCGATCTCGGCCTCCAGGCCAAGCTGCTCGACGATCCACTTGTCGAATTCGATCGAGGCGCGGACCCAGCTGACCGTGCTCGACACAAAGTGTTCGAGCGAGACACCGGTGCCGATCAGCATCGATGCCTCACCGATCAGACGGACCGTGCCGTCGTCGTGGGTGTGGGTGTAGGCCTTGGGCCACAGCGTCCGGCGGTTCCAGTCGTCGATCGCCTCCAGCAGCTTCGACTTGTCGTCGATGCCGTGGGCACGGTCGTAGAACGTACGGACGGAGAAGATCTGCTGCTCCTCCTCGCCCCGGAACATGAAGTACGTGCGGAACTGCTCCCACGGAGCGGCGAGGTCACCCTCCTCGTCGACGACGTACTTCAGCTCCATCTGGTCGAGGAGCTGCTTGACCAGGTCCTGGTCAGGCACGACGGGACCCTCAGGCCCCGAGGGCTCGGGTTCGGGCTGGCCCCCGAAATTCGGAATCGAGGACGGGTCGATGCTCACCGTGGAATTCCCTTCGTCTGGTCCCTGCCATCCTCCCCCACATCCGCCCCGTCCTGGCAACCCGGGACGGAGCGGATACGGGGAAGAGGCCGCTCAGCTGTCGGTCAGGGAAATGATCAGGGACGCGACCGGGCGGCGCAGCCGTACCCCCGGATCGCGGCGCATCCGTGCCCCGGATCGCGGCGCAGCCGTACCCCGGATCGCGGGGCGGTCAGGCCACGGCCCGCCCGGCCGGCTCCACCGACAGCTGGTCGTCGTCCACGTCCACCCGCACGGTGTCCCCGTCCAGCACCTCGCCCGCCAGGATGGCGCGGGCGAGCGGGTCGCCAATGGCCGTCTGGACCAGCCGGCGCAGCGGCCGGGCGCCGTAGGAGAGGTCCGGCGCGGGGGCGTCGGGGACCGGCTCCTGGCCCAGCCAGGCGAGCCAGGTCAGGGCGCGGTCGGTGACGTCCAGGGTCAGACGGCGGTCACCGAGGCGGCGCTGCAGGTGGTCGAGCTGGATGCGGGCGATCCGCTGGAGCTGGTCGGTGCCGAGCGGGTGGAAGACCACCACGTCGTCGAGCCGGTTGAGGAATTCGGGCCGGAAGGCGGCGCGGACCGTCTCCAGCACCTTCTCCTTCTTCTGCTCCTCCTTGAGCAGCGGGTCCATCAGGAAGTTGGAGCCGAGGTTGGAGGTCAGGATGAGGATGGTGTTGCGGAAGTCGACCGTGCGGCCCTGGCCGTCCGTGAGCCGGCCGTCGTCGAGCACCTGCAGCAGGATGTCGAAGACGTCGTGGTGCGCCTTCTCGACCTCGTCCAGCAGGACGACGGAGTACGGACGGCGGCGGACCGCCTCGGTGAGCTGGCCGCCCTCCTCGTAGCCGATGTAGCCGGGCGGCGCGCCGACCAGCCGCGCGACGCTGTGCTTCTCGCCGTACTCCGACATGTCGATCCGGACCATCGCCCGCTCGTCGTCGAAGAGAAAGTCCGCGAGCGCCTTGGCCAGCTCGGTCTTGCCGACACCGGTCGGGCCGAGGAAGAGGAAGGAGCCGGTGGGGCGGTCCGGGTCGGCGATGCCGGCACGGGTGCGGCGCACCGCGTCGGAGACCGACCGTACGGCCTCGGTCTGGCCGATCAGGCGCTTGCCGAGCTCTTCCTCCATGCGCAGGAGCTTCTGGGTCTCGCCCTCCAGCAGCCGGCCGGCCGGGATGCCGGTCCAGGCGCCGACCACATCCGCGATGTCGTCGGGGCCGACCTCCTCCTTGACCATGGACTCCTTGGACGCCTCCTGCTCGGCCTCGGCGGCGGCCGCCTCCTCCAGGGCCTGCTCGACGCCCGGGATCTCGCCGTAGAGCAGCTTGGAAGCGGTGTCGAAGTCGCCGTCGCGCTGGGCCCGCTCGGCCTGGCCGCGCAGCTCGTCGAGCTTTTCCTTGAGGGCGCCGACCCGGTTGAGGCTTTCCTTCTCCTTCTCCCAGCGGGCGGTCAGGCCGCGCAGCTCCTCCTCCTTGTCGGCGAGGTCCTTGCGCAGCTTCTCCAGCCGCTGGAGGGAGCCGGCGTCGGTCTCGTTGCGCAGCGCCAGCTCCTCCATCTTGAGCCGGTCCACGGCGCGCTGGAGCTCGTCGATCTCCACCGGGGAGGAGTCGATCTCCATACGCAGCCGGGAGGCGGCCTCGTCGACGAGGTCGATGGCCTTGTCGGGCAGGAAGCGGGAGGTGATGTAGCGGTCGGAGAGGGAGGCCGCGGCGACCAGGGCGGAGTCCGCGATCTGCACCTTGTGGTGCGCCTCGTAGCGGCCCTTGAGCCCGCGCAGGATCGCCACCGTGTCCTCGACCGTCGGCTCGGCGACCAGCACCTGCTGGAAGCGCCGCTCCAGCGCCGGGTCCTTCTCGATCCGCTCGCGGTACTCGTCCAGCGTCGTCGCGCCGACCATCCGCAGCTCACCACGGGCGAGCATCGGCTTGAGCATGTTGCCGGCGTCCATCGAGGAGTCGCCGCCCGCGCCCGCGCCGACGACCGTGTGCAGCTCGTCGATGAAGGTGATGATCTGGCCCTCGCTGGACTTGATCTCCGCCAGAACGGTCTTCAGCCGCTCCTCGAACTCACCGCGGTACTTGGCGCCCGCGACCATCGCCCCCAGGTCGAGCGCGACCAGCCGCTTGTCGCGCAGCGACTCGGGCACATCGCCCTTGACGATCCGCTGCGCCAGGCCTTCGACGACGGCGGTCTTGCCGACGCCCGGCTCACCGATCAGCACGGGGTTGTTCTTGGTGCGGCGGGAGAGCACCTGCACCACGCGCCGGATCTCGTGGTCCCGGCCGATGACCGGGTCGAGCTTGCCCTCACGGGCGGCCGCCGTGAAGTCCGTACCGAACTTCTCCAGCGCCTTGTAGGTGCCCTCCGGGTCGGCGTTGGTCACCCGCTGGCCGCCCCGGCTCGCCTCGAAGGCGGCCAGCAGCTTCTTGGCGCTCGCGCCCTGGTCGGCCAGCAGCTCACCGGTGCGCCCGCCCTTGGCGGCGATCCCGATGAGCAGGTGCTCGGTGGAGACGTACGCGTCACCGAGCTCCTTGGCGCGCTGGGTGGCGTCCGCGATGGCGGCGAGCAGATCGCGGTCCGGCTGCGGCGGCGCGACCGTCGAGCCCTGGACGCTCGGCAGCCCGGCGAGCTGCCGCTCGGCGCCGTTGCGCAGCACGGCGGCGTCCGCCTCCACGGCGGACAGCAGGTCCATGATGTTCTCGTTGTCCTGCCCGGCCAGCAGCGCGAGCAGGAGATGCGCGGACGTCATGTCCGCATGCCCGGCGGTGACCGCCCGCTCATTGGCGGCGCTCAGCGCCTCCCGGCTCTTGTTGGTCAGCTCGGCGTCCACGTCCTCGCGATCCTCCTCGACTCGTCCTCAGCAGCGTCTTCGCCCAGAGCAGCGTCTTCGCCCAGTCTGACCCCGCCAGGGGCCGGACTCCCGGGGAAATCCTGCTCTCGCCAACGTGCGATAAGTTGAGTCTAAGACACTCAAGGCTGTTTCGGGAGCCGTCCACCTCGGCTCTCGCTCACTCGTGCGAGGGAATCGTGGCCGATCGCGCCCGCCCGTCCCCGCCGCCTGGTGACACTGGCCTTCGACCACAAGGAGGTGCAGCATGACGGCTATGGCACACGAGCCGATGCCCACGCAGGACGACATCCTCCTGGAAGGCTTTCTGGCGCTGGAGACCCCGACGGGTTTCCGGGCCGAGCTCATCGAGGGGGAGATCGCTGTGACACCGCCGCCGGATGGCGACCACGAGGACTACCTGAGTCTCGTCTTCGAGCAGGTGATGCAGATGTCCGCCACTGCCATGCAGTTCTCGGGGCACAAAGGACTCGTCCTCTCCCACGCAGCGGGCCAGCCCGCGGACCACGTGATCCCCGACGCCACCATCGCCCCACGCGCGCTGCGCCTCTTCCGCGGCGCCCCTCCCTGGATGCCCAGCGACGGCGTTGCCATGGTCGTCGAGGTGACGTCGAGCAAGCCCCACAAGGACCGTGTCGCCAAGCGCCACGGCTACGCCCGCGCCGGTATCCCGCTCTACCTGCTGGTGGACCGCAGCAAAGCCACCATCACGCTCTTCAGCGATCCCTCCGGGGACGACTACGTAGGGCACAACACCGCCCCCCTCGGCAAACCCCTCCCCCTCCCCGCCCCCTTCTCCTTCGAGCTGGAAACCACCGACTTCCTCTGACCCCCGGGCCCCGGCCTACCCTTGCTCCCATGGCCCATGACCTCAGCGCCCTCAGCCCGGAATACCTCGCCTTCTGGGGCGAGTACCTGATGCCGACGCTCACCACGCTGCGTACGGACGGGACCCCGCACGTCGTCCCGGTAGGCGTCACCTACGACGCCGGGCAGCGGATCGCGCGGATCATCACCCGCAAGGACAGCACCAAGGTCAAGAACATCGTCGCCGCCGGGGCGGACGGCGCCACCGTCGCCGTGTGCCAGGTCGACAAGGGGCGCTGGGCGACCCTGGAGGGCATCGCGCGGGTGCGTACGGACGCCGAGTCGGTGGCCGACGCGGTGCGCCGGTACGCCGAGCGCTACGGCCGGATGCCGACGCCCAACCCCGATCGCGTCATGATCGAGATCGCGGTGACCAAGGCGATGGGGCGGGCCTGAGCGTCCTCCCGCCGCCCCCGTGCCCCGCTGAGCCCACGCCCTGCCGAGCCCCCGGCCCTGGCTGAAAACGGACCTTCCCGCTCCGTCCCCGGCCGTCCACCTGGTACTCAGGAGTGACGGGAACCGAACAGCTCCGTGCAAGGACGGACGGCATCGGGCCTGCCCCAGGCAAAAGACGGCAGCTGGAGGCCGCATGGCGTCGGCAGTGCGCATCGTGACGACCGCTCCGCGCCGTCCGCCCCCCGCCCGGCCGCACCCGCACGCCGAGCTCTGCCCGCGCTGCGGCGGCCAACTGGCCGTCAGCCAGGACGGCTGGAAGATCTGTCACGCCTGCGGTTACGCTTCGCCGCCCGGTACAGCCCCTCCTCCACGGGCCACCCGCGGGGGTATCGTCGCCCCCACAGTCGCCACGCCCCGGAGGGCACGATGAACTCGGTCCGAGTCACGGCGATCGCCTGCCTGATGCCGCTGTCCGAGCTGGACGAGGATCCGTTCCTGGTCGACGACCGCGGCCAGCACGACATGTGCACCCAGTGGGCGGCAGCCCGTGACTACCACCTGACCTGCCGGCTCAGCCTGCACCACCTGCGCGCCGACCACGGCGCGCTGTGGCGCGATGTCGAAGCGGGCCTGGTGGATGTGTTCGTGGCGCCCAACCGCCGGGCACTGGAGAACGCCATCGACGGCACCGCCGAGTTCACCGCACGGTGCGCCGAGGCCGGGGTGCGGCTGGAGACCACCGACCTCGACGAGCCGGTCTACACCCTGGCGATGAAGTCGCAGGTGCACCGCCGGCTGTCGATGCCGACGGCCGGGTACAACGGCTGCTGAGCGGGCACGGCCGTACGCCGACGGACACCGGCGGCACGGCACGACGCCGCGCACCGCATGCCCCACGCCGCACGCCGCACGCGAAAACGCGACAAGGGCCGGGTTTCCCCGGCCCTTTGCCACCTCACGCGCCGGGAGCCCACGCCCCGGCCGGCCGGATCACTCCGGCCGCTTGGGCCGCCACACCACCAGCGCGCTGGTCTGCTGCACGTCGTGATACGGCACCAGATCCCGCCGGTAGGAGGCGTGCACCGCCGCTTCCCGCTGCTGCATCGCGCTGGCCGCGCCCTCCAGGGCGCCCTGCAGCTCGACGACCCGCTGCTGCAGGGCCACGACCTGGTTCTCCAGCTCGATGATGCGCTTGATGCCGGCCAGGTTGATGCCCTCGTCCTGGGACAACTGCTGCACCGTACGGAGCAGTTCGATGTCCCGGGCCGAATAGCGGCGGCCCCGCCCGGGCGTGCGGTCGGGCGAGACCAGCCCCAGCCGGTCGTACTGCCGAAGGGTCTGCGGATGCAGTCCGGAGAGCTGAGCCGCGACGGAGATGACATACACCGGCGACTCTTCGGTCAGTTCATAGGGGTTACGACGCTGCCCGCCCCGGCTGTCCATCTCAAGCTCCCTTCGCGGCCTGGAACAGCTCCGCCCGCGGGTCCGGGCCCGCGGTCGCCTCGCGATAGGACTCCAGCGACTCCTTCGCCTTGCCGCTGAGGTCACTCGGGACCAGCACCTCTATGGTGACCAGCAGATCACCCCGTGTGCCGTCCTTACGGGTCGCACCCTTGCCCCGGGCGCGCATGGTGCGTCCGTTGGGGGTGCCGGCCGGCAGCTTCAGCGTCACCGGCGGGCCGCCCAGCGTCGGCACCTTGACCTCACCACCGAGCGCGGCCTCCGGGAAGGTGACCGGCACCGTGACGGTGAGGTTGTCGCCCTTGCGGCCGAAGACCGGGTGGGCATCGACATGCACAACCACATACAGATCGCCCGCCGGGCCGCCCTGCTCGCCCGGAGCGCCCTTGCCGCGCAGCCGGATGCGCTGCCCGTCAAAGACGCCCGCGGGGATGCGGACCTGCATCGTGCGGGCACTGGTCGCCCGGCCGCTGCCCTTGCAGACCTCGCAGGGGTCCTGGGCGATCAGGCCCCGGCCCTTGCAGTCGGCGCACGGGTCGGTGAGCGAGAAGCCACCGCCCGCGCCCCGGCTGACCTGGCCGGTGCCGACACAGGTCGGACAGACCCGCGGCGTACCGTTTTTGTCGCCGGTGCCCGAACACGCCTTGCACGGCGCCTGGCTGGACATCCGCAGCGGGACCGTGGCCCCGTCGACCGCCTCGGTGAAGCTGAGCGTCACCTCGGACTCGATGTCCTGGCCGCGGCGCGCGTGGGTGCGCGTACCGGCGCCGCCGCGGTTGAACAGGCCGCCGAAGACGTCCCCGAGCCCGCCGCCGAAGCCGCCGCCCCCGCCGCCCTGACCGGGCGTGCCCCCGAAGAGGTCACCCAGGTCGAAGTTGAAGGAGCCGCCGCCGCCCGGACCCGGGCGGTAGCCGCCGTTGCCGAACAGCGCCCGCGCCTCGTCGTACTCCTTGCGGCGCTTGGTGTCGCCCAGGACGTCGTGGGCCTCGGAGATCTCCTTGAAGCGCTCCTCGGCCTTGGCGTCGCCCTTGTTGGCGTCCGGGTGGAACTCCCGGGCGAGCTTGCGGTACGCCTTCTTGATCTCCGCTTCGGTGGCGTCCTTCGGGACGCCGAGGACCTTGTAGTAGTCCTTCTCGACGAAGTCCTTGGTGCTCATCCCCGACGTCCCTCCTCCCGCACGGATTTACTCTCTGTCCTCACGTCAGCCCTCGTCCGGGCCACCGTTCTCCTCGTCCGAAGCCTTGGGGTCCTCGTCGGAGGCGGACTTGGCGCCCTGAGCGCCCGGCTGGGGCTCGGCGACGGCGACCCGCGCGGGGCGGATCGTTCGTTCACCGATGCGATACCCGGGCTGCAGGATCGCCACGCACGTCGTCTCGGTGACATCCGGTGCGTACGAATGCATCAGTGCCTCGTGGATCGTCGGGTCGAAGGGCTCGCCCTCCTTGCCGAACTGCTGCAGACCCAGCTTGGCGACCACGGTCTCCATCGATTCGGCCACCGACTTGAAGCCGCCGACCAGTTCGCCGTGCTCCCGGGCACGGCCGATGTCGTCGAGGGTGGGAAGGAGCTCGGACAGGAGGTTCGCCGCGGCGATCTCCTTGACCGTGACCCGGTCCCGTTCCACCCGACGGCGGTAGTTCTGGTACTCCGCCTGGAGCCGCTGGAGGTCCGCCGTGCGCTCGTTGAGCGCCGTACGTACCTGGTCCAGCTGCGCCTGGAGCGCTACGTCCGTTACGTCCCCGGCCGGGGCCGAGCCCGCCTTGTCGGCGGACTCGGCCTGCGCCGCGTCTTCGGGAGCGGCGTCGGAAGGGACGTCGGGCTTCTCGTCGAAGCCCGGGGTCTCCTCCGTCACGCGGCACCGTCCTTCTTGGGCTTCTCGTCGTCGACGATCTCGGCGTCCACGACGTCGTCATCGGCCTTGGCCTGCTCGGCACCCTCGGCACCCGCAGCGCCCTCGGCACCGGCCGCACCCTGGGCGTCGGCGTACATGGCCTGGCCCAGCTTCTGGGAGACGGCCGCGACCTTCTCGGTGGCGGTCCGGATCTCGGAGGTGTCCTCACCCTTGAGCTTTTCCTTCAGCTCGGTGAGGGCCTCCTCGACCTCGGTCTTGACCTCGCCCGGGACCTTCTCCTCGTTGTCCTTGAGGAACTTCTCGGTCTGGTAGACGAGCTGTTCGGCCTGGTTGCGGGTCTCGGCGGCCTCGCGGCGCTTGGTGTCCTCGTCCGCGTACTGCTCGGCCTCCTGGCGCATCCGGTCGACCTCGTCCTTCGGCAGCGAGGAGCCGCCGGTGACGGTCATCTTCTGCTCCTTGCCCGTGCCCAGGTCCTTCGCGGTCACGTGCATGATGCCGTTGGCGTCGATGTCGAAGGAGACCTCGATCTGCGGGACCCCGCGGGGGGCCGGCGGCAGACCGGTCAGCTCGAACATCCCGAGCTTCTTGTTGTACGCCGCGATCTCGCGCTCGCCCTGGTAGACCTGGATCTGCACGGACGGCTGGTTGTCCTCGGCCGTCGTGAAGATCTCGGACCGCTTGGTCGGGATCGTGGTGTTGCGCTCGATGAGCTTGGTCATGATGCCGCCCTTGGTCTCGATACCGAGGGACAGCGGGGTGACGTCCAGCAGGAGGACGTCCTTGACCTCACCCTTGAGGACACCGGCCTGGAGGGTGGCGCCGATGGCGACGACCTCGTCCGGGTTGACGCCCTTGTTGGCGTCCTTGCCACCGGTCAGCTCCTTGACGAGCTCGGCGACGGCGGGCATACGGGTGGAGCCGCCGACCAGGACCACGTGGTCGATCTCGGACAGGTTGATACCCGCGTCCTTGATCACGTTGTGGAACGGCGTCTTGCAGCGGTCCAGGAGGTCCGAGGTGAGCTGCTGGAACTGCGAGCGCGTGAGCTTCTCGTCCAGGTGCAGCGGGCCCTCGGCGGACGCGGTGATGTAGGGAAGGTTGATCGTCGTCTCGGTGGAGGACGACAGCTCGATCTTCGCCTTCTCGGCGGCCTCGCGCAGACGCTGCAGCGCCATCTTGTCCTTGGACAGATCGACGCCGTGGCCGTTCTGGAACTGCTTGACCAGGTAGTCGACGACGCGCTGGTCCCAGTCGTCACCACCGAGGTGGTTGTCACCGTTGGTGGCCTTCACCTCGACGACGCCGTCGCCGATCTCCAGCAGCGAGACGTCGAAGGTGCCGCCACCGAGGTCGAAGACCAGAATGGTCTGGTCGTCCTTCTCCAGGCCGTAGGCCAGGGCGGCCGCGGTGGGCTCGTTGACGATGCGCAGGACGTTGAGGCCCGCGATCTCACCGGCCTCCTTGGTGGCCTGGCGCTCGGAGTCGTTGAAGTAGGCCGGAACGGTGATGACCGCGTCGACGACCTTCTCGCCCAGATACGCCTCGGCGTCGCGCTTGAGCTTCTGCAGGATGAAGGCGCTCATCTGCTGCGGGTTGAAGCCCTTGCCGTCGATGTCGATCTTCCAGTCGGTGCCCATGTGGCGCTTGACCGACCGGATGGTCCTGTCGACGTTGGTGACCGCCTGACGCTTGGCGACCTCGCCGACCAGCACCTCGCCGTTCTTGGCGAAGGCGACAACGGACGGCGTGGTCCTGGCGCCCTCGGCGTTGGTGATGACGGTGGGCTCACCGCCTTCGAGAACACTGACGACGGAGTTCGTCGTGCCCAGGTCGATGCCGACCGCACGTGCCATTTCAATTCCTCCAGCTGACTTGAGTGGAACAGGCTCAAGAGTGCAGTACCGAAGAAAACCTGTCAACAGACCTGAGTCTCATGGACTCAAGTTTTATGTCGCTCTTATCGTCACCAGGCTTCGGGGCCCAAGACGCCGGGGATGTACCCAGGGTTGCCTTCGCGACGCAGATCACCGGCCGGGCGGCTTCATGGCACGGGGGAGAATGGGTAACCTCAGCGACAGACCAAAAAAGTTACCGCTTAGTAGTTACTCCGTTTCCGCTCTCGCAGGTACGAGGAGCCTCCCATGCAACTCGCCGCGATCATCGTGTCGCTGGTGCTCATCGCGGTCGCCGTGGCGCTGTTCGGCCGCGCCCTCCTGCAGATCTACCGCCAGCTGCGACTGGGCGCTCCGGTGCCCGCCGGCACCCGGACCGACGCCCCCGTCCAGCGGACCGTGACGGTGGCCAGGGAGTTCGTCGGCCATACGCGCATGAACCGCTGGGGCGTCGTCGGCGTCGCGCACTGGTTCGTGGCGGTGGGCTTCCTCACCCTGCTGCTGACGATCGTCAACGCCATCGGCCAGCTCTTCCAGGCCGACTGGCTGATCCCGGTCATCGGCGACTGGCTGCCGTGGGAGATGTACGTCGAGGCGATGGGCACGCTGACGACCGTCGGCATCATCGTCCTGATCGTCATCCGCCAGCTCAGCCGCCCCGGCAACGCCGGCCGCAAGTCCCGCTTCGCGGGCTCCAACACCGGCCAGGCGTACTTCGTCGAGTCGGTCATCCTCATCGTCGGCATCTGCATCGTGACGCTGCACGCCCTGGAGGGCGCCCAGCACGGCGTCGACCACTACGAGGCGGCGTACTTCCTCTCGTACCCGCTGGTCGCGGCGTTCAAGGGGATGAGCCTCGGCACCCTGCAGAACCTCACCTACTTCTTCGCCGGCCTCAAGATCGCGACGTCCTTCATCTGGATGATCACGGTCTCGCTGAAGACGGACATGGGTGTCGCCTGGCACCGCTTCCTGGCCTTCCCCAACATCTGGTTCAAGCGCGAGGCGGACGGCTCCGTCGCGCTCGGCGCGCTGCAGCCGATGACCAGCGAGGGCAAGCCGATCGACTTCGAGGACCCGGGCGAGGACGACCAGTTCGGCGTCTCCCAGGTCGAGCACTTCTCCTGGAAGGGGCTGCTCGACTTCTCCACCTGCACCGAGTGCGGCCGCTGCCAGTCGCAGTGCCCCGCCTGGAACACCGGCAAGCCGCTCTCCCCCAAGCTCCTGATCATGTCGCTGCGCGACCATGCGCACGCCAAGGCGCCGTACCTGCTCGCGGGCGGCGGCAAGGACGAGGAGGGCAACGAGAAGGCGAGTGCCGAGCAGCTGGCCGGCGTGCCCGCGGCCGCGCTGGCCGAGGCCGAGCGCCCGCTGATCGGCACCCTCGAAGAGAACGGCGTCATCGACCCCGACGTCCTGTGGTCCTGCACCACCTGCGGCGCCTGTGTCGAGCAGTGCCCGGTCGACATCGAGCACATCGACCACATCGTCGACATGCGCCGCTACCAGGTCATGATCGAGTCCTCGTTCCCGTCCGAGGCGGGCACGATGCTCAAGAACCTGGAGAAGAAGGGCAACCCCTGGGGCCTGGCCAAGAAGCAGCGGCTGGCCTGGACCAAGGAGGTCGGCTTCGAGGTCCCGATCGTCGGCCAGGACATCGAGGACCTGACCGAGGTCGAATACCTCTACTGGGTCGGCTGCGCCGGCGCCCTGGAGGACCGCGCCAAGAAGACCACCAAGGCCTTCGCGGAGCTGCTGCACATCGCCGGCGTGAAGTTCGCGATCATGGGCGGCGACGAGAAGTGCACCGGTGACTCCCCGCGCCGCCTGGGCAACGAATTCCTCTTCCAGCAGCTCGGCGCGGAGAACGTCGCCACGCTGAACGCCGCCTTCGGTGAGGATGACGAGGACGAGTCGACCAGGAAGCCCAAGGCGTCGAAGAAGATCGTCGCGACCTGCCCGCACTGCTTCAACACCATCGCGAACGAGTACCCCCAGCTGGGCGGCGAGTACGAGGTCATCCACCACACCCAGCTGCTCCAGCACCTGGTGGACGAGGGCAAGCTCACCCCCGTCACCCCGGTCGAGGGTCTGATCACCTACCACGACCCCTGCTACCTGGGCCGCCACAACAAGGTCTACACCCCGCCGCGCGAGATCATCGCCAAGGTGCCGGGCCTGCGGAACGAGGAGATGCACCGCCACAAGGAGCGCGGCTTCTGCTGTGGCGCCGGTGGTGCCCGCATGTGGATGGAAGAGCGCATCGGCAAGCGCATCAACAACGAGCGCGTCGACGAGGCCCTGTCGCTCAACCCCGACATCGTCTCGACGGCCTGCCCGTTCTGCCTGGTCATGCTCACCGACTCGGTCAACGGCAAGAAGAACGACGGCAAGGCCAAGGAATCCGTCCAGGTCGTCGACGTGGCCCAGCTGCTGCTGGACTCCGTCAAGACCCCCGTCGACCCGGCGGGCGACGAGGAGACCGAGGACGCGCCGGAGCCGGAACCGGTGAAGTGACGAAGTAACGGCGCGCACCAGCGCGTTGGCCGACGGCCGGTCCCCTGTTCGCACGGGGCCGGCCGTCGGCGGTTCGTACCGCGGGCGCGGACGGGCAGGGCAGGACGGCGGCACCGGGACCCCGGGCCGCGGACGGCAGGACGGCGGCACCCGGGCACCCCGGGCCGCGGACGACGACACGACCACAGCGGTACGGGCGGGGCGGGGACACGATGCGCAGACGGATCGCCACGGCAGCGGGCCTCGGGCTGGCCCTCCTCCTCGGCTCCTGCGGCCTGCTCTCCCCCTCCGGCGACCCGCACCGCACCGCCCCGCACCGCGCCTCGTCGCTGCCGGCCGCGCGCCCCGTCCCGGCCGGCCGGGGCAGCAAGACCGCCGCCGACTTCAACGGCGACGGCCACCCCGATCTCGTCCTCGACAGCCTGCTCGCCCCCGCCCGCGGCCGCGACGACGACCCGGGCATCGGCATCCTCTACGGCTCCGCGCACGGACTCGCCCCGGCCACCCGGGAGTTGCTCACCCCGGCCCGCAACGCCGCCCGCACCGGTCCGGCCGTGCCCGCCGCCTTCGACGCCGAGACCGTCTGCGACCTCGACCGGGACGGCTTCAGCGATCTCGTCGTCACCACCGACCCGCCCTACGACGGCGTGGGCCGCCCGCCCGTCCCCGTCCAGCTGCTCTTCGGCTCGCCCCGGGGCCTCGGCGCCGCCCGCGCCGTGCAGCTCCGCATCCCCGACCGGGCGCGGTTCGGCAACGAATGGCCCGGTCAGCCGGTCTGCGGCGACTTCGACGGCGACGGCGCGAACGACCTGGCCGTCACCGCCTCCGGGCCCCGGATCAGCTACCTGAAGGGCCCCTTCACCCGCACCGGCGCCCCCGCGGCGGCCGGCGCCCCGCTCCCCGTCCCCGGCACCGCCCTGGCCGCCGCCGGGCCCCTCGCGCCGTCCGCCGACATCGACCACGACGGCGCCGACGACCTCCTCGTACGCTCCGCCGCCCCCGGCCGCCGCGCCCGCAGCCGCCTCGCCCTCGGCGGCCCCGAGGGCCCCCTCAAGGCCGGCCCGGCCGCCTACCCGCCCGGCTACGCCACGGCCTTCGGGCGGTTCGCCGGGGCCGGGCGGGGGGTGACCTCGGTCACCGCCGACACCGGCGGGGAGCTGTCCGTCGGCGGCCGCCCCGGCCGGATCCGGGCGGACACCGGTGGGGTTCCCACCCTCGCCGCCGCCGATGTGGACCACGACGGCCACCCGGATCTTGTGATCGGCGGCACCCGCCCCGCCCTGCTGAGCGGCACCGCGGCCGGCCTCTCCGCCGCCGCCCGCCACCTGCCCGTGCCCCGTCTCCCCGGCGCCGGGCGCCCGTACTCCACGGTTCTCGCCCTCACCGACTTCGACGGCGACCACCGCGCCGACCTCGTCCTGTTCACCCGGCGCGGCCGCACCCACGACAGGGTGACGGTCCTCCCCGGCGGCCCGTCAGGCCTCACCGCCCGCCCCGCCCTCTCCTTCACCACGGCGGACTTCACGCCCTCCTGACGAACCGCCAGGAGATTGTGGCCGGTGGCTAATACACTTGCCCGGCGCCGGGACGCATCCGAGCATGACGCCATGAACACAGACACGGGCAGGCACACGGCTGACGACCCCGGCGCCTGGGCGCGCCCCGCACCGGGGGAGACACCGCCCGCCCCGCCCGTCACGGTCCGGCTCGCCCTCCCCACCGACGCCCCCGCGATCGCCGCCGTCCACCAGGCGTCACGGCAGGCCACCATGCCCTACCTGCCGCCCCAGCGCCGTACCCACGACGAGGTCACCCGCTGGATCCGGGAGATCGTGCTGCCGCAGTGTCACACCTTCGTCGCCACCCGTGGCCCCGAGCTCCTGGGCTACGCGGCCGTACAGGGAGACCTGCTCGACCAGCTCTACCTCCGCCCGGACGTCCGCCGGCGCGGCATCGGCACCCTCCTCCTCGACGCGGCGCGACGGCACCGCCCCGGCGGTCTGTATCTGCACGTCTTCCAACTCAACACCGATGCAAGGGCGTTCTACGCCCACCACGGTTTCCGGGTGGTGGGCGCCGACGACGGCAGCGCCAACATGGAGAACCTTCCGGACCTCACCCTCCGCTGGACCCCGGTCCCCAGGCCGCGGTTCCCTCGGGGAAACCCGTAGGGGACATGCGGTGCCGGGCGCCGCGGCCTCCTGGAGACCGGGGGTGACACCCCTTAGGGGATGTCACAGCTCAGATGCAAACCCGCGCCCGATCCCCCTGCCCGGCCACCCCGCCCGCGCAGACCAGGTACTTTCGACTATGTGGCTGGATTCAGGATGGGTCGCGGACGGGACACCCGCCCCGCGCAGAACGGACAGCAGGGGCACCAGGGGCAGCAGGCTCCGTACGGGCAGCAAGCGCCGTACGGGCAGCAGCCCCCGCCGCCGCACGGGCAGTGGCAGCAGGCACCGCAGCAGTACGGCGGGCCGCAGGGGCAGCCACAGCCGCACGGACGGCACGATGAGCCCGAGTACTTCGGCGACGGTGGCTACCAGCCCCCGCAGCAGGCCTACGCGCCGTACACGAACGACAACAACCCGGGCCACACCCAGCAGTTCAGCGTCGGTGACGCCCCGGACGCCTACGACCCGCCCCAGAGCGGGTACGACAACGGCGCCGACGGCGCGTACGCGGACGGCGGCACCTACCGCGCCGGCCAGAGCACCGCACCGCCGGCCGGCCCCCGGCTGCACTGGAAGCAGCTGCTCTCCGGCATCGTGCTGCGCCCCGATCCCACGTTCTGGCAGATGCGTGACCACGCGGTGTGGGCCCCGGCACTGATCGTCGCCTTCGTCTACGGCCTGCTCGCGGTCTTCGGCTTCGACAAGGCCCGCGAGGATGTGCTCAACGCCACCCTCTCCAACAGCATCCCGTGGGTGGCGATCACCGCCGTGATGTTCATCGTCGGCAGCCTGATCCTGGGCGCGGTCACCCACACCCTCGCCCGCCAGCTCGGCGGCGACGGTCCCTGGCAGCCGACCATCGGCCTGGCCATGCTGATCATGGCGATCTCGGACGCGCCCCGGCTGCTGTTCGCGATGTTCCTCGGCGGTGACAGCACCCTGGTCCAGGTCCTGGGATGGCTGACCTGGCTCGCCGGCGGCTATCTGCTGACGTCCATGGTCAGCAAGACGCACGATCTGCCGTGGCCCAAGGCCCTCGGCGCCTCGTCGATCCAGCTGGTCGCGCTGCTCGCCCTGCTGAAGCTCGGCACCCTGTAAAGCCGTACCGGCCACCGCAAGGGGCCCGCCCCGGAGCACCAGACTCCGGAGCGGGCCCTTTGCCGTACGGGCGGCGACACGGTCTAGCCGCCTCGGGCCTGCTCGGGCCCCTCAGCGTCCTTTGGTCCCCCAGACGTCCGCCGGCTCTCTCAGTCCTCCTGTATGAACCGCTGCCCCGCCGACCCGTCGCACCCCTGCAACCGCAGCGCTTCCTTCGCCGCGCCCAGCGTCAGGCAGAGCGACGGCGCGGCGGCGGGCCGGAGCGTGCCGCCACCGTCCCGTACGAACTGCTGGTTGGCCGCGCCCGAGCAGTTCCACAGCACCAGCCCGGCCCCGGCCCGGTACTGCGCGCCCGGCACATCCAGGCACCGGTCCTGCGTCAGCCCCACATGCACCGACCGCTGCTCGCCGTCGTACCACCAGTCCTGGTTGCGCTGCCCGTGGCAGTCCCAGCCGACGACCGCCGTCCCGTTACGGCTGGACCCGCCGGTCGCGTCCACACAACTCCCCGTGCCGTCGTTCCGCAGCGGCCGGTACCTCTCGTCCCAGGCCCCCGCGTACAGCTTCGGCTGCCCGGTGCTCGCGGAGTCGGCGCAGGAGGCCTCGCGCAGTGTGGTGGCGTACAGCTGGGTCAGGCACGAGGCGAAGGCGCCGTGCCCGCGGGCGTTGGGGTGGAAGGACTGCCGCACGGAGTTCGAGTCCGGCGGAATCGGGTTGGTGAGGTTCACGTACAGCCCGCGGGCCCAGGTGTCCTCCATGCACACCTCGTGCCCGTGGAAGAGCCGCGAGGCGTCGAGGTAGGTGGCCCCCGCGTTCAGCGCGGCCCGGCGCATGCCCCGCTCGAAGGCCGGCACGGCGGTGTTGCGCCCCCAGCCCGCGTCGGAGGTGTAGCCCGTGCAGCCGCCCGGCAGCTTCCCCGGGTAGTGCGGGTTGTCCTCGACGTCCGGCCCGATCGGACTCGGATACGACATCACCACGAGCCGGTAGTCGCCGTCCGCGTACCCCGCGTCCCGCATCACGGTCCGCAGATCGCCGACGGTCCGCTCGACCTTCGGCACCAGCCCGTCGACCCGCGCCTGCCACCCCGGCTGGTACTTCGGCTCGCAGGTGCCCTGCAGCGTGAACCAGCGCACCACGCAGTCCGTCATCACCGGCCCGAACTGCAGATCGTCATTGGCGCCGGCGACCAGCAGCACCATCTTCAGCCGGGTGTTACGGGCCGCGACGGCGAGCGCGTCGCTCTGCACCAGCTCATCGGCGTACTGCTTGCTGCCGCCGATCACGATGTTGCCGGTGCCCGCGCCCGAGCAGGCGGCGTTGTACGTCACATCCGCCGCGATACCGGTCCGGTGGACCGCCGCGTCCGGCGACCGGTGACACCAGTTCGCCGGCCCGTCCGTGCCCGGCTCGTACGTCCCGACACCCTCCCCCGAGATCTCACTGTCCCCCAGCGAGATCAACGAGGTCTTCCGCTCCCCGAGGGGCCGCACGGCCGGATCCCCGTAGAGCCGGGCCGCCTCCCGCGCCCGGACCTTCTCCAGCTCCGGCGCCAACGGCTTGCCGGCCGCGGACCCGGCCCCGGCCGCCGTCGGACGCGCTGCGGTGCCGGTGGCCGTGCCGGTAGCGGTGGCGGCATTCGCCCCGCCCACGCCCCCGGAGAACACCACGGCCAGCGCCGCGGCCGAAACCACCACACCGCCCCTCAGCCGCCGCCCGCACCCCGCCCGCACCCGGCCTCCCGTACGGGACCCTGCTCCCGTACGCCGGCCACGTAACGCCCACTGGCCACGTAACGTCCACTGCCCGCGTAACGCCCGCCGCCCACGTCTCGCACGCACCATGGGGCCTCCCCTCCGGTCTGCTGTTACCGCGGGTTGTACGCGGAGGCAGCCGACAGCGGAACACCCGGAACGGAATTGGCCGGAACCGGCACCGGGCAGCACACCCGGGCCACCCGGCCGCCAACTCCCTTACGCGGGACGACACTCAGCGACCGGCCGGGTCGGCAACCGGCTGGGGCGGCACCCGGCAGCCAGCCGGGTCAGCTCAGGCAGGACCGGCCCGGCCCGACGCCTCAGGCGTCGAGAACCTGCCCCTCGCGCCGCACCACCGGCGGCTCCACGCTCCACGGGAAGTTGATCCAGTCGTCCGTGCGCTTCCACACGTACTCGCACTTCACCAGCGACTGCGACTTCTCATAGATCACCGCGCTGCGGACCTCCGCCACGGTCCCCTGGCAGAAGTCGTGCACCAGCTTCAGCGTCTTGCCGGTGTCGGCGACGTCATCGGCGATCAGCACCTTCTTCTCCGAGAAGTCGATCGCGTTCGGCACCGGCGCCAGCATGACCGGCATCTCCAGCGTGGTCCCCACCCCGGTGTAGAACTCCACGTTCACGAGGTGGATGTTCTTGCAGTCCAGCGCGTACGCCAGACCGCCCGCGACGAAGACCCCGCCACGGGCGATCGACAGCACGACATCGGGCTCGTACCCGTCATCGGCGATCGTCTGCGCCAGCTCGCGGATCGCCCCGCCGAACCGCTCGTACGTCAGGTTCTCCCGCACGTCACTCACGTATCTCTCTCAGACCTTCTGTGTGCACACCCTCTGCCACGCGCCCGCCCTGTCGGGCGCGCCCCCCACACCGGAGCGGCGGTGTCATACCTGCGTCCGGTGAAAGTTCTTGAACGACCGGGACGGCGTCGGACCGCGCTGCCCCTGGTAGCGGGAGCCGTACTTCTCACTGCCGTACGGGTGCTCGGCCGGCGAGGTCAGCCGGAACATACACAGCTGCCCGATCTTCATCCCCGGCCACAGCTTGATCGGCAGCGTGGCGACATTGCTCAGCTCCAGCGTCACGTGCCCGCTGAACCCCGGGTCGATGAATCCGGCGGTCGAATGCGTCAGCAGCCCCAGCCGCCCCAGCGAGCTCTTGCCCTCGAGCCGGGAGGCCAGGTCGTCGGGCAGCGTGATGACCTCGTACGTCGAGGCCAGCACGAACTCACCCGGGTGCAGGATGAACGCCTCATCGCCCTCGGGCACGACCTCTCGCGTCAGGTCGGTCTGCTCGATGGCGGGGTCGATGTGCGGATAGCGGTGATTCTCGAACACCCGGAAATAGCGGTCGAGCCGCACGTCGATGCTGGACGGCTGCACCATCGACTCTTCATAGGGGTCGATGCGCACCCGACCAGCGTCGATCTCGGCCCGGATGTCCTTGTCTGAGAGAAGCACGCAGACGAGGATACGCGCCCGCCCGGCCGCCCTCGCACGACGAGGGCCCGGCCCCCCACCTGGGAAGCCGGGCCCTGCCCACTCCTCGTCGCGCTTGCTCTGCCGCCGCCCCGCTCACGGGGGCGGCGCAGCTCTGCCTGTCTTCTTGATCGCTACCGCTTGGCGTGCTCGACGGGCACCGAGTGCCGCAGCCGAGCACAGCGCGGGCAGCGCAACAGCCGTCCGGGACCGAGCCGGTCGGTGGTCTGCATCGGGAACGAAGCGGTGCTGAACACGTGGCCCTCGGCACAACGTACGACGGTGCGCTCCATCAAGTCCCTCTCCCAACTGCGTGGACAACAAAAGCCACATTAGGGGATGAACTGGGCGCCCTCACAAGCGGCACTCCGAGCCCCCACCGTACGCCCCAACTCCCGCACCGAGCACCCGCATCCCACCCGGAAAGCCCCCACCCCCACACCCGCCACACCACCCCCAAAACCCCCACCGAACACCCGGCACAGGCCCCCACCCACCACGTCCGGGCACGCCAAATGCACCGCGAGGCGGCAATGGGGTAGAGTGTGCGACGATGTTCCGCCCTCGATCCGAGGCGGAATTGCGCGGGTGTAGTTTAATGGTAGAACATGAGCTTCCCAAGCTCAGAGCGCGGGTTCGATTCCCGTCACCCGCTCCATAGTTGAGGCCCAGGTCAGTGACCTGGGCCTTGTTTGTTGTCTAGACCGGGCTAGGCGTCGCGCACCAGATCCGCACCAGAAGGCTCGCTGCGCTCGCTACCGGACCCCGCGGTAGGGGCAGTTCAGGAGCACACCACGCGTTGGCGCAGGAGCGCTGACGTTCCCGGCCTCCTGGAACTGCAAGCAGTCAGATCACAGATCAGAGGTGCCGCGCACAGCGCGGCGGCGCCGGGCCGTCACCGCCGCACGGCTCCCTCCTCGTCTTCGCCGCCGGGGCCGCGCGCCGTCGACGCCCGCGCCCACAAGGGGCGAAAGACCAGGCCGGGGGTGGGGCGGTCGGCTCCACCGCTTTACCCACCTCCCCGGTTCGGGTCCCGCGTCGAGCACCGCACGTCCAGGGCCTGTCCGATGGGTCGCGCAGCTTTCGGGCGCCCCTCGGCGAAGCTGGCCGTTGGGTGGTCGCCGGGATGACGCGGTAGCTGGGGCGCTCCGCGGCCCCTCCAGGTCGCGACCCCGTTCGAGGCTCTGACTATGCTGACCGCTCCGCGGTGGATGCGAACGGTTGCGCCACTCCGGTTGCTCTTGGGAGAGGTGTGGGTGTGGCCAAGCCTGTGCGTGCGGCTGTCGGGAAGGTGTGGATCAAGTGCACTTTCTGTCAGGGCGATCTGTTTCGGGACCGTGAGGTGAAGCTCAACAGCTCCGGCATGGAGTTCATGAACTTCGGCTGGGCGAACGAGTCGGCGACCGGGCTGATCTGCTGGAGCTGCGGCTATGTGCACCTGTTCGTGAACAGAGACCTCGAACTGTACAAAGTGAAGAAAGAAGACAGGGGCTGATGTAAGTCCCGCTCGCAGGTGGTCGGCGAGCGTAGGCCCTCCATAGGAGCTGTCCGGTGGGTCATGGGGAGACTCACCGGAGGCGCCCCAGCACACCAGAAGCGCACCAGAAGCGCACCAGAAGCGCACCAGCTGGGGCGGAGAACCACGGTCAACAGTGGTCCGATCCGAGGGTTCGCAGCAGTGCTGCAGCGAGCCGTTTCACCTGGTCAGCACCCATAAGCGAGGCAAACCGCCGGTGATTCCCAAGCTCAGAGCGCGGGTTCGATTCCCGTCACCCGCTCCAGACTGAAGCCCCAGGTCAGCGACCTGGGGCTTCAGCGCTGCCTGGACCTCTTCGGAGTGGGCACGCCCTCGGCCTGGCCCAACGCCCTTCTACAGGGCGGACAAAGAGGTAGCGCACGACACCTCAGAGGTCACGCGGCGAGCACCATCAGCGCGTAGAGCCGTTCTCCCGGAGTCGCAGCCGATCTCGTCCCTGGGCCGTCGCAGGTGGCCCAAGCGGTCGTGCCGGCGCGTATGAGGAAGCGGCCCGATGGAGAGAGGTGCGCGTCCGGCGCAGCGGCTACATGTCTTCGGTAGCTGTTCTGGGCGGGTGGTAGGCGGCGCCGGCGAGGACGAAGTCCACGAGTCGTGTGGCGTTGTCATCGTAGGCTGTTTCGAAGTCAGCCTGTTCGTCGATGGGCGTGACCAGAAAGCGTTGTATCAGCGTGCTGATCACGGTTTCCAGGATGAGCGGCGTGGTGGCGTCGTCGGCGACTTCGCCGCGCTGGATAGCGCGGCGAAGGACCTCGGCAACTGTCTTGCTGTGCAGGTGTCTCAGCTCGGCCACGGCCTGTCCGAACAGCTGGGGGTAGATCTTGGCCTCGACTGCTGCGCGGAGTCGCACCAAGCCGGATGGGCCGAAGAACGACTGGCGCAGAACGTGGGTGGTGGCGATGAGGTCACCGCGCAGTGAACCGGTGTCGGGGAGTTCGTCGGTGAAACGCTGCGAGGCAAGTGCGCTGACGATCAGCTTCTCTTTGCTGTCCCAGCGTCGGTACAGCGCCGCCTTACCGACGCCGGCCCGTCGTGCCACCAGGTCCAGGGTCAGCCCGGACCAGCCGACCTCTCGGTAGACATCGAGTGTGGCGGCCAGAATCCGCGGCTCGATGTCGGGATCGGCAGGGCGGCCGGGCCCTTTTCTGCTGGGAGTGTCGTGAGGCACGACGACGAGTCTGCCATGTCAGGACGGCGTTGGCGCAGGTGGCGGGCGGGGGGCTTCTCGGCGGGGACCTCGCCGGTCCCGTTCTCGCCGGTGGACGAGACCGCCCTGGCCGGACGTAGGCGCTCTCGGGATCGCCCTGGGCCTCGTCGGCGAGAGCGTGGGCGCGCAGGGGCAGGTACTCGTAGAACCAGGCGACCGTTCCGACGTCGATCGCCGCTGCCAGGGCGTCGAAGTGGGCCGCGACGATGGACTGCCGACCGCGGTGCAGCGCAATGAGCGCGGCGAGCGCGCGCAGCGCTCGGCTCAGGGCGAAGTGTTCGCCGGGATCGAGGCCGGCCTCGATTTCCGTGCGGGCGTCGTCCCAACGACCCGTGTGGAAAGCAAGGAGAGCGCAGGCGAGGTGGGGCCCGGGCAGGGAGAGCCCTCCGGTGCGCTCCGTGGTCGGGTGCACGGATGCGAGGGGGCGTGGTGCGTCCTGAATACGGGCCTGCCCGTCCCTCACTTGACAGCCTGAAGGCCAGAGCCATAGCGTCGCACCATCAATAACGGACGCTGATCGTCTGAAATTACTGGGCACGACTCACCGCCTGGCATATCCCTCAGGCGACCCGGCATGGCGCGGCGCTGGCACCACCCTCGGGGAACCGACACCTCGCACCGCAGATCCCGCCACATCAGCTGTTCGACCGATCCCTGACAACCCATCGGCGCCGCGCGGCCGCGCGGCGCCGGCCGAAGGAGGCTCTTGATGCGAGTACGAATAGAAGCGGAGCGCTGTGTTGCGTCCGGGCAGTGCGTCCTGGTCGCCCCCACCCTGTTCGACCAGGATGACGACGGCGTCGTGGTCCTGTTGAAGGAACAGCCCGACGAAGCCGAGCGGGGCGCGGCGCAGGAGTCGATTCAGCTCTGCCCGGCGGCTGCGATCATGGCCGAGGCGTGAGGTGAACACCCCCGCCGTGCCTCCGCCCGAACACCTGCAACACATCGCTGTCGTCGGCGCGGGAGCCGCAGGGCTCACCGGCGTCGAAACCCTGCGACGAGAAGGGTTCACCGGGCGGCTGACCCTCCTGGGCGATGAGCCGAGTCCGCCCTATGACCGTCCACCGTTGTCCAAACAAGTCCTCGCCGGTACATGGGACTTCCCGCAGACGCTGCTGCGCACCGCGGATCACTACGCCGGGCTGGACGTGGAACTGCGCACCGGGTGCCGCGCGACCGGACTCGACCTGAAAGGGCGCAGACTCCACCTCGACCGGGGTGGGCAACTGGCCTTCGACGGCCTGCTCATCGCGACGGGGGTCGCGCCGCGTCGGCTGCCGTTCGCAGACGGCCTGGACGGTGTCCACGTCCTGCGCGGTGAACACGATGCTGCCGCGCTCCGTGACCATCTGCGGCAGGAACCGCGCGTGGTCGTGATCGGCGCCGGCTTCCTGGGCCTTGAGGCCGCGGCCGTCGTCCGCGACCTTGGTCTGAACGTCAGCGTCGTGGACCCGCAACAGACGCCCATGGAACGCCAACTCGGCAGACAGACAGGCGCGTTGGTCGCCGAGCTGCACCGCACACGCGGTGTGCGGATGCACACCGGACGAGGCGTCACCGGCCTGGTCAGCAACGGCGGACGGGTGACGGGCGTACGAACCAGCGACGGCGACGTGCTGGACGCCGACTGCGTGCTGGTCGCCATCGGTGCCACGCCGCAGGTGGAGTGGCTGCGTTCCTCCACCGTGCCGCTGATGGACGGGGTCGCGTGCGACGCGTACTGCCAGGCGGCCCCGGGCATCTTCGCCGCCGGGGACGTGGCCTCGTGGCCCAGCACCCGCTACGGGCGGCGGATGCGCCTGGAGCACCGGATGAACGCCACCGAACAGGGCATGGCGGCGGCCCGCAACCTGCTCCACGGCAACGTGGACGCGTACGACCCGCTCCCGTACTTCTGGACGGACCAGTACGAGGCCAAGATCCAGGTGTACGGCCTGATCCCGGCCGGCGCGGAGATGACCGTCGTCGAGGGCGACCTTGCCGAAGGGGCGTTCGTGGCCCTCTTCCACGCGGCCGGCCGTCCCGTCGCGGTGCTCGGCTGGAACAGCCCCAAACACCTCCGCCGCTATCGGCAGCAACTGCTGGAAACCCCTTCGTTCGAGCGATCTGAGACAGGTGCGTGAGATGAACCCGGAAACCGCGCAAGTCACCCTTGCCACGTCCTTCCCCTGGCCGCGCCTCCCCTTCGACCCGCCGGAGATCTACGCCTGGCTCCGTGAGGAGCGCCCGGTCACCAGGGTGACCACCAGGGCCGGCGAACCGGCCTGGCTGGTCACCCGTTACGACGATGTCCGCGCCGTACTGGCCGACCCGAGGGTCAGCGCCGACATTCGCCACCCGGGATTCCCCCTGATCTTCTCCCGCCATGAGGAATCGGCGCCCGACAACACCCGCTCCTTCCTGCGGATGGACCCGCCGGAACACACCCTCTACCGCCGCCTGCTGTCGAAGAACTTCCAGGTCAAGCGAGTGGAGGCAATGCGCCCCGCGGTCCAGGCGCTGGTCGACGACGCCATCGACGCGATGCTCACCAACCCGCACCGCCCCATCGACCTGGTCCAAGCGCTGGCGCTGCCGGTGCCCTCCACCGTACTGAGCTGGATCCTGGGCGTACCGGTGGAGGACCAGGCGTTCTTCAACAAGATCGCCGAGCAGCTGGGCCACCGGGGCGACGGCTCCGACCCCACCGTCATGGACCAGGCCCGGAACGCGCACGCGGAACTCCACGCGTACGTGTCCCGGCTGGGCGCCGCGCGGGAAGCCGCCGAGGACCCTGGCGACGACATCCTCGGGCAGCTGGTCAAGGCAGCCCGGGAGGGCGTCATCCCACCCGAGCAGGTGGCCAACATCGCCCTGGTGCTGACCGTCGCGGGCCACGACACCACCGCCGGCATGACCGCCCTGGGAACCCTGACCCTGCTGCAACACCCGGACCAGCTCGCCGAACTGCAGCAGAACCCCGCACTCATCCCCAACGCCATAGAAGAACTGCTGCGCTACCTCACCATCGTCCACCTGGTGGTGACACGCGTGGCGACCGAGGACCTCGAAGTCGGTGGCGTGGTCATCCCCGCAGGAGAAGGAATCATCCCCCTCAACTTCGCCGCCAACCGCGACGACACCCACTACCCCGATGCGGACCGCTTCGACATCCACCGCCAAGCCCGCGACCACATGGCCTTCGGCTACGGAGTGCACCAGTGCATGGGCCAGCCGCTCGCCCGCATGGAACTACACGTGATCTTCGAGACACTGCTGCGCCGCATCCCCACGCTGCGACTGGCCGTGCCCGTCGAAGACGTCCCGTTCAAGTCATGGGCGAACATCAACGGCGTGTTCGAACTGCCGGTGACCTGGTGACCTGAGAGAAGCACCGTCTCGGCCGGTCGGCCGAGACGGTGCCGTCGCTGCCGACGCCGGCTGACCGGCCCGAGCACCGGTGTGCCGTCAGCCGCAGCTGTCACCTCTGTCCGAAGTGCAGGTGAGCCATCGGCCGCCCCTGATATCCCCGGCCGACCATGTCGCCCGCCACCTGTTCCCCGCTCGTCTGCCGTTCGGCGCACCGTAGGAGTCCGCCCCGTGTGCAAACACCGCTCGACCACATCAACCACCCGCGGCAGCGCCGTCATCGGCGTGCTCGCCGCGGCCGGGATCACGGTCTCGCTGATGCAGACCCTGGTCGTGCCGCTCCTCCCCGACCTCCCCCGCCTCCTGCACACCACTGCCGGCAACGCCTCCTGGACCATCACGGCGACCCTGCTCGCGGGCGCGGTGGCCACCCCGGTCATCGGCCGCCTCGGCGACCTCTACGGCAAGCGGCGTCTGCTGCTCGTCAGCATCGCCCTGCTGGTGCTCGGCTCCGTGATCTGCGCCCTGACGGACTCACTCACCGCCATGGTGGTGGGCCGAGCCCTGCAAGGCATGGGCATGAGCGTGGTCCCGCTGGGCATCAGCCTGATGCGCGACATCGTTCCGCCGGAACGGCTGGGTGGCGCTTTGGGTTTGATGAGTTCCTCCCTCGGCGTCGGCGCCGCACTCGGCCTGCCTGCCGCGGCACTCATCGCGCAGCACGCCGACTGGCATGTGCTGTTCTGGGGCGCGGCCGGGTTGGGCATGGTCATGGCGCTCCTCGTGCTGTTCCTCGTTCCCGGCACACCGGCCACCGCAGCCGGAGGTTTCGACCTGGTAGGGGCACTGGGAGTGGGCACGGGCCTGGTCTGCCTGCTGTTGCCGGTGTCCAAGGGAGCCGACTGGGGATGGAGCAGCCCTACCACGCTCGGCCTGTTCGCGGCCGCGATCGTGGTGCTCCTCGCCTGGGGCTGGTGGGAACTTCGTACGCCGGCCCCGCTGGTCGACCTGCGGACCACCGCGAAGCGGCAGGTGCTGATGACCAACCTGGCTTCGGTCGCCGTCGGCTTCGCCATGTACGCCATGTCGCTGATCGCGCCCCAACTGCTCGCCCTCCCCAAGGAGACCGGCTACGGGCTCGGCCAGTCCATGATGGCCGCCGGCCTGTGGATGGCCCCCTCCGGTCTGGTCATGATGGCGGTCTCGCCATACGCGGCCAAGCTTTCGGCGGCGCGCGGACCGAAGACGTCGCTGCTGCTGGGAGCCCTGGCCATCGCGGCGGGCTACGCCCTCGCGCTGCCGCTGATGGGTCATCTGTGGGGTGTCCTGGTCGTCTCCAGCGTCGTCAGCGCCGGCATCGGCCTGGCTTATGCGGCCGTGCCCATGCTGATCATGGGTGCGGTCCCGGTGGACGAAACGGCGGCGGCGAACGGGCTCAACAGCCTGATGCGCTCCATCGGCACCTCGGCCTCCAGCGCCGTGGTCGGTGTCGTGCTGGCCCACATGACCACCCGCATGGGGTCGGTCACCGTTCCGAGCCAGGCGGGCTTCCGCACCGGATTCGTTCTCGGAGGAGCCGGTGCCGTGCTGGCCGCCCTGGTGACCCTGTGCCTCCCCGGCCGCCCCCCTCACTCTCCACCGGCCAGCAGACGGCCATCGCTGAGATCGTGGCCGTTCGAGCGGCCCCGGCGGTGGCCGCACGTTTCTTCTCCCGGCCGGACGTAATCGACAGGGCAGTAGCACGACTGGTCCCCAACGCCACCAAGACTCTGAACGCACTTCTCACCGAAGCACGAAGCAGCTGCGAACCGAGGTGATTCGACGCGGATGCGGGCGCATCGCAGCCGCGCCCCCCCAGGCCAGCGGCCTGGGGCTGGTTCGTTGTTCCAGGCTCTCGAGGGTGGCGTGCCCTCGGTGTGCCCTCGGTGTGCCCCAACTCCCGGGGTGCCCTGCTCGGTGGGGCAGCTGCGAGGGAGTTCAGGTGCGCTGCGCAGCCGGCACGTGCCGGCCTCCGCGCCCGGTGAGCAGCGGTCGGCAAGAGACAGAGACGCGAACGTGCTGGAGCAGTCCCTCCCCGACGCGCCATGGGCACGACCGGGAGGGCGGGAGTGAGCCACGTCACTTGCCGGGGGTGCATAGCGGGGCTGGGGCCAGTGTCTTTATTCAGGGTGTAGGGGCCGTTGAGGTAAGGGGGGACGCTGATGGGGCAGTTGCGGGCCGATGAGTTCGACCGGTTCGTGGCGGCTCGGTGGTCGGCGTTGCTTCACCTGGCGCGGCTGTTCACCGGTGGAGACCGGCACCGGGCCGAGGACCTGCTGCAGGAAGCGCTCGTCAAACTGTGGTTTGCCTGGCCGAAGGTGGCCAAGGAGGCGCCCGAGGCCTATGTGCGCAGGGTCTTGGCCCGTGCTGCGGCTCGCTCGGCACGGCGCCGCTGGTGGGGCGAGCATCCTGTGGACCAGTTGCCCGACCCGCCCGAGGTGGCAGACGAGACCGCCGCCGTGGACGAGCAGAACCGGTTGGAGGCCGTGTTGGCGTTACTGCCGGCGCGGCAGCGGGCCGCGGTGGTGCTGCGCTACTACCAGGACCTGCCCGAGCGGGATGTCGCGGAGGTGCTGCGCTGTCCCGTGGGCACCGCCCGTTCGCTGACGACCCGCGGCGTTGCACGGTTGCGTCAGCTTCTGGCTGAGGCAGAGCCGGTGGAGTGAAGAGGGAGCCATGGATCACTTCGAGCAGGAGCTGGCGCGGATGATGCGCGACAGCCAGGAGGACACACTCTATGAGGACCGGCACCGGGACCGACTGCACGCCGGCGTGCGCGCACGCCGGCGTGCGCGAGCGGCCTGGACGGCCACGGGATCAGTGCTGACCGTTGCCGGGCTGGGAGTCGGACTGATGGTCCTGCCGAGCTCTTTCGCTCAGGACGGCCCCACCCACCCTCAGCGCCGCCCCTGCACCCCCGCCGAGTCAGTCCCCATGCCGTCGGTGCCCCGCCCCGTGCCCGGTGTCACGAAGGTGCCGATGCCGACCTGCACGTCAACCACCCGGCTGGTTCCGATGCCGGCCTGCCCCTCAACCACCCGGCTGGTCCCGATGCCGACCTGCGCCTCAACCACCGGCCCGGTGCCGATGCCGCACCGTCCCTCAACCGCCGGTCCCGTTCCGACGCCGACACGAACCCCGACCGCCAGGTAGCGCCTTGGCCGCGTTCAAGCGGCCTCCACAGGTGTGTACAGAAGCCCAGCGTTCGTACACCTGGGCCAGAGATGGACGGCGACGTCCTTTTTGCGCGCGCGCCGCGCCCCGGGCAACCGAATGGGCCACAGGGGCCTGCCTCGGAACCCCCCGTGCGGGCCGGCTCCGCACAGTCAGCCGCTACGTATTCGTCGATCCTCAAGACCGTCGCCTCCCGGCCCCACAGTGGCGGGAGGCGCAGGAGGCACCGTGCTCACCGCGTTCGCCAGGGTGTTCAAGACGCCCGACCTGCGCAAGAAACTGCTGTTCACCTTGGGCATCATCGTGCTCTACCGGATCGGCGCACACGTCCCGGCCCCAGGGGTGAACTACGCGAACGTCGAGTTCTGCATGGAGCGGCCCCATGCCAACAGCGGGTTGCTCGGCCTGGTGAACATGTTCAGTGGTGGTGCGCTGCTGCAGGTCACCGTCTTCGCGCTGGGGATCATGCCGTACATCACGGCGAGCATCATCCTCCAGCTGCTGACCGTGGTGATCCCCCGGCTGGAGGCCCTCAAGAAGGAGGGGCAGACCGGGCAGGCGAAGATCACCCAGTACACCCGCTATCTGACCGTGGCGCTCGCCGCCCTGGAGGGCACCGGCCTGGTGACCGCTACCCGCGCCGGTTCGCTCTTCCGGGGCTGCCCGCGCCAGATCGTGCCCGACAGCTCGGCCTTCACCACCCTCACGATGGTCGTCACGATGACCGCCGGCACCTGCCTGCTCATGTGGCTCGGTGAGTTGGTCACCGACCGCGGTATCGGCAACGGCATGTCGATCCTGATGTTCCTCTCGATCGCCGCCCGCTTCCCGGGCGCGCTGTGGCAGATCAAGCTTGAGGGCGAGCTCGCCGGCGGCTGGATCGAGTTCTTCGCGGTGATCGCGGTCGGCCTGGCGATGGTCGCCCTGGTGGTCTTCGTCGAGCAGGCCCAGCGGCGCATCCCGGTGCAGTACGCGAAGCGCATGATCGGCCGCCGGTCCTACGGCGGTACGTCCACCTACATCCCGCTCAAGGTGAACCAGGCCGGGGTGATTCCCGTCATCTTCGCGTCCTCGCTGCTCTCCACCCCGGTGCTCATCGCACAGTTCAGCGGGTCGAAGGCGGCATGGGCGACCTGGCTCGCCACCAACTTCAGCAAGGGAGACCGTCCCGTTTACCTCGCCGCGTACTGCCTGCTGATCGTGTTCTTCGCCTTCTTCTACGTGGCCATCAGCTTCAACCCCGAGGAAGCCGCCGACAACATGAAGAAGCACGGTGGCTTCATACCGGGCATCAGGGCGGGCCGCCCGACGGCCGAGTACCTCAGCTACGTGCTCAACCGGATCACGTGGCCGGGCTCGCTGTACCTGGGGCTGATCGCGCTGGTACCCACAATGGAGTTGTTGCTCTTCCACGCGAACCAGAACTTCCCGTTCGGCGGGACGAGCATCCTCATCATCGTGAGTGTGGGCCTGGAGACCGTGAAGCAGATCGAGAGCCAGCTTCAGCAGCGCAACTACGAGGGATTCCTCCGCTGATGCGCGTCGTCCCCGCCGGCCCCGGGGCCGGCAAAGTACCCAGGTCGCGCACCGCATCGTCCCACCGCGCCAGTGCCGTGCCGGATGGACCGGTGAACAGCGGTTACTGAGTATCCCGGATCGCGAGACGCATTCTCCGTGGCCTGCACCGCATGCCTGCCTCGGGTGTGCGAATTCGCTTTCCCGAATGAGGAGTTGCCTACCAGGCCGAACGTGCCGGCCACGACACGACCGGCCTGGGGGCGCTGCTCGTGTCCGCCCGGGGCTGCTCGAAGGGGCACCCGTGGACGGGGCGGGCGGACGCTAGCGGCCGGTGTAGGTGAACTCGTCGTCCGGGCTGGTGGGAGAGGTGGCCTTGCCGACCGTCACGGTGATGTCCACCGTCTGGTGGACGTCGAAGAGATCAGGCGCGGTGGCGATGACCTGGCGGGTGGAGACGAACTCGACCGAGCCGGATGCCTTGTCCTTGAAGTGCACGGTGGCGCCCCGGGCGAAGCCCTCGCCGTTGATGGTGACCGGGGTGCCGACCTTTCCGCTGGTCGGGCTGACCGAACTGACCACCACGGGTGCGGGTCCGCCGTAGGCGAACTGGCTCATGGGGATGGCCGGGGAGGTGCCGAGGGTGTTGGTGACGCGGACGTGGACGACGCCCGTTCCGTTGGGGACCTTGGCGGTGATCTTGAGGCCGGAGGGGTCGATGTCGATGTCCTCCTCGGTGCAGGCGAAGCGGCCGAAGTCGACCATGCTGTCCTGACTGAAATACTTGCCATTGATGGTCACCGTGTCGCCTGCCGCGCCGAAAGTGGGGCTCAGGTCGGTCACCACCGGCGGGGAAGGCACGTCAGGCGCCCCCACCAGGTCCAGGTAGGTGGAGTTGGCGTGCTGGTAGGCGACCTGGCCGAGGAAGTCCTGGGTGGTCTTGTTGACCAGCTTCTCGTCAAGGCTCGTGTATCCGGTGTTCATCAGGCAGAGCGTGCCGGGCTGGACGTAGACGTTGCCGTTGGTGCGCCTGGCGATCTTCCCGATGAGCAGCTTCACTTCGTCGGTCGCCTGCGGCCCCGGGCTCGGGTACCAGTCGGTGGTGGTGTCGAGATCGGCCCACGCGTGCGGTACCAGGTCGTAGGCGTTGTTCTGGCGCTCGTCGATGACCCACGGCACGGAGTCGAAGTAGTCGACGAAGCTCTGCACGCCGGCGGTGGGAGCGGCATAGGTCATCACCGCGAACTTCGGCTGATTCGTCCAGGTCTGTGCCTGCAGGTACGGCGCGAGCATGCTGGCGATGCAACCGCCCAGGCTGTGGCCGGTCAGATAGACGGTCGGCTGCGGCGAGGAGGGCGCCGCCTTGAGCGCGACGGCGAGCGCCTGAGCGAGCGTGGTGTTCGGGGAGGGAGAGGCGATCGAGCGGGCGGTGACCACTCGTGTGAACGCGTCCTTTGCGCCCTTGGAAACGTAGATGGGCTTCGGCGATCCGCTTTCGGGGAACTGGACGACCGTGCCGACTTCGAGGTCTTCGAGGATGTCGGTCCAATCGGCGTCCGTTCCGCGAGCGATCACGGCGAATTCGTTCGAGCCGTTGGTGCTCCGTACGAGGTAGGCCATGTTGGCGTTGGCCTCGCTCAGGGCGAGCCACACCAGCTCCCACTCGTCCTGCGTTGCCAGGGTGGGATCGTGCAGTTGCGCGTTGATGCCGGTGATGATGCGGTGGGTCTGCTGCTCCAGGGTTTCCCCGGACGGACGCGGGGTGTTCCCAGTGGCTGCAAGGGCCGCGAGGGTCATGGTCACCTGGGCGATTGTGGGGTCGGGCGCCATCGTCGTTCCTGCTCCTCGGAAGTTTTGCCGGTGCGGAGGGGGACGGCCTTCGGCGGCATCCGGGCAGATCCGTGCCGAACCGACCGTCAGAGTGGGCATCCCGCGCCGGATGCGCACCGCTCCCCCTCATTCGACTGGAGGGAGAGCGGTCGCGACCTTCAGGCGGTTACGCTGCTCGGCCCTCCCGCCTGCCCGGCGCGTGCTCGCCGTCAGGCCAGGCAACGAGCGAAAGCCTGCACCCTGCCGAAGTGGTTCGCCTCGTTCGCGAAGCGAATCGTCCACCGTCTGTCGCCCGCCGCGCGGTTGCCCGTCACATCGATGCTGGCGGAGGACACGAGCCAGCCACCGCTGACGGCAACGGTGCCCCTGGGGCAGGTGACAGTGACGGTCTCGGTCTGGTTGGCTCCGATGGGACGGACCGGGCTCTCTGCGGTGAAGACGCGGTGGTGCGGGGTTTCGTCATCGGCCAGTGCGGGGGACGCCAGGCAGACGGCCAGCGCGGGTACAGCGGCCAGGGCGAGGAGCTTGGTGCGGGACATGCTGTGACCTCTCTGAGTGGTTCGTGCGTTCTCTGCGAATCGAACGCACCAGCCCAGGCTAGGAATGGGGCGGACGGAACCGCCATCCAATGCACTCCATTGGGGTGACGGAACGCGCCCCCTTGATTACTGAACGTGGTGACCTCGCAAGGGCGGGGCGGTCTTCAACTGACCGACGCACGCTGCCTGTTGAGCGGAGCTCAGCGACCGTCTCGCCCCTGGGTCCTTTGCGTGCGGTACGCGGGCGGCGTGCACAACCCGAGCGTCTTGGTGTAGCGGTCGGCCCGACGCCTATGCTGAGCTCATGACCTCCAGCGAGTACCCCCGAGGTTCCAGCGCAGCCCAGGTCGTATGGCTGGATGAGCTCGCCATCGAGATCAATGAACTCGTCGCACGCGACGGCCTTCCGCTGCCCTGGGACTTCGGCTGCGACTACAGCCCCGAAAGCCTTCCCACCCTGGAAGCCGCCGCGCTCGCCTGTCAGGACCTGCCGTGATCGTCGACCCCGTGCACGTTCACGCGTGGTGTGTTAGCGGGACGTGAGTGAGGCGTTCACGGAACGTCAGTGGTGCCGGGAAGAGTGGTGTGCACACCGCGGGAACGGCCAAAGCGACTCCCGCACGAGATGCAGGGGGAACCCGATATGCGTACGTCCCGGATTCGTAGCGCCGCCCTGGCCGCCGTCACCGCCGCGCTGGCGCTGGGCCTGACCGCCTGCGGCGGCGCCGAGGGCGGCGCGAAGGCGGCGGGTGGCGACAACGCCGCCGGCAGCGCGCAGAGCCAGTCCGCGTCCGGCGGGGGCGGCACGGGCGGCGCGGGCGGCGCGGAGCAGGCCAACGGCGGTGGTGGTGACGCCAAGGGGGGCGCGCGTTCGACGACCGCCTCGGGCGGGACGGGCGAGGTCGCGGGCAAGGGCACCACGGCCGGCGCCGGGCAGTGCCGCGGCGACGAGATGCTGCTCACCGCGGTGCACCGGTTCGCCGGACAGCAGGGCGACCACCTGCTGGTCACCGCGTCGAACAAGGGCACCAAGCCCTGCTGGGTCACCTCCTACCCGGCCGTGAAGCTCGGCGAAGCCGAGGGCACCGCACTGCCGCACTCCAAGAAGGACAACCCCGGCGGCGGCAAGCACCTCACGCTCCAGCCCGGCGGCAAGGCCTACACCGCGGTGAACCTCTTCGACTACGGCTCGAAGCACCAGACGGCACAGTCGTTCGCCCTCGCCCTGCGCGGCGCGGACGGCCACACCGGCCCCTCCTACTCCGTCGCCCTCACCGGCGCCAAGCAGTTCAGCTGGAACGAGGCCGACGTGCTGAACTGGAGCACCACGAAGCCGTACAACTTCTGAGACAAGGTCTCGCGTCAGGCCGTGGTGCGGACCGCGGCGTAGACCCGGGCCCCCTTGCCGCCGTCGGCGGATCTGCGTGTTCGTCCATGGAGCGCGGACGCTACGCAGGCCCCGCCGTCACCGTGATCGTGGCCGGCCGGTTGTCCACGGGATGCTCCCGCTGGAGGCGGGGGGCGTCCGGTGGCAGGTTCTCGTAGGTGACGCTGATCTCGCGAGGGTGACCGGCCACCTGGTCGGCGTACGAGCTCAGGGACGTCCTGGGGGGTGCGCCCTTCAGGTCATAGGTGCGCCAGAAGTCCCGGACCGAGGAGTCCCCCGAGCCGTGCACCTTGTAGGTCAGCCTCGCCGTGCCGTGGGTGACACGCGCCGTGAGCGGCACGTAGAAGCGCGACTCGGAAGGGTGCTGGTCGGGTTGCAGGCCGGCGATCCGCTGCGCCGCTTCCTCCGGCCGCGGGGGCTGCCGCGCGCCCAGGGTCAGGACGCCCCAGAAGCCCACGGCGACGGCGGCCATGGTGCAGCACACGAGCAGCGGGGGGAGCCATCGGCGGCGCTCCGGCACGGGACGATCAGCCCTTCCACGTACGGACGCTGCTCTGACCGCCCATATCGAATTCCTTGGCCAGCCCGGCCTCGTGCAGCCTTCCCATGTCCTTGTCCGTGACCACTCCCAGCTGCGGCACATCGGTGCTCTTGTTCACCGAGCCGTCCCAGTTGTAGCGGTCGGCGACGTGCACCTGGTAGTTGATCTTCGTCTGCGGTTCACCGTCCGGTCCGGGTACCACTTCCACCTGGGCGACGGTGTTGTAGTGGCAGGCGCCCACCGCGTGGTACCAGTCGGGGTCGGACGTGGCGTTGTAACCCTGCCAGCCGGTCTGCTGGACCATTTTGACGGGCTTGCCCGTGCGTTCGTACTCGGCGAGCGCCTGGGCCTTCCACGCGTCCGCGTTGGCGGCCACGTTCCTGTCGGCGTCCGCCTGCATGTCCGGCATGTCTTCCAGCATGTCGTCGACGTCCAGGTTCAGGGGCTCTCCCGTGTTGGAGAGGTAGTGGAGCATGTTGCGCGCCGCGACGGTCCCGCCGAATTCGGCCGGCGACAGCATGGCGTAGAAGCCCATGACGTTCTTCCGCTGCCGGTCCGCGTCCGTGGGCTCGACGGAGCCGTGCTCGCCGGAACCGGAGTCGGCTTCCGGCGGCGGCAGCAGCACGCCACCCCGTCCCGAAAGGACCTTCCCCATGAGGAGTCCGCCGGAGACGTCGTCCCGTACCGCAGCCTTCGTCGCGTCGTCCAGGACGCTGTATTCCACCGCCTTCCTGACGCGCTCCAGCTCATTCGCGACATGGAAGTCCACTTCCGCGGCGTAGGTCAGAGCCGCCTCGGCGCGCGTGTGCACCGCCTCGGCGTTGTCGTGGTCGGCTCGTTCGGCGCCGGCGGTGTCGGGGTCGTTCTGCGGGAAGTCACGGTCGGGGACGGTGACGGTGCCGTCGTCCTCCAGGGTGAGATCGGCTGCCTTCGTCATGGATTCGGCCTCGGCCAGCCAGGTCGACGCGAGCCTGAACCCGTCATGGGCAGCATCCAGCGTGAGCGCCGCGGCCCTCGACTCCCGGTAGGCGATGGTCATTTCGTCCAGCAGCACCCGCAGCCTGTGCAGGGCCGCGGCTGCGGCGGGGCCGTGCCACACGTGGGGCAGGCGGCGGGTGACGTCCCGGATGCGGTTACGGGCCTCCGTTGCCGCGGCGGCGAAGTCGTCCCACTCGGCGGAAGCGCGCTGCCAGTCCTTCGGCTGCGCCGCACGCAACTGCGGAACCGTGACCTTGTCCCGCCGCACGGCCGACTCCTTGACCCCGCTCTTCCCCTTGCGGGGATCACCGAAGGTCGCCATCAGTGCGCCTCCCGGTGCCGGTGCAGCAGCGCGGCCATGTCGTCGGCGGTCTGCTGGTCCGAAGCCGCGTAGGACAGCCGCGTCGTGCGCATTTTTTCGGCGAGGTTCCGGCACTCCCGTGCCAGCCGGGCGTACTCCCCCTCCCAGGCGGACGTGACGCCCTTCAATTCCTGTCCGCTGTCCCACTGCCGGTGCGTGCGCGCCGCCCCCTCCGAGGCGTCCAGGCCCTTGTCCGCCCGCTCCAAGGTCTTGGCCGCCTCGTCGAGCATGTCGGCGAACTGTCGCATCTCCTCGGTGTCCGTGCCGTATCCGTGCATACGCGCCCTCCTCGGCAACTCGGCGAAGACTGCTGCCTCTTGACACGCCATGACGGCCGGTACGGTTCTCCCGGCGGTGGGCCACGAGGGTGCGCACGGTTCCGTGGGGCGGTGGTCCGGAGCCCGGCGGGCAGGTGGGGGACGGGCCCGGTGGGGTGGCCGGGCCCGTCACCGCTGGGTCAGGCGCGGGCGTGCGCCGCCGGGTCGAGGGGGGTCCGGGCGGTGAGGACGATCTTGCCGCGCAGGTGGCCCTCGTCCAGGCGGCGGTAGGCGTCGGCGGCCTTCTCCAGCGGGAAGACCGCTTCGAGGGGCATCTGCAGGCGGCCGTCCTCGACCATGGGCAGTACGTCGTCCATGACCTGCGGGAGGGGCAGCATCTCGCGGGAGAAGCGCACGCCGTGCCGGGCGGCGTCGAGGTCGGCGATGGTGAGGACCTTGTCCGGGCTTCCGGTCAGTTCGACGGACAGCGGCAGGACGCCGCGTCCCGAGGCGTCGAGGACGGCGTCGATGCCCTGCGGGGCGGCGGCGCGGATCCGGTCGGCCAGCCCGTCGCCGTAGGTGACGGGGGTGGCGCCGAGGTCACGGAGGAAGGGGTGGTTGGCCTCGCCGGCGGTGCCGATGACGGTGGCGCCCAGGGCGCGGGCGAGCTGGACGGCCATGAGGCCGACGCCGCCCGCTGCGGCGTGGACCAGCAGCGTCTGGCCGGCGACCACGCCGAGCCGGCGCAGGGTGCGGTACGCGGTCTCGGTGGCGACCGGCAGGGCGGCGGCCTGCTCGAAGGTGAGGCTGTCGGGCTTGGCGACGATGTTGCCGGCGTCGGCCAGGGCGTGGGTGGCGGCGGCGTCGTGCCGGACGGTGAGTCCCAGCACCGCCTGGCCGGTGCTCCACTGCGTGACACCGGGGCCGAGTGCGTCGATGACACCGGCCATCTCCAGGCCCAGGGTCTGGGGTTCGGCGGGCGCCTCCTGGCCGGGGGCGAACAGGCCCCGGCGCTTCTTGGAGTCCAGGGCGTTGGCGCCGGCGGCGTGGATGCGGACGCGGACCTGGCCGGGGCCGGGTTCGGGGAGCGGCACGGCGGCCAGTTCCAGTACCCCGGGTCCGCCGTAGGCGGCGTGCTGGAGTCTGCGGGCGAGGGCGGTCATGGCGGGTCCTTCCGGGAGGGAGGGGGGACGAGGGGGCGGGGAGGGTGGTGTTTCGGAGGGCGGGGCCGGGGCTCGGCGCGGGGGCTCGGCTCGGCGTCGGGGCGGGGCTCGGCGCCGGGGCGGGGCTCGGCGCCGGGGTGCCCGGGGGCGGGCCGGCGTAGGTGTCGCTGGGCCCGGTCCGGCGTGGGCGTCCCCGGGGCGGCCCGCATGGGCGGCGTGCCCCGGCCGGGTGTGGCGGCCGGCGGTCCTTGCCGTGACCGGTCGGCCCGTGCCACGACCGGTCAGGCGGGCAGGGCCGGGTAGTCGGTGTAGCCGCGCGCTTCGCCGCCGTAGAAGGTGGTGCGGTCGGGCTCGTTGTAGGGGCCGCCGGACGCGAGACGGCGGGGCAGGTCGGGGTTGGCCAGGAACAGCGCGCCGAAGGCGAGCATGTCCGCGGCGCCGTTCTCGATCAGGCCGAGGGAGTCGTGGCCGGTGGGCTCGGGGTGCGTGAACGGGTTGAGGACGAACGTGCCCGGCCAGTCCTTGCGCAGACGCCCGGTCAGACTCTGGTCGGGGCCTTCGAGCACGTGCAGATAGGCCAGGTCCAGCGGGGCGAGCGCGGCCACCAGGGCCGTGTAGGTCGCCTCCAGGTCCGACGGGTCCGTCTCGGCGATGTCGTTGAACGGGGCTCCGGGGGAGATACGGATACCGGTCCGGTGGGCACCGATCACCTCCGCGACGGCGCGGGTGACCTCGACGGCGAAGCGCACCCGGCCCGCGACGTCGCCTCCCCACGTGTCGGTGCGCTGATTGGCGTTGGGGGCGAGGAACTGGTGGATCAGGTAGCCGTTCGCTCCGTGGAGCTCCACCCCGTCGAAGCCGGCGGCGATGGCGTTGCGCGCCGCGTCGGCGAAGTCGGCGATCGTCCGCACGATCTCGTCGTGCGCCAGTTCCTTCGGTGTGACGAAGTCCTGGGGACCCTGGTGGGTGTACACCTGGCCCTGCGCGGCGACGGCGGAGGGGCCCACCGGGGTCAGACCGTCAGGCAGCAGGCTGGGGTGGCCGATCCGGCCCGTGTGCATCAGCTGCGCGAAGATCACCCCGCCCTCGCGGTGGACCGCGTCGGTCACCTGCCGCCAGGCGGCGACCTGCTCGGCGGAGTGCAGGCCCGGGGTGTCGGGGTAGCCCTGGCCGACCACCGACGGCTGGACGCCCTCGGTGATGATCAGGCCGGCGCTTGCCCGCTGGGCGTAGTAGGCCGCCATCAGCTCCGTCGCACCGGCCCCCGGCCCGTAGGCGCGGCTGCGGGTCATCGGCGCCATCGCCACGCGGTTGGCCAGGCGCTTGCCGCCCAGTTCGATCGGGTCGAATGCGGTCGTCATGATCACTCCTTCGGTAGGGGCGGGAGGCCGCCCGTACTGGCGGCGCTCCCTCGGCATGCGAGGCTCAGCAAACCATTACCTGGCCGAACAAGTAAAACCCTGCAAAGCCATCCCGACCCCCTGCGTGAACTGCGTCACCCGCCGCCTCGCACACCCGGAAACCCTCCATTGACATGCGGCAACAACCCATTGAACCCAAGGGCACCACAAGGCATGGAGGGTCGCTATCCTGGCTGCATCCGGCGAGCTGTGAGCCGGATTACTGTCCGGCAAAGTTCAGCCGGGAAAGGACGCACTTGATGAGCCGGACAACCAATCGCACCACCCAGCAGGACGCGCCGAGCCGGCCGCAGCAGGCGACGCCGGCCACCTCCTCCGTACCGGTGCCCGCTGCCGCCCAAGCGGGGCCGGTCAGCCACGCGATCTTCCGGGTGGCCCGCCTGCACCGCATGATCGCCGGACAGCTCCTGCGTCCCCTCGGCCTCCACCTCGGCCAGGAGCTGGTGATGATGCACCTGTGGGAACTCGGCCCCCAGCGGCAGACCGACCTCGTGCGCCTGGTCGACTCCGACGCCGCCACCATGACCCGCAGCATCAAGCGCCTGGAGAACGCCGGCTTCGTCCGCCGCCGCCCCTCCCCTGACGACAAGCGCGCCGTCATCATCGAACCGACGGCCGCCAGCCAAGCGCTGCGCCGCGAGGTCGAACGCATCTGGGCCGAACTCGAAGGCGCCTCCACCGGCGACCTCACCCCTGAGCAGCAGGCCGAAACCCTCCACGCCCTGCAACGCCTCGAGGACAACCTCGCCCGCACGGCCGCACGTTCCCCGGAAGGCGCCCCGGAAGATCCCCCGGCACCGGCACCGGCACCGGCACCGGCACCGGCTGCGGACGCCGACACGACGAACGGCTGACGAGCGACGGACGACCGGCTGCGACCGGCTGCGACTGGCTGAGGCGGAGGCCGCCCACGGAGACGCACGTAGCCCGTCACGCTGTCGTCGGCGCAAGCACGCCGCGGCCGGCGCGCCGCGGCGTGCTGTCCCGGCGCATTAGTCCCTCGTTAGCGAAACGCCAACTTGATCTTGGAAACTGATGGTGGTTCAGACGCAGAACGAGCGAACAGAGCAACAGGAGTCATGATGAACGCCGCCACCACCAACCGCTTCCGCGGCCGCGCCGGCCGCCGCATCGCCACCGCCATCGTCGTCGCGGCGGCGCTGGGCATGGGGGTCACGGCGTGCGGGGAGGGGACCAAGGCGGCGGGGGCCGCCGGGTCGGGCGCTTCGGCCGCGGCCGGCTCACAGCAGGCGTCGCCCCAGGACCAGTCCACGGGCAAATCCTCCTCGGGCCAGGCCGGCTCGCAGAAGCAGAACGGCGGCACGGCCGCCGCGGCGTCGTCCGCCTCGAAGGCGGGCAGCGGGTCCGGCTCGGGCGGGGGTGGCCATGCCCAGGCGGGTAACCACCGGACGATCGTCGGCAAGCTGGAGTACCTTGCGCCCGGCAAGCTGATCGTCAAGCCGCAGAGCGGCGGCATGGACCAGGCATTCTTCGTCGCCAACGCCACCAAGGTCCTCGGCGCGGCCGCGATCTGCTCCGGCGACGGGGGCAGCGTGTCCATGGGCGGGGACGGCTACGGCACCGCGAAGTGCACCGTGGAGCAGCTGGAGAAGGCCGCGAAGACCGGCAGCGTGACCGTCCGCGTCACCATGGACCGCAAGTCCGGCGCCGCCGAGACGGTCGAGGAGAAGTACCACCCGTAAGCCCTGCGCCGTGCCCCCGTAGGCCCCTTCCCGGCCTACGGGGGCACGGGCATGCCCGGCGGCCGCAGGCACTCGCCGGTCAAGGTCCAGAAAGGCGCACGCACGGCTCCCGCCGAGATCTGCCAGGGCTCCGCGTCCGCTTGCACCGCGTCCTCTTGCGCCGCGCCCTCCTGCACCGCGTCCTCTCCCACCGCGCCCTCCTGCACCGCGCCCCCTTCCGCCGCACTATCTTGCAGTGCATGACTCATGCTGTGTAAGGTACTTGCCATGGAGGAAGCACCCACCCCACGCGCCCAGTGGCTACGCGGGGTGCTGGATATGTGCCTGCTGGCCTTGATGGCGGAGGCGCCGGTCTACGGCTACGAGATGACCGTCCGGCTCGCAGAGGCCGGGCTCGATGTCGCGGACGGCTCGATCTACCCGGCGCTGGCGCGCCTGCGTAAACGCGAGCTGGTCGAGGTCGAACGCCGCAGCGGGGACGGGGGTCCTGCCCGTACCTACTACAGCCCCAGCGAAGCAGGCCTGCAGATGCTCCGGTCGTGGGGCCGCGACTGGAGCGAATTCGCCACGAGCATCGGCTCCATCATCAGCCAGACGACGCGGGAGGAATCATGACGCTGACGGTCGAGGACGCGATACACGAGGCCACGGATACCTGGCGGCGCCTCGGAATCGACAACGACGCGACGGACGAGATGGCCGAAGAGCTGGCAGCGGACCTGACCGCCGCCGCCTCCGACGGCCGGTCGGTCACCGACTACATCGGCGGTGACATCGACGCGCTGGCCACCTCCTGGGCGGCCGAACGCGGTCTGCTGCCCAAGCGCCCGTGCCTGAAGGAGACCGCCGCCGCGGCGGGCAGGGGCGCCGCCGTACCTGCCGTCGTCGCCGTCATCCTCTGGTGGGCGGGAACGCCCGGCGGCCTCCTCGACCGCGACAGTGAAGCGATGACCACGCAGCTGCACGGGCCGCCGGTGTGGGAGGTGCACCACTACCCCAATCCCGGCACTCCCTTGATGTGGGTGGGCTGGGCCGTGTGCCTGCTTGCCGCTTTCTTCTGGGTCCGGTCCACCGTGGCCGCGGATCTCCAGCGCCGACACGACCCCGCACGCGAAGTGACCATGCGGGCCCTGACCAAGGCCCTTCCCCTCATCCTCCTGGCAGCGGCCCTGCTGGGCACCGCGATCAACTTCTTCGGGGCTTACGCGTTTCCGTACTTCCAGGCCGTCGTCACCCTCCTGATCGCGCCGGTCGCCATGCTCGGCGCCGTCGCGGCCGGCGCCGCCTGGGTCCGGGACCGCGCCTGCCCGCCCCTGAACGCTTCCCGGTTGAAGTACAGGCTGCCGGCTGCCTGAGCCGGCCCCCTTCGGCAGCCCGGTCCCGGCCCTGCCCGAAAGACGGAAAGCACCCCTCCCGCTCAGGCTCGGATCCCGCATCTGAATCCCGTTCCCCACTGCCTAGTTGAGGCCCAGGTCAGCGACCTGGGCCTTGTTCGTTGGCCGGTGCACAACGTCATGCTCGGCGAGAGCACCGTGCCGGTCGGCACCTCGCCCGCGGAGGGCGCGCGCGACGGATGCAGCGCTCCGGCCGGCTGGTGCAGCGCTCCGGCCGGCTTTGGTCACCGTTCCGCAACAGCCGTGAACCGCCCCGGAAGATGCCCCGTACAGCCACGTGTGTGCGGCCCCAGCGGGCCGCGCGATACGCAGCGAGGGAAGGAATCGGCATGGCCGGCGGCAACATCAAGATCAGCCCGGACGAGATGCGGGAGGCGTCGACCTGGCTTCAGAACCAGAAGGAGCAGATGCAGCAGAGCCTGCACGAGGCCAACACCAAGATGGACGAGATGGTCGAGGCGGCCTACGCGACGCCGGGCTCCGAGAGCAAGTTCCGCCCGTACTGGGAGGAGTACAAGAACGGCACCGAGAAGGCCATCGAGGGTCTGCAGGGTGTCAGCGAGTTCATCAAGCAGGTCGCCGACGCGTTCGTCGACACCGACGACCAGACGTCCGGCTCCATCGGCTGAAGCGCTCCGCATCGTCCGGCCCCGCTCTCCTGGTGAGGGCGGGGCCGGGCGGCCGGGACAGGAGAGGAGACACCGATGGGCAACATCAGCGTGCCTGTGCAGGACCTCAAGGACACCGTCAAGGAGCTCCAGAACATCGGGGATCTGATCGGGAACTCCGCGACGCTCTACAACGCCACCGGCGGCGCGGGGGACTTCAAGAGTCTGGCCGGCGACAGCACGCTCGCGGACGCCCTCGACGCGTTCGACAAGGCGTGGGTGGCGGGTCACGAGCGGGTTCACGACAACGTGAAGACGTTCGCCGACAACACGGACACGATCGCCGAGAACTTCACGCAGACGGACGACGAGACCGTCAAATCGCTGGACGAAGACAAGCAGGACGCGTGACGGAGGAACGTCGCGCCGAAGGGAAAAGCGCCATGACGGAACCGACCACGGAGCAGCCGGAGGCGGCCGCGCCCGCGGAATACAGCCTGAGGTTCCCCGATTCGTGGTGGCATCTCGACCTCGACCCGAGCACGCGGGACGCCTCGATCCGCCGCCGCATCGAGGCACAGGTGGAGAAGGCCCCTCAGCTCACCCGCGAGCAGGTGGACGGGCTGATCCGCAACACCCGGCGCATCGCCCGCGAGGCGCACGCGCAGGGTGCGCTGCGGGCCTCGGGAATGATCAGGATCCTGCGCGCGGGCAGCGGCCCGCTGGTGCTCAGCGCCACGACGGTGGTGCTCCGGATCACCGTTCCCGAGGATCAGTCGGAGGATCTGGCGGACCTCGTCATGGCCGCCGGCGTGCAGCTCGGCACCGATGCGGAGGGCAGCGGACTGCCGGCCGGCGAGGTGGAGTTGGTGGAACTGCCGCATGCCGGGGCGGCCGGGCGGATCTCCCGCATCGAGGACGTCGATTACCACGGGACGCGGGTGCCCACCGCAGTGCGGCACACCCTCGTTCCGGTGCCCCACACCCACGACTACCTGGTGATCGCCAGCTCCACTCCCAACGTGGATCTGGCGGAGCAGTTCTACGAGGTCTTCGACGCGATCGCGGAGTCGCTCCGCTTCGACGACCAGGCCGACACGACCGACGCAGCAGGTCCGGCGGCGGGAGCCGCCGAGGGAAGCCCCGTGGGCGAAACAGAACAGGAAAAGTGAGGTAGCGGCCATGGCGCGTCCAGCGGTGTCCGATTGGGAAGACGTCTTCGGGTTCTCGGACGACCCGACCCCGGGTGATGCGGACATGCTCGGAGACCTGGCCCGCCAGTACCGTTCCGTGGCGGACAACGCGGGCGATGCCCTGCCCCTCGTCTCCGGCCTGGAGAACAACCAGGTCGGCGAGGGCAAGACGATGGACAAACTCCGGGACAAGCTGGGCGACCTGGCCAACCAGGTACGCAAGCTGCACAGCTCCTACGACCAGGCCGCCGGCGCGCTCGACACATACGTCCACTCGCTACGTGATCAGCAGCGCAACGCCGACAACGCCTTGGAGAAGGGACGCGAGGCAAAGGACCGCCTCGAGTCCGCCACCGACGTGGTGAGGGCGGCCGGCGCCGACATCAGCCACCTCGACGGCCAGAAGCACCCGCCGGACGACAAGGAAGCCCGCGCCAGCACCCGCCGCGCCCTCGACGAGGCCCACAGCAAACAGTCGGGGGCCCAGGCGCAGGCCGACGACGCCCAGGCCGACCTGGACGCGGCCCGCATGCTCGCCGAGGACGCCCGCCAGGTCCGCGAGGAGGACGCCGCCACCGCCGCCCAGAAACTGGACGACGCGAGGGACGAGTCCGTCGCCGGCTACAGCCTCTGGGACAAGATCAAAAAGGCCTTCAGCAAGGCCCTCGCCATCATCAGCGCCGTGCTCGGCGTGCTGGCAATGCTGATACCCGGCCTGCAAGGACTCGGGATCGCGCTCACCATCGGGGCCTTCGTCGCCGGCGCGGCATCACTGGGCATCAACATGTCGATCATGGCCGAGACCGGCGACTGGGACATCACCGAAATCGTCCTCGACGTCGTCGGCCTGGTCGCGGGCGGCGGCGCGCTCCTCAAGGGCGTCAAGGGGATCGGCTCGGCCCTCAAGAACGTCAAGCCCAACTCCGTCAAGTCGCCGAACTCCCGTCTCACCGGCCGCGGCGTCGACAAGCGCACGTGTGCGACCGACCCGGTCGATGTGGCAAGCGGCGAAATGCTGTTGCAGCAGACCGATCTGGCGCTGCCCGGCATCCTGCCGCTCGCGGTCTCCCGTACGTATCTGTCGTCCTACCGCTACGGCCAGTTCTTCGGCCCCTCCTGGGCCTCCACCCTCGACGAGCGCCTGGAGGTCAACGAGCGGGGGCGGGTGTCATGGACCCGTGAGGACGGGTCGATTCTGTTCTATCCGGGGCTTCCCGGTGCCGAATCGGGCGAGCGCGAGGGGGTGCTGCCCGAGGAAGGTCCGCGTCTCCCGCTGGCCCGTGCGGGAACCGGCACCGAGGACCGAGCCACCTATCGCGTCGCCGACCCGCACACGGGTCTCGTGCGGACCTTCGTGGACCACCCCGACGACGAGAACGGCCTGTACTGGCTGAGCGGTTGGCACGACCGCAACGGCAACGAGGTCACCGTCGAGCGCCTGGAGGACGGCACCCCGACCACGCTGCTGCACTCCGGCGGCTACCGCGTCGACGTCCGCTGCATCGCCGGCCTGATCACCGGCCTCTCGGTCGCCACACCCGACGGCCCCGTCGAGGTCATGTCCTACGAGCACGACGCGGACGGCAACCTCACCCACGTCGTCAACTCCTCCGGCCGGCCTCTGCTGTTCGGCTACGACGAGCAGTCCCGCATCACCTCCTGGACGGACCGGAACGCCTCCACGTACCGCTACGTCCACGACGACGAGAACCGCATCACCGAGACCGTCGGCCCCGACGGCTACCTCTCCTCGCAGTGGTCCTACGACACGGTCGAGCACCGCACCCACTACACCGACGCCTGCGGCGCCACCACCGTCTACCAGCTCAACGACCTCTACCAGGTCGTCGGTGAGACGGACCCGCTGGGCCACACCACCACCTCCGAGTGGGACCGCTACGACGCCCTCCTCGCCCGCACCGATGCCCTCGGCCACACCACCCGCTTCGCGTACGACCGGGCCCACAACCCCACCGTCATCGAACTCCCGGACGGCAGCCGGTCCACGGCGACGTACAACGAGCTGAACCTCCCGCTCTCCTCGACCGGTCACGACGGGACGACCTGGCACTGTGCGTACGACGAGCTGGGCAATCCCACTGCCATGACCGGGCCGGACGGGGGCACCCTCAGGTTCACCCACGACCGCGCGGGTGCCATCGCGACCGCAACTGACGCCTCGGGCGCAGCAGCCACGTATGACAACGACGCCGCCGGTCTGCCCCTCTCCGTCACGGATGCCTCCGGCGGAACCGCCCTGCTCGAACGCGATGCGTTCGGCCGCCCCACCGTCCTCACCGACCCACTGGGTGCGATCACCCGCACGGCATGGACCGTCGAAGGCCGCGTATCGGAGCGCACGGCAATCGATGGCCGCACCGAACGCTTCACCTGGGACGGCGAGGGCAACTGCCTCACGCACACCAACCCCGCAGGCGCCACCACCCGTTTCGAGTACACGCATTTCGACCGGCTCGCGGCGCGTACCGACCCCGACGGCGCCCGGTCCACCTTCGTCTACGACGCCGAGCTCCGCCCCACCCGAGTCACCAACCCGCAGGGCCTGACATGGGATTACACCTACGACCGCGTCGGCCGTCTGATCAAGGAGGCCGACTTCGACAACCGCGAAATCCGTTACGCCCACGACGCGCTGGGCCGGGTCACCTCCCGCACGACACCGCTCGGCGAGGAGATCGGCTACACGTACAACGAACTCGGTCAGCTGACGTCCAAGGACGCGGCCGGGGTGCGGACCGACTACACCTATGACGCCGCAGGCGCGCTGCTCCGCGCGGTGTCCCCCACCTCCACGCTCACTTTCGAGCGGGACATCACGGGGAACCTGCTGTCGGAAACCGTCGACGGACGCACCACCCGCTACACCTACGACTTCATGGGGCGTCGCACCTCCCGCACCACGCCCACCGGCGCGTACACCGAACTCGCCTACGACCAGGCAGGCAACCGTACCTCCCTGACCTCCGACGGCCACCGGATGGAGTTCACTCACGACCTCCTCGGCCATGAACTCGTCCGCGCACTGGGCACGACCGCCTCGCAGGTCGCCATGACCAAAACCTGGGACATGGCCGGTCGCCCCGTCGCACAGGGGCTTACCACCCCGGGCGGGGTCGTTCGGGCCGGCACCTACGCGTACCGGGCGGACAACTACGTCTCCGCCATCACCGACGAGGTGACGGGGACGAGCAAGGAGATGGAACTGGACCGGGTGGGACGCCCGTTGACGGTCATCGCCGAAGGCTGGACCGAGTCCTACGCCTACGACCAGGCAGGCAACCAGACCGAGGCCAACTGGCCCGACAAGGCGCCGCGCACCGAGGCCCGAGGCTCCCGGACCTACACCGACACCCGTCTGTTCTCCGCCGGCACGGTCCGGTACGAATACGACGACGCGGGCCGCATGGTGCTGCGGCAGAAGCGCCGCCTGTCGAGGAAGCCCGACACCTGGCGCTACGAGTGGGACGCCGAGGACCACCTCGTCGCCTGCGTCACCCCCGACGGCACCCGGTGGCACTACACCTACGACCCGATGGGCCGCCGCACCGCCAAGTACCGCATGGCGGAGGACGGCGTCACTGCGGCCGAGGCGGTGCACTTCACCTGGGACGAAACGCGCCTCGCCGAGCAGACGGACGGCACCACCGGCGTCATCCTCACCTGGGACCACGACGGCCACCGCCCCCTCACGCAGCTGGAGCGCAAGCCGGGAAGCCAGGGCGAGTTCGACTCCCGCTTCTTCGCCATCGTCACCGACCTCGTCGGCACCCCCACCGAACTGGTCGATGAGCAGGGCACCATCGCCTGGCGCTCCCGTGCCACGCTGTGGGGCGTCACCACACGCAATCGGAACGCGATCGCTCACACACCGCTGCGTTTCCCGGGGCAGTACGAGGACCCCGAAACGGGCCTGCACTACAACTACTTCCGGCACTACGACCCCGAGACCGCCCGCTACACGACGCCGGACCCGCTCGGCCTCAAACCCGCCCTCAACCACCACACCTACGTCAAGAATCCCCTGGCGTGGACCGACCCCCTCGGCCTCGCGCCCTGCACTGCGACGTACGGCCCTCTGACCAACGGCGCCGGCAGCTCCATGAAGGTCAAGCTGGGGCCTGGCTCCAACCTGACCGGAAAGTCCCCGTCGGTCAAGCCCGCCTGGTGGCCGACCGGAAACGGGCCCACAGCGCTATGGTTCCAGAAGCAGATGGTGCAAGGACATCTGCTGAACGAGCATCTCGGCGGGCCGGGCCACACCCTGAGCAATTTGACCCCGTTGACGAAGACCGGAAACCTGAACCACCTCAACTCCATCGAACGGACTGTAAAGAAGGAAGTTGCAGCAGGAAACACGGTGGAGTACGAGGTCATCGCGCACTACGGGAAGGTCACCGGGGCGGACCTGGGGGCCACTGGCCAGGTTGCCGCCGACATCGATCGGAACTACTCGTCGCTGATTCCCGAGTACCTCTCGTGCTACGCCACGGTGTACGACAAGCAGGGCGCCCACATGTACGGAGAAGGCTGGCAAGTACGCAACACGAAGTGACTCGGGCGACGCCGATTTTCATGCCGCGAGCCGTATCGAATTCGAGGTTGCGCGTGCAGAACGGCAGAGTTCTGGTGCAGGATGACGGTTGCTGCTGGCGCGGAATGCTGTCCCCGACGGGGGCTTCGCCCATCGAATCCGAGGTGATACCGGAGGATTTGAGGGCCGAGCAGGAGTCCCAGTAGCGAACGCCGTCCGCACACCACAGAGGGCTCCCGCCGAACTCGTCGGCAGGAGCCCTCTGTCGCGCAACCCGTGGGGATCAGCCCTCGGTTGCCGGGAGTACCGTCTCCGGGACCTGGACAGTGCGCAGGACACCGTCGCCCAGGTGCAGGATCGCCCGGCCCGGGCGGGTGGCGCCCAGGCGGCTGCGGGGGATCTTGACGCCGATCAGTTCGCCGTCGCTCATGTTCTGCGGCTTCAGCAGCAGGCCGCACCGATTGCGGCGGGCCTCGGTGTGCCAGCCGGAGAACCCGGAGGAGAGCCGGTCGGTCTGGCCGGCGATCACCAGGCCGCGGCCGGTCTCGGCGCCGGACTTGGCGATCGCGGTGAGGACCGGCTCGGCCTTCGTCTTCAGCAGCAGGTCGGCGTCGTCGAGGAGCACCACGGCACCGTCGGGCGCGGAGGCCAGCGCCGTCTCCAGGGCCGTGGGGTCGAGGTCGGCGTCGTCGAACACCGCGAGCACGCCGGGCCGGCCGGCGAGGTGGCGCAGCGGCGAGCGGGCGGGGGCCCCGATCACGACCGGGGTGCCGGCCGAGAGCAGGGCCAGCGCCAGCGTCGACAGGACGGTGCTGCGGCCCGAGCGGGCGGGACCGGCGACCAGGAACGTCGGGGTGACGGTGAAGTCCGGCCCGAGGGCGGTGAGTTCGTCACCGCCGACGCCGGCCAGCGCCCAGCGCGAGGAGCGCCTGGCCGGGACGAACCGGGCGGCCTCCTCGAAGGTGAGCCGGTCCGGCAGGGTGTCGACGCGGAACGGCCGGGTGGCGGCGGGCAGGTGAGCCGCCCGCTGCCGGCACTCCTCGGCGATCTGCTGGAGCGCCGCGGCCTGCGCCTGGCCCTCCGGGTTCCCGGTGAGGAGGGCGATCTGCACCTCGGCCTTGTCGGCGGCGCGGAAAGCGCGGCCCGGCGGGATCTCGTCGGGCACGTTCCGCTGGGTGATGCCGATCATGCCGTACTCGGACTTCTCGTTGAGCTTCAGCACGAGTTTGTCCTCGGTGGCGCCGTTGACCCGGCTGGAGAACAGCGCCCGGTCGCCGGTCATCACCAGGTGGATGCCGGCGCTCGCGCCGTCCCGCAGCAGGGTCAGCACGGAGTTCAGCAGGTTTCCGGCGTCGTACTCGCCGAGCTGCTTGTCGAAGACCTCCCACCGGTCGATGAACAGCACCAGGTGCGGGGGCCGTTCGTCCTCGGGCAGGGCACGGCGGAGCTCCGTCAGGTCGGCGCTGCCGCGGGCGGCGAGCATCTCCTGCCGTCGGGTGAGCTCCGCCGTCAGCCGGGCGAGCAGCCGGGCCACCCGGTCGGGCTGGGTGCGCTGGGTGACGGCGCCGCAGTGCGGCAGTCCCTCCATGGCCAGCAGCGCGCCGTTGCCGCAGTCGATGCCGTACAGGTGCAGCCGATCCGGGGAGTGGGCGCCGGCCAGGGTCCCGGCGATGGTGCGCAGCGTCTGCGACCTGCCCTGCCGGGGCGAGCCGATGATGTGCAGGTGCCCGAGCGTCGCCGGGTCGATCACCAGGGGCAGCCGGGCCTGCTGTGCGGGCAGGTCCACCACGCCGTACGCGACGGGCGCGAGGTCGTAGTCCGAGGGCGGCACCGGGGGCAGATCGCCGAGCGCCAGCTTTTCGGGCAGCGGCGGCAGCCAGGGGCTGTGCTGCGCGGGGATGCCCATCTCGCGGTCCGCGGCGCGGATCGCCTCGACGAGACCGGTGAGGTCGGTCTCGACCTCGGCGGGCGCGGCCGCGGCGCGCGGCCGCGCCGGCAGCGGCTCGCCGAGCCGTTCCCAGCCGACCGCCACCGCCCAGGGCGCCGGCAGCGAGGCCGCCGCGGCCCCGGGCCGCCTGCCGCCGACCCGCCCGGACTGGAACGGCACCAGGGAGTTCTGGCCGAGGCGCACATAGGCGCGGCCAGGGGTGCTCTGCGCAATCCCGGCGGCCTCACCGGAGTTGAGGACGTCCTGGCTCTCGCCGGCGTCCGTCACCCGCAGCGCGATGCGCAGGTTGGTGTTGGCGCGGATCTCCGAGGAGACGACGCCGCTGGGGCGCTGCGTCGCCAGGATCAGGTGGATACCGAGGCTGCGGCCCCGCTGCGCGATGTTGACCAGGCCCTTCACGAAGTCCGGCAGGTCGCGCACCATCGAGGCGAACTCGTCGATGACGATGAGCAGCCGGGGCATCGGGGTGCGGCCCGCCGGTTCGCGCTCCAGCAGGTCGATGTAGTCCTCGATGTCCTTGGCGCCGGCCGCGGCGAGGATGTGCTCGCGCCGGGTGAGCTCCGCCGTCAGCGACACCAGGGCCCGTTCGACGAGGTGGGCGTCGAGGTCGGTGACCATGCCGACGGTGTGCGGCAGGTCCACGCAGTCCTTGAACGCGGAGCCGCCCTTGTAGTCGACGAGGACGAACGTCATCGCGTCCGGACGGTTCGCCACCGCGAGCGAGGCGACCAGCGTCTGGAGGAGTTCGGACTTGCCGGAACCGGTGGTACCGGCGACCAGGCCGTGCGGGCCGTCGCGCCGCAGGTCCAGGTAGAACGGGCCGTCCAGGGAGACGCCGACGGCCGCCCGGGTCGAGCGGCCCCCGGCCGTCCAGCGCGCCCGGATGCCGGCGGCCTGCGACGGGTCGAGGGCGAGCACGTCGAGCAGCCGCGCGGAGCCCGGGAGCACCGCGGCCCCCTCGTCGTCGCCGCCCGGGTCCCGCATCGGCCCCATGGCCCGCGCCAGCGAACGGCACCAGTCCAGGGACACCACGTCGGGCCGGATGCCCCCAACGGTGCCCCGCCCCGAGCGTCCCACCCGCACGGTTCCGCCGGGCTCCTCGGCGACGACGGCGTGGCACTCCTCGGGCAGCAGCCGCTCCTCGGCGTCCAGGCAGACCGCGCGGACACCGACGGCCGGTCCGTCGCGCAGGATCTGCGCCACGCCGGGCAGCGAACGCAGCCTGCGGGCCCCGTCGAGGACGACCAGCACATCGGGCCCGGCACTCCGGCTCTGCCGGTCCTCCCGTCCGGCGCGCTCGGCGATCAGCGCGGTCAGTTCGGCGACCCGCCGGGCGCAGGTCTCGGTGCCGTAGCCGATGGCGGCCGGGATGTCGCCGGACTTCTTGCGCACATGCGGCAGCCAGCGCAGCCAGGACCAGCCGTCCCGGCCCGGGCCGCCCGTCGTCAGCAGGTGGATCTGCAGGTCACGGGGGCTGTGCAGGACGGCGGCCTGGGCGACCGCCCACCGTGCCACGGCGCGCGCTGCCGGGCCCTCACCGGCGATGCCCAGGACGTCGTGCTCCCGCAGCGGAACGGTCACCGGGACGTCGTACGCGGTCCACGGGTCCTGGCGGCGGTGTTCGTCCTTGGTCGGGTCGTGGAGCACGACGTCGGACGGCATGTCGGCCGTGCCGATGCGCAGTTCCAGGAAGTCGGCGTCCGAGGTGCGGCGCTCCCACAGGCGGCGCCGGGGGCCGACGGCGGTCAGGACGACCTCGGCCGGGTCCGGGAAGCCACGGCGCCGGGCGGTGCGTTCGGCCGTCAGGGCCTGTTCCGCGTCGCCCTCGATGCGCCCCTTCTTCTCCTCGTAGGCGGCGACCTCGTCGGAGTGCGACTGGCGTCCGTTGCGCCGGCTCATCAGGTAGTTGCCGACGATCACGACCGGGGAGAGCAGCCCGAAGAACAGCATCTGCATACGGCCGAAGGCCAGCGCCCCGACCCCCGCCATCACCAGCGGGGCGGCCGCGGTGATCCACGGGAGCGGCCGGGCGGCGGGCGCCGCGGGCGGGGAGGGCAGGGTGAAGCGGGTGGCGTTCTCGGCCGGGCGCAGCCGCGGCGGCCGGTTGTAGTCCCAGCCGGTGCCGTCCTCCGACAGCTGCACGGCCGCGTCCGGCCGCTGCGGAAGCGCGAGTTCGAGCAGGCAGCCGCCGACGAGGAGCTGTGCGCCGGCCGGCCAGGCGGTGGCTCCGGCAAGCTCCTCGCGGTCCAGTTGCGGGGCGCCGGCGTCCGGCGCGGCCGACGCGTCGGGCGCCACCCGGCAGCGTCCCCCGGGGCCCACCGTCAGGACGGCGCACGGCCGGTCCGGGACGGCGCGCAGCACCTGGGCGGTCCCGTCGTGCGCCAGCCCGATCCGGTACTCGCCGATGTCGAGCCGGTGCACCGTGCCCGCCCCGGCCCCGCCGACCGCACGGACCTCCACCAGCCCGTCCGGTTCGGCCGACGCGGTGCCCGCCGGGCGGCCGAGGCCCACGACGGACGCGTGGTGGAGCGGCGCGTCCCGCAGCCGCATATCGGCGGGCAGCAGCCGGTCGCCGGCGTAGAGGCCAAGGCCCTCCGGGGGCCGGTGGACGCCGCCCGCCCCGGCCAGCGCCTGGGCGACGGCCCTCACGGGCGTGTCGGGGTCGGCGTCGAGGTGGACGTCGAACGCGTCACCGTCCCCCTCGACCACGGTCAACATCAACGACACGAAACGTCCTCCAGCCGGCGTGAATGGGGAGCCGCGGGAGCCCTGCTCCAGGGCCTGTCCGCAAAGTCCCGCCTGCCTCACGGGCGAACGACGCGACTTTGCAGACACCCCTAGGGCTCCCGTGCCACTGAGGGGACCTACGGGCCCTGTCCGCGGATGGTTCACGGGCGCGGGACGGACGGGCCCGTGAACCATCCGCGGACGGGCGCCGTAGTGGCCTTCGGGTACCGGGCACCGCGACGTGGCCGTGGTGCCGCCCCCGCTTCCGCCCGCCCCGGCTCCGCCGCCGGGGCGTCCCGACAAGGAGTCAGAAGATGATCTGGTACGTCCTGGCCGTGGTGCTGGGGCTGGCGCTGATCGGGGCGGTGGCCGCGCTGATCGTCACCGAGCGGCGGCCCCGCCCGCCGAAGCCCGCCGTCGCCTCGGCCGCCGTCATGGGGCGGGAGGCGCTGGACGTGGTCAACGCCGGCCTGCGCCGGCTGACGGGCGAATGCCTGCGCTCCGGCCGGTCGCTGCCCGACCTGTACGCCGTCGTCTACTCCGAGGAACGCCTCGGACTGCTGCTGGCCGGCCCGGAGGAGACCGCCCCCGCGCCCTGGTCCGCCGAGGCGGACGGCGAGCGCTGGACGATCTCGCCCGACGACCTGCACCGCCCCGGCCCGGAGGGCGAACCGGCCCTGCCGTACGCGCTGACGGTGACGGTGGGGCTGGACGGCGCCGACCGGGTGCTGGTCGACCTCTCCCGGGCGGCGGGTCCGGTCTCCGTGTCCGGCCCGGACGATGAGGTGCGCGGCCTGGCGCGCGCCGTCGTCGCCGAAGCGCTGGCCGGCCCGGTGGGCGCGCTCGCCGAGGTCACCCTGGTGGGCTCCCTGGCCGGCGACGGGTTCCTGCCCGGCGACGCGCCGCGGACCTCGCGGCTGCACACCGCGGCCAGCCTGGAGGAGGCGTTCGCCAGGGCGGCGTCGGCGGCACCGGGAGCACCGGAGCCCGGAGCGTCCGACGTCACCCAGATCTTCCGGCTGATCGAGGGCAGCAGCCGGATCGCCGTCCAGGGCGAGGCGCCGCACCTGTTCGTCGTGGACGCCTCACAGCTCCCGCGGCGGGCGGGGGCGCTGGACGGCCTGCGGCGCGGGGACGCGCTGCTGGTGCTCGGCGACGCGCCCGCGGCGTGGCCCTGGCGGACCGGTGCGGACGGCTCGCTCGACACCGGACCGCTCGGCCTGGCGATCCCCCGGCACGCGGGGCATTTCGCGTGAGTCTCATCCGGCGGCCCGGTCACGGCCGCCCGCCTGCAGACCGCGGCTGTGCAGCGCCTCCCGCAGGGCCCGGGCGGCGTAGTACGTCCGCGACTTGACCGTGCCCGGCGGCACACCGAGGACCCGGGCCGTCTGGTTGACGGTGCGCCCCAGGTAGTGCACGTGCAGCAGGACCTCGCGCTGCGGCGGCCGCAGGTCCCGCAGCGCCTCGATCAGCACCTGGGAGGTGAGGATGTGGTCCACGTCGTCGGACACCGGCAGGTGGGCGAGTTCCGGGTCGCCGGCCTCGGGTGGTCTGGCCTGGCGGGCCCGGTGGCCGTCGATGACGAGGTTGCGCAGCACGGTGAACAGCCAGGGCCGCACCGAATCCGCGGTCGGGTCGAGGTCCCCGGCGTGCCGCCAGGCCCGTATCGCGACTTCCTGGAGGACGTCCTCGGCGCGGTGCCAGTCGCCCCCCAGCCGCCGCGCGGCGAACTGCAGCAGCGCGCTGCCGTGGAACTGGTAGAGGGCTCTGAGGAAGTCGTCCGAACGGAGTTCCGCGGTGTGGGGGCCAGGTTCCGCGGCGTGGGGGCGGAGTTCCGCGGTGTGGGGGCTACGTTCCGCGGCGTGGGGACGGGATATGCAGTCTTCGGTCGAAGCGCTGGCCGACAAGGGCCTTTTCCTCTCCGGTTCGTCTGTGGGGGGAAGACGGATACCGCCGGCCGCGGGCAGGCCGGCGGGCGCCGCCGCGAGCGGCCGTTCGCTCCGTCGCGGCGCGTCCGCCGGCCCGCAGCGGCGGTGAACCCGCCCCGGTACCGCCGTCAGCCCGGTTCGCGGGAGGAAAGCGAGCTCACCTCACCGGGCGTCAGTTCCCGGTCGTAGAGGTGCACATCGGAGACCCCGCCCTTCCAGTGGTCGGCGGCCTTCCCGCCGAACTTGCCGCGTCCGACCACCACATCGCCGGTGGGCTTCACCGTGCCGACGGCCTGCCTGCTTCCCGCCAGCCGGCCGTCCACGTAGATCCGCATCCGGTGGTCCTTCTGGCGGTACGTGCCGGTGAGGTGGTACCAGCGGCCGGCCTGCGGCTGCTCGGCCTGCTCCGCGACGGTACGGGCACCGGTGAAACTGAAGGCGAAGTTCTGGTCCTGTCCGGAGTACTGGAGGTAGAACGTGCTGGCCTGGTCACCGTCCTGGGACAGCACGGTGTGGAAGCCGTTCAGGTCCTCGGGGGTCAGCCGCACCCGCGCGGCGACCGAGTAGTCCTTGCCGGCGGTGTCGAGCCGGGTACCGGTGTCCGCATATCCACTGGTGCCGTCCAGCCGCAGGGCACCGCCCTGGGGACCGTCGGTCCACTGCCCGCCCCCACTGACCACGGCATCGTGCTCCCCCGCCTTCGCGGTACCGGACCGGTGCAGCGGCCACCACCCGACACCCCGCAGCGACCCGGCCCCCGAACTCGGGCTCGGCTCACCCGACTTCCCCCCGGCCTGCGCCTTCCCGGCCTCCTCGTCCCCCTGGCCGCACACCAGTTGAGCGACGACGAAGGCCAGCGCGACGGTCAGTACGGCAATCGTGGTGATGAGCGACCATCTGCGCGTCATGAATCTCCCCGGGACGTACGGCATACAGGTACAGGTGTCACTGGTGACCACGTGTCCGTTCCGGAAGTGGTTCAACGTGCACCCAAAGTCTGACAGGTGGTCACGACAGCGCAGGTGGGCCCCTGAATGTGCTGACCTGCACCGGAACATGGGGCGACCGGGCGGAATGAGCAGTTCCGCGAGGTTCGTTGGGATGCTGCGGCGCCGCGGAACCGTCGTCCGACGACCGTTCCGGTTACGTTCGGGATCCGGGGGCCTTCCCACAGCCTCCCCCCCCGGCTCTTCCCCTGGGGGGCTCCTTACAGCGCCCTCGTCATGAACGTACTGTTCCGGTCGGGCCGGTAGTCCGCGAAGGGTGCGCACTCCCGGAACCCGAACTTCTCGTACAACCGCCGTGCGGGCAGGAAGAATTCGGCCGCGCCGGTCTCCAGACTCAGCCGGGTGAAACGCATCCGCCGGGCCTCGGCGACGATGTGCTCCAGCAGCAGGGACGCGACCCCGCTCCGCTGCCGCGCCGGCCGGGTACGCATCGACTTCAGCTCGGCGTGCCCCGCGTCCAGCCTCTTGATCGCGCCGCAGCCCACCAGGCTGTCGCCGTCCGAGACCGACCAGAACGTGATGCCGGGCTTGCGGAGGCTGTCGAGGTCGAGGGCGTGCTTGCTCTCCAGCGGTGTGAGGGAGCGCATCTGCTGGACGTGCTCCTGGAGGAACCGGGCGATCTCCGGTCCGGAGAGGTCGTCCACCGCGATCTTCATCGTGTTCACCTTTCTTCGGGGCTGCGGCTGCTGCGGGTGCCGAGTCGACTGTCCGGGCCGGACGTCGCCTCCACAACGCACGGCCGTACCAGAACGGTTGTTAGTGAGGCGTTAACGGTGCGCTAGCGATCTCCGTGAGAGTCATGGGCGTCCAAGGGTGTTGGTTGCGGGCCGTTAGGGGTCTTCGGCTCTGCGCCCCGCCCAGCGAACGGGGGAACCCCATGCAGAAGACGACACCGGACGGCGGCGGCCGCGCCGGGAAGGCCGCGACGACGGAACAGGGGCGGGGACGGATGCGGGGGCAGGAGCCGCGACCTGGCGCGGTGCACGTGGTTGCGGTTGCCTGCTCCTCGTCGGAGTTACCCCTCGCGTAGCTCCCCGCGGAGTGCCGGGCTTCCGCTTCCTGGGCCCTCCCACGGCCTCGGAGAACAAGCCGCCCGACGGCCGCTGAGCTCAGCCCTCCGTCGGGAATTCTCCTCAGCTGAGAATCTTCACCCTGCAAGAACCTCCCCCCCACGAGAATCCTCACCCCTCGAGAATCGGCACCCTCGAGACTCCTCCCCCGGTTGAGGATCCTCTTTCTCGGGTCGAAGCGGAACCTCGACATCCGCCTCCCCGTCTTTCCGGACGCCCCGATCCTCCGGGCGCCCCCATATCAGAACTTCGAACGAATGCGATGGGTACCGTTATGCGTGACATCAGCCGCCGGGGCATATTTGGACTCGGGGTCGGAGCGGCGGCCGCACTCTCCGTTGCCGGCTGCTCACCTTCCGGTTCGTCGGCTTCCGGCAAGGTCGGATCCAAGCCCGGACAGACGGCGAAGAGCAAGCCGATAGGCGACGGCTCCACGGCGTACACCGGAAAGCAGCCGAACCAGCCGCCGGCACCGGAGAAACTGGCACCGGGCCAGAAGCCCCCGCAATTCGTGGTCTTCTCCTGGGACGGAGCGGGCGAGGTGGGCAACGGCCTCTTCCCGCGGTTCCGCAAGCTCGCCAAGGACCACAACGCCTCGATGACCTTCTTCCTCTCCGGGCTGTATCTGCTGCCCGAATCGAAGAAGCGCCTGTACCGTCCGCCGAACAACCCCGTCGGCGCCTCCGACATCGATTACCTCACCGATGACCACATCAAGGCGACGCTGAAGAACGTGCGCGCGGCGTGGCTGGAGGGCCACGAAATAGGCACCCATTTCAACGGCCACTTCTGCGGAGGCAACGGCTCGGTCGCCCACTGGACCCCCGCCCAGTGGGACTCCGAGATCGAGCAGGCCATGGACTTCGTCACCAAGTGGCGGACGAATACCGGCTTCACCGATGTCGAACCGCTGCCGTTCGACTACACCAAGGAACTCGTCGGCGCCCGTACGCCCTGCCTGCTCGGCCAGGCCAACCTGCTGCCCACGGCGCGCAAGCGCGGCTGGCGCTACGACGCCAGCTCCCCGGGCGGCCTTCAGGTCTGGCCCACCAAGAAGCAGGGCCTCTGGGATTTCCCGCTCCAGTCGATACCGTTCCCCGGGCACTCCGAGACCCTTTCGATGGACTTCAACCTGATGTTCAACCAGTCCAGGAACTCCACCAAGGGCCCGCCGGTCAATTACCCGCGCTGGCGCAAGGAGGCCGCCGACGCCTACATAGCCGGCTTCCAGCGGGCGTACGAGACGAACCGGGCCCCGCTGTTCGTCGGCAACCACTTCGAGCAGTGGAACGGCGGCATCTACATGGACGCCGTCGAGGAAGCCATCAAGCACATCGCCGGCGGCAAGCACAAGGACGTCCGGCTGGTCTCCTTCCGCCAGCTCTGCGACTGGCTCGACGCCCAGGACCCCCAGGTCCTCGCGCGCCTGCGCGGGCTCGGCGTCGGGCAGAAGTTCACCGGGCGCGGCTGACGGCACGGGGAGAGCGATGACGGCCCCGCGGACACCCCTCCGTTCCTCATGCGACCTGGCCGGCTTCTTGCGCGGCATCCGGCAGCCGCTGCTCGACGGTCCTTCGTCAGAAAACCCGGAGGTCCGGTTCGAACGGCCCGCTGCCAACAACTGAATCAGCGCCTACGTGCCGGGGCGAAGGGGATCCCCGTGGCCATGCCGCGGCGACCGACCATGAGGGACTCGCCGAGGAAGCTCACCCCGATGGAGAGCTGGAGGGGGCGTGCATGCTCGTGCATGCCCATCTTCACGGCCAGGACACTGAAGCCGGCCGTGACCGCCAGGGTGCCGATCACGGCGAGGAAGGTGCGGCCGGTGTACCGCTGCCACAGGACACCCCCCTTGTCGAAAAGCTGAACGGTGGCACCACGGAACGCGCCGAGTGCCGCACCGAAGAGGGCTCCTGTGATGACCCAGGTGAGGTCGGTGCCGGTGAGATCCGCCCTCTTGATGAGGGTGAGGAGGCCGATCCCGGTCAGGACCGCCGGGGCTACGAAGAGTTCCCTTGCGTTGACCGGTTCACCGGTCATCCGCTTGATCACGACTGCGATCACCACCAGGGTGATGATCGCAGCGAGCAGCCAGGGGTTCACACGGGTACCGCCCATCTTTAATGGCATGACTGAGCTAAAAAAGTTAGCGCAACCGTGCTATAAAGACCACCGTGCCAAAGATCGTCGACCCCGTGGCCCGCCGCAGGACAGTGGCGCAGGCCGTTCTGTCCGTCGCCGCCCGGCATGGGCTGGAGCATGCGTCGCTGCGCAACGTCGCCGAGGAAGCCGGACTCGCCGTCGGCTCGGTCCGCCATTACTTCGCCGACCACGACGAGTTGATGACCTTCACCATGAGGGAGCTGAGCCGGCGCATCGGCGACCGTATCCGCACCCACGCCGATCGGCTCCTGGCTCCAGACGGCCGCACCGACCGCCGGGCCGCAACGGAAGAGCTCCTGGCCGAGCTGCTTCCCCTTGACGAGACCCGCCGCCAGGAGTCCGCACTCTGGCTCGCCTTCACCGCCGCCGCACACACCCGCCCCGAACTGCGGCCCTGCGCCGCCGAAATGCAGGCCAACCTGCACACTCTGGTGTCGCGCGTGCTGCACGAAGCCCGGTGCGCCGGCGGGCTGCCGGGCAACCTGGACGTCGAACTGGAAAGCACGCGGCTGGCCGCACTCCTCGACGGGCTCAACCTCCAGGCCACGCTGCTGCCGGACCGTTATCCGCCGAAGCTGCTCCGGCAGGTGCTGCGACGGCACCTGGAAGCCCTCAGAGCCGGCAGCTGATCTCCGGCCACCGGTTCAGCGCGCCTTCTCTTCGGGTGGCAGTAGGGGTCCGTGGATCGTGGAGAGGATGGCCAGGGCGAGGCCGATGACCAGGCCTGCGATCGCGGTCGTCCAGCGCCAGAAGACGGTGATGTCGCACGTCAGCAGCGCTCCGCAGGCGACGAGCAGCGCGGCGAGGGCCAGCGCCGAGGGGTGTATGAAGAGTGGCCAGGCGGAGCGTGGGTCCCAGAGGCGGAGAGTCCTCGCCGCCGGCCGCCCGGCCGCGGCCTTCTCCGGAACAGCCTTTTCCGGGTCGGCCGTTTCCACGTCAGCTGCTTCCCCGTCGGCTGTTTCCTCCACGTGCGGGAATCCCACGTGAGCCTTTTCCACGGGGACACCCTCGTCGGCGAGCAGCTTCGCGTCCCGGGACTTGAGCATGCCGTGCATCACCCAGCCGTCGTCGGAAACCAACGCTGCCGGTGTGCTTTTCGAAGAGAATCGCCTGCCGCCGGCTCCGCGGTGGGCGTCCCAGCAGAGCCAGAGATGCTGACCGTTCAAGGAGTCGGGGAGATCGCGGTCCGTGACGTCGATGAGGAAGTGTGCGACCCGGGACGACGGAGTGAGCATCCTCAGGCACTGTTCCTTCCTGGATCCTTCCCGCCAGAAGTCGGGCCCCAGGAATTTCGCCCGTATCGCCTTGTCGGTGCGGCCCAGCCGGGAGAAGGAACGGAGGCCATAACGCTCCGACACGACAGCCACGGAGAAGCCCATACCGAGGATCCAGGCGCTCATGCAGGTCCAGGTGCCCATGGCCGACATCGTGTTGCCGTGCAACACAGCACCGAGGCTGCGCTCGTCTCCCGCGAGGGCACCCAGGTGGGGTTGCGCAGGGGCATAGAGCACGGTGACCCGGCTGCCGGGGCCCGGACGGTCGGGGGTGTCCGTGTGCACGGTTGCCGTCACCGGCCTGCCCGTTGCCCCTCGGCCCAGCCTCACGACTGCTGTCGCGGTGTAGTAGTCGGGGGTCTTGCTGGGGTCGTGGAACTGGACGTCACTGACCTTCTCGACCCGGACATTCGCGAATTCCGCTCCGGCGTCGTGGAGCCGCTGCATCAGCTCCGTCCGCTGGGGCGTGCCCGCCGCCAGGGCAATCAGGGTCATCAGCACCGTGAAGCCGCCCGCATACCCCCCGAGCGCACGCCACTGCATTCCCCGTCGCGAGGGGAGCTCACGGGGCATTGCCACAGGCTCCGACGCGGACGCAGCGTGCGCTTCGGAGCCGGCGGCTCCCGAGAACTCGGCGACGGCCACCGTGGCGAACGGCCGCCGTCCGCCCGCCATCCGCTGATACAGAGCAATGGCCACCAGGCAGCAGAGAGCGCACCCCAGGGCAATCAGGATCACCTTCCGCCGCAGGTCCGGCGACGAGCTGAAGAGCCAGAGCGGGAGTACGGGCACGAGGGCCGCCAGCCCCAGCACGGCGAACCAGGCCCCGGCCCGGCGGGGTGCCGCACTCACCCCGTACCAGGCAGCAGAACCCGCCTCAGCGGCGTCTCCTTCTGCCCCGGAATCCTTGCTCTGCATTCCGCTTTGCATCCCACTTGCCTTCCTCGCCTCGCGCTCGTGGGTGAACCCTGCGCTGAACACAAGCGTCACCCGGTGGCGGCCCGGCGCTCACGCCACCAGTCCACCGTCGCCTTGATCTGCTCGTCGAGGGGCGTGGCCCGTACCGTGAATGCGGCTTCGTAGGCGCTGGAATCGACGATGAAGGGGCGGTCGAACTGATAGCGGATCTCCTTCAGTTCGCGGAGCAGCGGGGAGACGAGCGAGGCGACGCCCACTACGGCGGACGGCAGCCTGCGCACGGTGACCGGCCCCGTACCCGCTTGAGCGGCAAGGCGGTCGACCATCTCCCGAACGGAGAGCGCAGGCTGTGTCGGGACGTGCCAGGCCCGTCCCCAGGCCCGTTCCTCGCCCGCGACCTCGACCAGCGCCCTGGCCACATCGGGCAGATAGCTCCAGCTGTGCGGGGCGTCCGGATTCCCGAGTGTGGAGACCGGTTTGCCGCCCAGCAGCCGTGGCATGACCCGTGCGGCCAGGTGCCCCCCGTCGGTCACTCCGGGCCCGAAGAAGTCCGAGGCCCGCACCTCGGCCGCCTTGATACGGCCCTGCTGGTGCAGCTTCTGCGCCTGTTCCCACACGGCGGCGCGCACCCGCCCCTTGGGACCGGTCGCCGCGAGCGGCAACTCCTCGGTCAGGGGACCGTCCACCGGGCCGTAGCCGTAGAGGTTGCCCAGCATGACCAGTACGGCGCCGGTCGCCTCGGCCGCCGCGCAGAGCGACGAGGCCAGCGGCGGCCATTCACGCGCCCAGCGGTGGTAGGGCGGCCCGGCACAGTTGATGAGCGCGGCAGCGCCCTGTGCGGACTCGCTCAGTCGTTTGCCGTCCGTCGCGTCCAGTGCGATGTGCTCGATGCCCGGCTCAGGGCTTCGGCCCGACTTGGTGACGACCCGTACCGCGTGCCCCTCTGCGGCCAGCAGCCGAGCGGTGGCGGTACCGGCAGGCCCGAATCCAATAACGACGTAGAGACTCAAGGGCGCACATTAGCGTGAGCGTTCTTGCTTTTGTGGCGGATGAGTTGGGGGTTGAGGTGTAGGTGAACCATGCGGGGTGGGTGCCCATGGTTCCGGTCCGGTTCCGGTTTCCGTTCCGGTTCTGGTTCCGGTTTCCGTTCCGGTTCTGGTTCCGGTTTCCGTTCCGGTTTCCGTTCCGTCCGGCTTCGCGGTGATCCGCAGGGCACACGGCGCTGGCCGGCCTCCAGAGCGGTGCGCGCGGACGTCTAATGCGGTCGGCGGTCGGCGGTCGGCGGTCGGCGGTCGGTGCCGATTGTGCACGGTGCTGCGATAAATCCAGCCCGCAATAAGTTTTTCTCTTCCGGCGTGGGGCGCGATTACCGTTGGTTCGTCGAGGCGGCTCGGGGTTTGCCGTAAGGGCGGAAAACCGGCCGCGTGGAACATTTGGGAGTATTCATGACGACCACACCAGAAGCGCAGCCCATCACACCGCAGATCACGCAGCACCGGGCGATACCGGCCCACCCTGCACCTTCCGGACGCCCACCACGTTGGAAGCAGACCATCCTGACCTTCGTCGGCATCTATCCGATGCTGATGGTCCTCCAGCTGATCTGGGGGAAAGAGCTGGCCACCCTTTCCCTTCCGTTACGCGTCCTGATCACCGTCGCGGTCATCGCACCGCTCGCCACCTATGTCATCTTTCCCGCCCTGACCAAACTGGCCGGACCGCTGATGAAACCGGCGGCGCCGCGATCGAGGACCACGGACTGAAGACCGCCGTCCAGGAATCAGCGACTCGGACCATCCCTCCACACCCCGCCGGCCGGCCGGGGGCCAACGAGCCGCAGATTACTCATCACGCAGATAAGCCAGCACCGCAAGCACCCGGCGGTTGCCGTCCTCGGGGGAGAGACCCAGCTTGGCGAAGATGTTGCCGACGTGTTTGGCCACCGCGCCGTCGCTGATGTGCAGGGCTTCCCGCACCATGGCGTTGGAGTAGCCCTGGGCCATCAGGCCGAGTACTTCCTGTTCGCGGGCGGACAGGAGCTGGGAGCGGTGGCGCCGGTCGCGCTCCAGCAGCAGGTGCTGGACGACTTCGGGGTCGATCACCATGGCCCCCGCGGCGACCCGTTCGACGGCCCGGGCGAAGTCGCCGAGTTCGCCGATCCGGTCCTTGAGCAGGTAACCGAGACCGGCGCTGCTCTGGCGGTGGGGCGCCCTGCCGGGGGTGAACAGCTCCGTGGCGTAGGCGTTCGCGACGTACTGGGAGAGCACCAGCACCGGCAGATGCGGATCGTGCCGGCGCAGCTGCACCGTGGCGCGCAGCCCGTCGTCACCGTGTCCCGGGGGCATCCGTACGTCGGTGATGACGATGTCCGGGGAGCACTCCCGCACCGCCGTGATCAAGGAGTCGGCGTCGCCGACCGCGCCGACCACCCGGTGGCCGAACCGGTGCAGCAGTTCGGCGATCCCTTCGCGGACGAGGGCCGAGTCCTCGGCTAAGACGATACGGAGTGACGGTGCCGGCACGGAATCTCCAGGCTGAGGGCGGTGGGACCACCGAGGGGGCTGGACAGCTTCAGTCTTCCATCGACCACCGCGACCCGGTCGGCCAAGCCCTGGAGCCCGCCGCCGTCACGGAGTTCGGCACCGCCGGTGCCGTCGTCGGTGACCGTGACGGACAGCCGGCCCCCGGCCAGCCGGGCGTGCACCGTGGCGGTGGCGGCCCCACTGTGCTTGACGACATTGGTCAATGCCTCGCTGACGAAGAAGTAGGCGGTGGCCTCGACCTGTGCGGGCAGCCGCCCGGCCAGCTCCACGTCGACGGCGACCGGCACCCGGCAGCGGACCGCGACCTCGGACACCGCCGCGGCGATGCCGTGGTCGGTGAGGACCTGCGGGTGAATGCCGCGGATCAGGTCGCGCAGTTCGTCCAGCGCATGCTTCGCCTCGCGCCGGGCCCGGGAAACCAGTTCGCCGCCCTTGCCGGCCGCCGGATCCGCGGCGCCGAGTTCCAGCTCGGCCAGGCCCAGCGTCATGACCAGTGCCACGAGGTGCTGCTGTGCCCCGTCGTGCAGATCGCGCTCGATACGGCGCCGCTCTGCCTCGAAGGCGTCGGCCATCCTGGCCCGCGAGCGGGTCAGCTCCATGATGCGGTCGGGCTGTTCGCCCTCCTTGGGGGCCAGCATCAGCCGGACGAACCAGGACTGTGCGGCGGCCGCGGCGCCCAGGACGTACGCCGTCACCGGCAGCCCGGCGATCCCGAGGCCGGTGAGCACCAGCGCCTCGGGCTGCGCCGACGCGACGGCCACCTGGACCGGGGCCACGACCAGCGCGACCAGCAGACCGGTCAGGGTCAGCAGGGCCAGGTTCACGAAGGAGAGCGGCACCGCGAAGACCAGGGCGTAGCTGAACTCCCGCCAGGTCGCGGGCTCCCGCAGCCGGGTGGTCAGCCACGGCCACAGCCCCGGCCGCGCGACGGCCTCGTGCGGACTGGCCGGCCGGTCCGTGTGCGGCCCTTCCAGCAGCCGTAGCCGACGGCGCTCCAGCGCGGCCAGCGGGATCCCGAGGAGCACCGAGCCCGCCAGCAGCACCAGCCCGACCCCCAGCACCGACAGCAGCAGCCCGCACAGCAGAACGCCGCCCAGCACGACCAGCGAGGCAAGCCCGACGAGGGCGGAGGAGGCGAGGTAGCCGAGCGCGCGCCAAGGCGTCGCGGAGGTAAGGAAGTTGGCCGGACTCCGGGCCAGGGCCCGCCAGGTGGGAGAGGAACTCACCCCGCCCACGGTAAGGCCCGCCGCGGGGCTGCCCGGCGGGTCAGCACGGCCTCGGGGGAAGGCCCGACGCGGACGTGCCCGGCAGACCCGTACGACGCAGGCGCACCCGGCGGGCCCGTGCGGCCTCGGGAAGGAAACGGTCGCCGCCGCCTCACCCCGCGCCCGTCGGCCCCGGATCCCGCGGGCCGGGCACCTCGGCGTTCCCGGCCGGGGCGTCGGAGGAGCGCAGGTGGAGGAGGGTGGGCACGAGTGCGGCCGACAGGGCGACCAGCAGGCAGCCGGCCAGCACCGTGCCCATCTCCTGCCAGGGCACGGGCAATTCGGCCGGTTCGCCGGACGCGGACAGCGCCCGGCTCGTGCCGAGCATCGTCACCCCGCCCGCGAGCACGCCCAGTGTTCCGCCGACGGCCACCACGGTCAGCGTCTCCCACACGACGGTGCGCAGCACCTGCCCGCGGGTCGCGCCGAGTCTGCGCAGCAGCGTGATGCCCTCGGCCCGCTCTCCGGCCGCCATGACCAGGGTGTTGGCGATGGCGATGCCGGTGTAGAGCAGGGACATGCCGAGCAGTACCAGGACCAGGATGCGGCCCTCCTCGTGCGTGGCCGAGGCGCGCTGCGCCAGCCAGTCGTCCCGGTTGTGCGCGGCCGCGCCGTATGCGGCAGCGATCTTTCCGGCGGCGGCCGTCGCGGCGGACCGGTCCGCGCCCGGCGTCAGCGACAGGTAGGCGGTGCCCGCCATCGTGCCGGGCGCGTGCCGGGCCAAGGCGTCCCGCGGGAACAGCACCGGGGGCAGGCCCGCCGACGAACCGGTCACCGCGGCGACCTTGACCCGTACCTTCGTGGCGTCGGCGAGGTAGACCTCGACGTCGTCACCCGCTTTCCAGCCCAGCTGCCCGGCGACCGGTTTCGTCACCGCCACGGCGTCGCCCCGCAGAGCGCCCAGCGAACCCCTGACCACGTCCAGCCGGAGGGCGCCGGACACCCGCGCCGGGTCCACCGCGCCGATGCCGCTCGACATCACATAGCGGGAGCCGACGAGGAAGCCGCTGGTCCCGTCGACCGGCGAGATGGCCCGGACGCCGGGGACCGAGGACAGGTCGCGCAGCGCGGCGGCGGGCAGGCCTGCGCCCGTGCCCGTGCCACCGTCGGGGGCGGCGACCACCACCTCGGCCTTCAGGTGCGCGCGGTCGTCGGCGACGGTGGTCGCCGCACTCGCCCGGGTAACGCCGATGAGGGAGCCGGCGACGGCCACCGTGACCAGGATGGGGGCGGCGGCCGAGGCGGTGGTGCGCACCGCGGCGCGGACGTGGTCACCGGCCAGCGCGCCGGTGACGCGGGTGAGCGCGGCCGACGGGAGGGTCGCCGCCCGCGCCAGCGGCGGAGCGAGCAGCGGGGCGAAGGCCACCATCGCCACGACCAGGATCTCGGTCAGCACCAGCGAGATCACCACGGCGCCGTCGCTGCCCGCCTGCGGCAGCATGATCAGGAGCAGCACGGCCACGGCCAGGAACAGCGACCCGGTGATCCACCGGCCCGTCGTCATCACCCGGGTCTCCACCGCGGCGTCCCGCAGGCTCTCGGCCGGACGGACCTTGGCGGCCCGGCGCGAGGCGGCGAACACACCGAGCAGCGCCACAGCGAGCCCGACGAAGAAGCTGATCAGCAGGACCGCGGGGGACACCGGGACCTCGAAGTCCTCGGGCGCCATACCGAAGGATGAGAGCACCGCGGCGAGCAGCCGTCCGCCGAAGATCCCGAGGCCGCAGCCCGTGGCCGAGGCGACGGCGCCCAGCAGCCCCGACTCCGCCATGATCATGCGGCGTACCTGGCGCGGGGTGGCCCCCACGGTGCGCAGCAGGGCCAGTTCCCTGCGGCGCCGCGCGATCGCGAAGGCGAAGGTGCCCGACACCACGAAGACCGCGACAAAGCCGGCGATCACCGCCATCACGGCGAGCAGGGTGGCGACGTCCCCGAGCGCCGCGGCGCGCGAGGCGGCGGCCGGGTGGCCGCCCTTGGACGTGCCGGCCGCAGCCGTGAGGGACGGGCCCGGCAGTACGGCGCGGATCCGGCCGGCGAGGGCCGTCGCGGAGGTGCCAGGCGAGGCGAGGACGGCCACCGCGTCGGCCCGGTCCGGGTCGGCCGACAGCCGCTGTGCGGTGTCGTCGGCGAAGAAGACAGTGGCCTCGCCGGGCACCCCGTCCGTGCCGGGCGGCGCCGCGATACCGGCGACGGTCATCCGCTGCCGGCCTCGCGGGGTCACCACGGCGACCTCGTCGCCCACGGCGGCCCCGGCGCGCTCGGCCGGCGCGGCGGCGAGCACCACCTCCCCGTCGCCGGCGGGCGGGTGGCCCCGGGTGAGGCGGAAGGGCGTGAGCAGGGCGCTCGACCAGCCATGGCCGACCGGGCGGTCCGACGGGTCGGAAGGTTCAGGAGAGCCGGAGCGGCCGGAGGAGCTGGACCGGGCGGACGAGTCGGAGGGGGCGGAGGGGCCGACGGCGTGGCCGGTCACCACCCGTGCGGGCAGCGACCGGTCGATGACGGCCCGCCGCACACCGGGCACCGCACGGACCGCGTCGGCGATCCGCCGCGCGTCGCCCAGGCGGTGCGGGGAGGTGGCCGTCCGGCGCTCGTCGTACGCGCCGTCCCCGCTGCCGAAGCCGACGGTGAACGACTGGCCGGCCCGCACCACCACGGCCGCGGCGTCGTAGCGCCCGGGACCGCCGGGCTTGGACCGGCCCCGGGTGGCGTCGAGGACCTGCCCGGTGGCGGCGATCAGCGCGACACCGAGCGCGAGCGCGAGGAAGGTGCCGGCGAACAGCGCCCACCGGGCGCGCAGGGTCGACAGAGCGAGGAACACCACGGGTCAGCCGCCCAGCCGTGCCAGGTGCTCGCTCACCGCGGCCACCGTCGGGCCCGCCAGTTCGCCGTGCACCGCACCGTCGGACAGGAAGAGCACCCGGTCCGCCCAGGAGGCGGCGACCGGGTCGTGGGTGACCATGACCACCGTCTGCCCGGCCTGGTCCACCACCGACCGCAGCAGGCCCAGCACCTCCCGGCTGGAGTGGGTGTCCAGAGCACCGGTCGGCTCGTCGGCGAACAGCACCTCGGGCCGGCTGATCAGCGCGCGGGCGATGGCCACCCGCTGCTGCTGGCCGCCGGACAACTCCGCCGGCCGGTGGCCGCCCCGGTCGCCCAGCCCCACCTGCCGGAGCGCGGCATCCACCCGTGCGCGCCCCGGGCGCTGCCCGGCCAGCCGCAGCGGCAGCGCCACATTCTTGCGCGCGTTCAGCGACGGCATGAGATTGAAGGACTGGAAGACGAAGCCGATCCGCTCCCGGCGCAGCTTGGTCAGCTCCGTCTCGGTCAGCGCACTGATGTCGGTGCGGCCGGTGAACACCCGCCCCGAGGTGGGGCGGTCCAGGCCCGCCGCGCACTGGAGCAGGGTGCTCTTGCCCGACCCCGAGGGCCCCATCACCGCGGTGAACGACCCACGGGCGAAGGCACAGTCCACACCACGCAGGGCCGACACCCGGTGCTCGCCGCGGCCGTACAGCCTGGACACCGCACTGAGCGTCACTGCCTGCTCGACGCCTGCTCCGGTGACGGACACGTTTCCCCCTTGACCCAGTGACCCCGTGACGCCGTGGCTCGTGACGCCGTGGCTCGTGACGCCGTGGCCTCGTGGCCCCGCGACTCCGTGCACATTGGCGTCCGCGGCATGCCCTCCAGCCAAGCGGAGCGGGGCCGTACCGCGCACGGGCGCCACATCCCGTCTTCCCGGTGGAGAAAACTCCACCGGGCGGGCGCGGGGCGCTTGCGGGGCCCGCCCGACGGGGATGAGGACCAGGCGCAGGCTCCGGCGGGAGGCCGGGCCGGGTTCGCGGGCCCTCAGGCCCTTGGCGACGACGCGGCCCACCAGGCGGAAGACCGCTCCCGCGTCGACGGTGATGTGACGAACCGCTTCCCGTGTCGTCGAGACGGCACGCACTGCGGTCCGCGTCCAGAGAGCCATCACGGGATTCGTCGCCACATGTCCGGAGTGCCAGGGCGTGCCAAGAGCCACTGGTGAGGAATCTGCACCGAAGCGTCACAGGGCCTTCGCTTTGCCCTCGGGGGGTGCAGTTAGCGTTACAGCCCGCTCGATCCCGCGTGCGAATTTGATCAGGTCGCCGGCGTCCTTGGCGGCGCAGTCAGCACAGAAAGATCGCAGATGGACTACTGCTCGTCATGCCGCCGAAGTCTCAACGGGGCACTCGTCTGCCCGGGATGCGGAGATTACGCTCCGGACATCGCCCCGCCCAACCATCGCCGGCAGCGCGCGAAGGCCGCCGCCGCGGCGTTCGAGGCCTGGCGTGCCGAGGAAGCCGCCGGCCTCGGCGCCCCTCAGCACCCTCGCGGGCACGGCACTGAGCCGTCCACAGTCACGCCGTCCGCCGCCGGCCCCTCTGCCGCCGCGCCGTCGGATGCCCTACCGTCCGCTGCGACGCCGTTCGACAGCGCGCCTTTCGACAGCGGCGCCTTGGGCGGCAGCGCCAGTGCCCTGGGCAGGAGTGACGTGGGCAGCGGTGGCTTGGGCAGCGGCGCCTTCGACGGCGATGAGGTGCGGGCGGATGCTGCCGAGGGCGGTGCGTCCGGCGGTACCGGAGTGGCCGCTGCTACCGGCCAGGGCCGGGCGGCCCGGCGTCGGCAGCTGGCGCGCTGGAAGAAGCACCGGCGCCGGGCCGCGGCCGCCACGGCCTTCGCCCTTGTCGGCGGTGGCCTGACCGTCTCGCTGCTGCAGAACAAGCCGTCCGCCGGCCATGCGCAGGCGTCCTCGGCGCCGGAGCCCGGGAGCGTGGGCTCGCCCCGTACGGAAACGGCCGCCTCGTCGTCGGAGCAGCCGGACACCGAGGCTCCCCGGCACCCCGCCACGCACCCGCACCATGCGGCCGACCAGCAGCGGAGCGCCCCCGCCTCCACGCCGGTCCGGCAGCAGCACTCCGCCACCCCGGCACACTCCCCCGCCTCCCCGAGCGCGGCGCCGCACACCTCGACGCCCACCGCGGCCGGGACGCCACCCGCCCACCACTCCGGTGCCGCGGCACCGAGGACGACCGCCGCCCCCGCTCCCGCCGGACACTCGTCCGACGCGGGCACCGGCACCTCACCGACGCAGACGGCACCCTCCACGTCGGCCACGCCGAGCGACCCGACCGCCCCGTCCGCCGAGCCCACATCCCCGGCGCATGTGTGCCTCCTGGGACTCGTCTGCGTCAACTGACGGTCCACCGGTGGCTCCGCGCCGCGGGTATGCCACGCGGATGCCCGCACCCGGGGCGTCCGCATGCGCAGGGGCCGCACGCGCAGGGTCCGCATGCGCAGGGTCCGCACGCGCAGGGGCCGCCCGCGCAGGGGCCGCACGCGCAGGGGCCGCACGCGCTACGTAATCGGCCCGCCCCAACCCCTCAGCCCCGGGCCGTCCGGGCCATGCGCCAGTACTGCCGCTTGTTCTCGTCGCGCACGACGACGCCGAGCTTGGCCAGTTCCTCGCGCAGCTCGCGGGCCTCGTCGGCGGTGGCAGGCTTGCCCAGTAGCCGTGCGCGAGCCGTCAGCAGCGCGTCGGCTCCCTCCGGCAGGCCCGGTGCCCGGGGGACCCAGAGCCGGAACTCGTCCCGGTGCGGATCACGGTCGCACCAGCGGTAGCCGTGCTCGGCGAAAGCGTCGGCGAGCCGCTGCGCGTCGAGGTCGCAGGCCTCTCTGGCGATCTCCTGGCCGTCGCGGTCGAGCAGCACCAGCTGCTTGCCGTCCCGGAGCGCCGTACTGATCTCGTGGTGGGTGAACTCACGGGAGATCCCTTTGCGGGTGAGGACCACGCGGCTGCCGGAGACGGTGACGGAGAGCCGGTCATGCTGAGCGAGGTATCCGGCGGCCAGCCCCAGGACCGTGCCCACGGCAAGCGCTCCGCAGGTCCGCCAGGGTTCGGGGACCGAGGTCAGGAGCCTGGCCGGTCCCTGCCACGGCGCCCAGGGCAGTGTCACGAACCACTGCGCAAGCAGCTTGATCAACCAGCCGATCCCGGCGCCGGCTGCCGCGAAGACGCCACAGACGAGTACCACCGCCCAGGCCGGTTCCGCCAGGACCGTGACCTTGCCGGTTAACGGCCGGTCCCTGTCGGTTCGTACCTGCTTCGCGTCACTCCCTGCCGGTAACTCGCCGGCTCCCGCTCGTCCGCCATCGGTCCCTGCCTGTTCCCTCTTCTTCACGTTCACGATCCCCCCAGTCGGTTGGCCGGCCGGCAGCGGCTGCGCCGGCCGCTCTTCGTGCGGTGCGGCATCCTTTCCGGCCACAGCCTAATGATAAACCGAGCGCTCGATCTATTATTGGGGCCGAGCAACGCCCGGCGCCAGTCCGTCAGTTCGCCGATCCAGCGACCCGGCGACCCGGCGGCTGGGCGGCCCAACGCCCCGCCAGCAGGAGGAGAAAGATGAGAAAGACCGACCCGGCCAAGCACCGGGCACGCCGGCAGCACATCCTGGGCGCCGCCACGGAGCTGTTCGCCACCAAGGGTTTCGAGCGCACCACGACCGCGGAGATCTGCCGGGCCGCCGGCACGAGCGCGGGCAACCTGTTCCACTACTTCCCCAACAAGCGCGCGATCTTCCTCGCCGTCTTCGAGAGCGACGGGGACGACAAGGCCGAACGCTTTGCGCAGGCGCTGGCCGCCGATGACCCGTGGAGCGCCCTGCTGGAGATCGTGGACCTCCTCGCCGCCCCGGCCACACACCCGCTGACGCCCCCGCTGGTCATGGAAGCCATGGTCCAGGCATACCGGGACCCCGAACTCGAAGCCCTGCTCAGCCGCGACAACGCCGAGGAGCACGCGACCATCGCCGGACTGCTCACCAAGGCCGCCGCGGCCGGTCAGATCGACCCCGAACTCGACCCGGACAGCGCCGCATCATGGGTCCAGGCCCTGATCTCCTCGCTCTACACGAGCGCAGCCACCGCGCCGTCCTTCGATCCGGCCGGCCAACTGCCCACGCTCCGGCTCATCCTGCGCCGCTTTCTGCGCGCCGAGTGACGAGGTGAGGAGAGGGCTGCGGGTCGCGGCGGTGCCACGTCCGCGGGCGGGGGCCGGGGCTTCCGCCGTCAGGGCTCCCGCTATCCGCGGGCGTGCCGGTCGGCCGGCTTTCGTGGCCGGCGGTGGGCGGTGCGGAGGTGTTCCGGCGGCTTCGGGGCGTCGTCGGCCGTGGTGGGTGGGGTGGTGAGGCGGCCGGCCGAGGGCGGGCGGATGCGGGACTTGAGGGTATGGGTGCCGATGGCGAGGGTGACGCCGAGGAGCAGGACGTAGAACACGCCGATCTTGTTGAGGTCGTCGAGGAAGAACCAGACGGCGGTCAGGGCGGTGAACCAGAAGGCCACCAGCGCGAATCCGCCCGAGCGGTCGTCCTTGTAGCCGGCCGCCAGGCACAGTGCGGCGACGAGGGCCAGGACCAGCGCGATGATGACGTAGCGGGTTTCCCAGCCGATGGTGCCGCGGGAGAGTTCGGACCAGGCGGCCACGGCTTCCGCCACCGGGCCCCAGGAGACCGCGCAGGCGAGCCGTGCCGACCACAGCAGGAAGACCGCCCCGGCGACGGCGGCGAGCAGCGCGACCCGGTTGAACTGGCCGACCTCGATCATGTCGGTCCGGGATATCACCAGGGAGAGGAAGCAGCCGAGCAGGGCGACCGCGCCTTCGGCCGTCGGCCGGAAGACCACGCGGGCCGGTCTGCGGCGGGTGGGAGGGGGTGGGGATGCCTCCGGTCCGCTGCCGGAGGGGTTGGGCGTGGAGTTGGGCGTGGAGTTGGGGGTGGGTGTGGGTGTGAAGGAGGCGGAGGCGGCGGGCGCCGGCGAGTGGGGTTCCCCGGTGGCGTGGCCGGGGGCGGGGTGGCCGGATGCGGGGTGGCCGGATGCGGCGTGGCCGGGTGCGGGGTGGCCGGGTGCGGCCTGTGTCCGTGGGGCGTGGCCGGGGGCGGCCGGGTCGAATGCGGTGGGGGTGCGGACGGGGGTGGGCCGGGCGGCTTCGGTGAGTGCTTCGTGCATCGTGGCGGCGCTCGCGAAGCGGTCCTCCCGGCCCTTGCGCAGCGCGCGGACGATCACCGCGTCGACGGCGGGCGGCAGTTCGGGGCGGAGCCGGGAGGGCGGGACCGGCTCCGCGGACAGATGCTGGTGCATCACGGAGAACGGAGAATCCCCGGTGTACGGGGGACGGCCCGTCAGCAGCTCGTAGAGCAGGCAGCCCACGGCGTAGAGGTCCGTACGGTGATCGGTCTCGCCGCCGTTGATCTGCTCCGGGGCCAGATAGGCGGGGGTGCCGACCGCCACGCCCGTGCCGGTCAGGCGGGTGGCCGCCTCACTGAGCGCCTTGGCGATGCCGAAGTCGACGACCTTGGCCTTGCCCGAGCCGGTGACCATGACATTCGCGGACTTGATGTCGCGGTGGACGATGGCGTGCCGGTGGCTGTGCTCCAGGGCGTCCAGCACCTGGCCGGTGAGGTCGAGCGCCTGTGCCACCGGCAGTGCGCCGTCCCTGAGGACCTGGCTGAGGGTTCTGCCCTCCACGTACTCCATGACCAGGTAGGGCTCGGCGGCCCCGCCGCTCGCGTCCTCCCCCACGTCATGAACGGTGGCCACCCCCGGGTGGTTGAGCGCGGCGGCGGCGTGCGCCTCACGCTGGAACCGGGTGAGGAATTCGGGCTGCAGCGCCAGCTCGGCGGAGAGGGTCTTCACGGCGACGGTTCGGCGCAACCGGTGGTCGACGGCGCGGTGGACCGTTCCCATCCCGCCGTGCCCGAGCTGCTCCACCAGCTCGTACCGCTGCCCCAACATCCTGTGCTCCACCGGGTTCCTCCAGGGACCGTCTACGCCAACACGTACGCGGGAAGACGTACAGGAGTGCGAGCGGGTTCCTCCGTGTGCCGTGTGCGACGTGCGGCGGACGCGCCCCCACCGGGTGGCTCGCGCCCCCGCCAGGGCGGCCCGGCCCGGCTACCGCTCGTCCCAGGTGACGGGGAGCCGGTGCACCCCGTAGATGTTCATCCCGTGTCGCAGGGGGACTTCCTCCGGCGGGACGGCCAGCCGCAGTGTCGGGAAGCGGGTGAGGAGCGCGGGAAGGGCGACCCGCATCTCGACGCGGGCCAGCTGCTGGCCCAGGCACTGGTGTATGCCGTGGCCGAAGGCCAGATGCCCGGTGGCCTTGCGGTGCAGATCGAGGGTGTCGGGGTCGGGGAAGCGCTCCGGATCGCGGTTGGCGGCCTCGATCGAGAGGACGACCGTCTCGCCCGCCTTGATCAATTGGCCCGCCAGCTCGACGTCCTCCAGCGCCGACCGCGCGCTGGTGTGGGCGATGCTGAGGTAGCGCAACAGCTCCTCGACCGCCTGGTCGGCGAGGCCCGGATCGGCACGCAGGGCGGCGAGTTGGTGCGGGTGGGACAGCAGCGCGAAGGTGCCGTGCGCGAGCATGTTGGCGGTGGTGTCGAGGCCGGCGGCGAGCAGGAAGCTCCCGATGCCGGCGAGTTCTTCGTCGGTCAGGCCGGTGGTCGTGAGGTCGCTGAGCAGGTCGTCGGTGGGCTGGGCGCGCTTGGCCGACACCAGCTCGGCCAGGATGTTCTGCAGCGCGGTCATGGCGGCGGCCATCTCGTCCATCGTGGCGCTGCGGGTCATCACCGTCGCCACATGACGCTGGAAGACCTCCCGGCCGGCATAGGGGACACCGAGGAGTTCACAGATCATCAGCGCGGGGAGGGGCTTGGCGAACGCCTCGACCAGGTCCACCGCCGGCCCTTGGCGCTCCATGGCGTCCAGGTGCTCGGTGGTGATCTCCTCGACGCGGGAGGTGAGCAGGCGCATCCGGCGGACGGTGAACTTGCCCATGAGCAGACGCCGGTAGCGGGTGTGCTCGGGAGCGTCGAGTCCGGTGAGATCACCGACCGGGGCCGGGGGCAGTTCGCCGGGGTAGCCGTCCTCGAACGGGTAGTGCAGCAGCTCGTAGCGTGAACTGAAGCGGGGGTCCGCGTGTATCGCGCGGACCGCGGAGTAGCCGGTGGCCAGCCAGCCCACGTGTCCGTCGGGAAAGCGCATCCGGGTGAGCGGACGTTCCGTGCGCAGGACCGTCAGTTCCCCGGGCGGATCGAAGGGGCAGCCCGCGGGACGGGCGGTCGGCAGCGTCACGGGGGCGGGGCGTTCGGGGGCGGGGTGTCCGGGCTCGCGGTGTCCGGGGGCGGGGTGTCCGGGGTGCAGGGGCATGGCTGTCCTCCGATGCGGGACGCGGGACGCGGGGCACACCGTGGTGTGCGGTGAAGGATGAGGTGCGGGGAAGGGCGCGGCGCGAGGCAGGGTGAAGTGCGAAGAAGGGTGAAGTGCGGGGGAGGGTGAGGTGCCTGCCGGGAACGGGAGGCACCTCGGGCGCGGGGGCGTGCTCAGCGTGTGGCGCCGCGCCGGAAGGCGGCCCGCGCCCACAGGTAGCCGGCCAGGCTGAGCGCGAGGGCCCACGCCAGGGCTATGACGCCGTTACTGCCGGTCTCCGTGCCCAGCAGGAGGCCGCGAAGCGCCTCGTTGATCGGGGTGAAGGGCTGGTATTCGGCGAACCAGCGCAGTCCGGCCGGCATGGAGTCGGGGGTGACGAAGGCACTGCCGAGGAAGGGCAGGAAGGTGAACGGCATGGGGGCGTTGCTCGCGGACTCGACGGTCTTGGCCACCATGCCCATCGCGGCCGCCAGCCAGGTGAGCGCGAAGGCGAGCAGGGCCAGCAGGCCGAAGGCGGCGAGCCACCTGGCGGGAGTGGCGTCCGGCCGGAAGCCCACCGCCAGGGCGACGGCGAGGACCAGGAGGAGGCTGAGCATGGTCTGGACGACGCTGCCGACCACATGGCCCGTCAGCACGGAGGCACGGGAGATCGCCATGGTGCGGAAGCGGTTGATGATGCCTTCGGTCATATCGATGGAGACCGAGACGGCCGTCGAGAGGGCACCGGACGTCACGGCCATCAGGAGGATGCCCGGAACGACGTAGTTGACGTACGCGCCACGGCCGTTCGCCGCACCCGGCAGTCCGATGCCGTTGCCGAGCGCACCGCCGAAGACGTAGACGAAGAGCAGCAGCATCACGATCGGCATGGCGACGACCGAGAGCGTCAGGGAGGGATAGCGCCGTGCGCGCTTGAGGTTGCGGCGCAGCATCGTCATCGAGTCGCGCACCGCGTACGGGAGAGAGCTCATCGGGCCCTCTTCTCAAGGGAGTTGGCGGTGGCGCCGGACTGCACAGGCCGGCCCGTGAGGGTGAGGAAGACCTCGTCGAGGTCAGGGGTGTGCACGGTGAGCGCCTCGGCTTCCACGGACGCGCGGTCGAGGGTGTCGAGGACGCTGCGCAGGGCGGGGATGCTGCCGTCGCCGGGGATGTGCAGGGTGAGCGCTTCGTCGTCGCGGGCGGCCGCGGTGAAGAGGGCGGCGGCCGATGCCAGGCGGTCCGCGTCGGCGAGCTTGAGGCGGATGTGGCTGCCGGGGATCCGTTGCTTCAGCTCGTCCGCGGTGCCTTCGGCAACCAGCTTGCCGTGGTCCAGGACGGCGATGCGGTCGGCGAGTTGGTCGGCCTCCTCCAGGTACTGCGTCGTCAGGAAGACGGTGACGCCGTCCTCGGCGACCAGACCGCGGATGATCTCCCACATGGTGCGCCGGCTGCGCGGGTCGAGGCCGGTGGTCGGCTCGTCGAGGAAGATCAGGCGCGGGTCGCCGACCAGGGTCATCGCGAGGTCGAGCTTGCGCCGCATGCCGCCGGAGAAGGTGGCGACGGGCCTGACGGCCGACTCGGTCAGCTCGAAGCGCTGCAGGAGTTCGTCGGCGCGCCGGCGGCCCTCGCGGCGGCTTCGATGGTGCAGGTCCGCCATGAGGAGCAGGTTCTCCCGGGCGTTGAGCAGGTTGTCCACGGCCGAGAACTGACCGGTGACGCCGATGGCGGCGCGTACGGCGTCGGCCTCGCGGACCAGGTCACGGCCCGCGACCTGTGCCTGGCCGGCGCTTGCCGGGATGAGGGTGGAGAGGATCTGGACGGTGGTGGTCTTGCCCGCACCGTTGGGCCCTAGCAGGGCGAACACCGTGCCCCCGGGGATGTGCAGGTCGATGCCGTCGAGGACGGCCTTGTCGCCGTAGGACTTGGCTAATCCGCGTGCGGTGATCGCCGCTGGGCGAGACGCCGGTGGGCGGGGCTCCGGTGAGCGGGAGGCCGATAAGCGGGGCATGCTTTTCATGATCATGACAGCTGCTTTCCGGGTTCAGAGTGACGAGTTCCGGGTTCTGTGATGGGGCGGGCCGGCGATGGCCGGTGGTCACGAGCACCCGACCGCCGGTGGTCATCAACGCCGGCGGCCGGTGATCAGGAGCGGCGGATCACGATGTCGCCGAGGCTGGTGTGGGCGCGTACTTCGACGGTCTCGGCGGCGTCACCGGGGCCGTCGGACGGTCCGAGCGAGTTGCGCACGTTGCCGAGGCCGGTGGCCACGTCGAGCCAGGCGGCGGTGGACTGACGGATGCCGACCTCCAGGTCGCCGGCCGCGGCCCGGAGGACGACCCGGCCGCGTGCCACTTCACCGATCCGGATGGCGCCGTTGGCGGACTTGGCCTCGACCCCGGCGTGCGCGACGCCGACGGAGATCAGGCCGTTGGACGCGGTCGCCCGCAGGGCGCCGGTGACCTCGCCGATCGTGGTCGCGCCGTTGCCGTTCTTGACCAGCGCGGCACCCGCGATCTCGCCGGCCTCGATCAGCCCCGACGCGATGAGCTCGGCGTCCCCCGTCACCCGCGCCAGCCGGATGTCGCCGTAGTCGGTCCGCAGGTTCACGGCCTCCGCCTCGTCCATCTGGAGATCGCCGAGCGAGGTCTTGAACCGGCACTCACCGAGGCGGCCCGCACAGGTGAAGTCCGCCATCGGCGAGGTGCCCAGGACGTCCGAGCCGGCCGGCAGCTCGATGGTCACGTCGAGCGAGCCGCACTTGCCGAAGAGGGAGCGCTTCTTGGGCCCCTTGACCACCAGCTTGCCGCCGGAGCAGGTGATTTTGGTCTGCTGTGCGGCCCGTACGTCGGCGTCCGCGGTGGCGTCGCTCGGGCGCACCTCGACGACGGTGTCGGTGCGCTTGCTCGCGGTGATCCGGGCGGATCCCAGGTCGAATTCGAGGGTGACGGAGATCGGTTCGGGGGTGTCAAAAGTAGGCATGGCTGTCCCGTCCTCATGGCTGTGGTGAGCATTCCCGCTGGTGGGGCGGGTGAGATGAGAAGTGGCGCGGTGCGAAGGGGTGGTGGTGAGAGGTGGTGGGTGATGGGTGCCCGGTGAGCAGTGACGCGGTGGCGCGGTGGCCGGCGGCGCGGTGGCCGGTGGCGCGGTGTGGGGTGGTGCGGTGCCCGGTGGTGCGAGAGGCCGGGGAAGGCCGGCCCGGCGCGGGGCCCTAGCGGACCCAGCCGGTGTAACCCTGCTGGCCCCGGTGGCGGCTGCGGCCGGCGGAGCGGGGGCGCTCGCCCGGTTCCAGGGCCGTGGCGACGGCCCGTACCAGCCAGGCGTTGACCGACAGGCCCTCGTGGCCCGCGGCGTCCTCGACCCGGGTCTTGAGGTGGGCGGGCAGGCGGAAGTTGATCCGCGCGGTGCCGCCCTCGTCGCCGTCCGCGGGGACGGTGGGCACGGGCGCCCGTCCGCCCGGCACGCCCTCGGGCGCCTCCGCCTCCCCGTACGGCTCCTGGTCCGGTGCCGGCGAGGGGGTCACCACGAATTCGGGGTCGAGCCCGCGCAGCCGTACGTCGACCGAGCCCGGTGCCAGCTCGCGGGTGACCTCGGCCATGGCGGAAGACAGCGCGTTGAGCAGGATGAGCCGGGTGGCCGACTCCAGGGGCGTGGTGAGTCGTTCGGCCAGGGCGCGGGCTTCGTCTCCGCCCGCGTCCGCGGCGACCGCGAGCTCGTGCCGGAGGTTGTCGACATACGGCGTGAGGTCCATAACGCCATAGTGGCACCACAATGACGCCAACGCAAGCCTTTGTGACGCCACAGCGGCACCAAGTGCTGCCACCATGGCGCAAGGTGACGTCACGGCGTCACCATCATGGCGCCATCCGGTGCGGCCCCACCGCCGGCCCGTCCGAACGCGCGGCGTCGCGACGGCAGTTGCCCCACCTGCCCGGACACGGCCCGGACCTGCCCCTGCCGCGTCCGGCCGCCCCGGCAGCGCCGTGCCCGGATCCGGAGAACGCCGCCCTCACGGCTGCCCGATCGCTCGGGCTATGGTGCTCCCGCAATCTGTTCGGCCGTGCGAAGGAGACGATCTCGCGGTGTCCGATCGGGGACGGCTCGTAGCCGACCGGTACCGGCTCGTGGAACGGGTGGGCCGCGGCGGTATGGGCACGGTATGGCGGGCCGAGGACGAATTGCTCGGCCGTCATGTCGCCGTGAAGAAGCTGCTCGTCCCGCCGCATCTGGACGACGACGAGATCCGGACGCTCCACGAGCGCACCCGCCGGGAGGCCCGCAGCGCCGCCCGGATCACCCACCCCCACGTGATCGTGGTGCACGACGTCGTCGACGACGAGGGTCTGCCCTGCATCGTCATGGAGTACGTCCCCTCGGACACCCTGGGCGACCTCGTCAAGCGACACGGTGCGCTGGCGCCGGACCAGGCGGCCCGGATCGGCTGCGGTATGGCCGGCGCGCTGCGTGCCGCACACGACGCCGGGGTGCTGCACCGGGACGTCAAGCCCGCCAATGTGCTGCTCGGGCAGGACGGGCGCATCGTCCTCACCGACTTCGGGATCGCCGTGCAGTCCGGAACGCCCTCGCTGACCAGGACCGGCGAGCTGGTCGGGTCGGTCCAGTACCTGGCGCCGGAACGCCTCCGGAGCACGATCGCCGAGCCGGGTCCCGCCAGCGACCTGTGGTCCCTCGGCGCGACGCTGTACCAGGCGGTCGAGGGCCGGCCGCCGTTCCTCCGGGACACCGCGATCGAGACGGCGTACGCCATCGCCACCGAGGAGTACGACGCCCCGCGCAACGCCGGGGGCCTGGCGCCCGTGATCGAGAGCCTGCTCCGGAAGGACCCCGGGCAGCGCATGGACGCCCATGAGGCCGAACGCCTCCTGGAGGAGGCCGCCGGGGCCACCACCGGCTCGGGGCAGCGCCCCCTGGGCGACACCTCCGGAACGCGTGCCGCCCTCGACGCGCCGCCCACCGGGCCGCAGCCCACCGTGGCCACCGCGAGCCCGGCGCAGCCCACCGTGGCCACCGCGAGCCCGGCGCAGGCCGACACGGGCCCTGTGCAAGGAGGCAACCGCAAGCGCCGCACGGTACTGCGGCTCACCGTGGGCGCGGCGGTCGCCGCCTCCGTGACCGGCGGGGTCCTGCTGTGGCCGTGGGGCGGTGCCGACGCGACGGGCAGCCGTCCTTCCGGCACCGCCTCCGCCGGCCGCCCGTCGGACCCCGGCCCTTCCCCGCTTCCCCCGCTCCCCGCCGGATACCACCTCCAGAAGGAGGGCCAGGGCTTCTCGCTGCCCGTACGGGACGGCTGGAAGCGCGAGGATCCGCCCGGCGGCGAAGTCGCCTATGTGGACCCGTCCGGGCTGGTGGGGCTGCGGATCAACATCGTCCGGTTCGCGGGGTCCGATCCGCTGCGGCACTGGCGGCAGACCGAAGAGGCCCAGACCCGCCGGGACAACCCGGGCTACGAGCGGGTGCGGATGGACCCCACGAGCTTCCGCGGACGGCCCGCGGGGTACTGGGAGTTCACCTTCGACGGCAAGAAACGGAAGTACCGGGCGGTGGAGCTGGCGTTCAGCGACGCCGACGACACCCAGTACGTGATCTACCTTTCCGCGCCGGATGCCCAGTGGAACACCTACCGGCCGGTCTTCGACACCGCGGTCAGGGGCATCCGTCTCGACGGATAGGACGTAGCGCGGGAGACGCGCCCGGTGACCGGCAGCAGCAGCGCGACGAGGGTGAGGGCGGCGCAGGCGGGATAGCCCCAGCCGAGAGCGGCGAGGTACCACGGGCGGCCGAAGTGCCAGATGTCCGGCTGGGCCAGTGCCAGCCAGTGGATGAGGAATCCGCCGAGGGCGAGGCACCAGGCGGTCAGGGCCGCGGTGTGGGCCCGGGTCCGGTGCGGCGCGTGGGTCAGCCACAGGACGGCCGCGACGGCCCAGACCCAGTGATGACACCACGAGATGGGGCTGATCAGCAGGCCGAGGAGCTGGACGGCGAGCAGCGCGCCGAGGGGATCGGTGCGGCGGGCGGCGCGCACCACGGCCGTCAGCGCCAGCAGAGCCGCCGGGACGGCGCAGGCCCACCAGGGGGCGGACCAGCCGGCATCGTGGCCGAGGGTGCGGGACAGCGCCCCGCGCACCGACTGGTTGAGCACCGAGCCGACCGGGCCGACCCGTGCGGCGTCGCCGACCGCGTGCAGCCAGAAGCCGGCCGCTGACCGGGGCGCCGCCCACCACCCGGCCGCGACGGTGGCGGCGGCCACCGCGGCCGACCAGCACGCCGCCGACCAGCGCCGGTGCACCAGGAAGTAGAGGCCGGTGACGGCCGGGACCAGCTTGACCCCGGCGGCGAGCCCCACGCCGAGCCCGGCCGCTGCCGCCGAGCGCCGCTCGACCGCGTACGCGACGCCCACCGCCAGCAGCAGGTTGACCTGCCCGAGCGCGAGGGTGACGGCGACCGGCTCGGTCCACAACAGGGCGGCGCTCCACAGCAGTACCCGCCTTCGGTGCCGTCCGGGATCCGCGGCCGGGTCGGCCATCCGCAGGCAGCAGTGGACCAGGACGCAGAGCGCCAGGATCGAGGCCGCGGTCCAGGCGGCGCTCACCAGCGGCCACGGCGGCCAGGAGAGCGGGAGGAAGAGCAGCGCGGCGAAGGGCGGATAGGTGAACGGCAGCGGGAACAGGTCGGGGCCGGGCAGGTCCAGACGGAAGGCGTACAGATCGCCGCCGAGGAGGTGCGGGGCCGCGGTCCGGTAGACCCGCAGATCCACCATGCCGACGCGCAGGCAGGCCGGGATCCACACCAGCAGCAGCATCGCCGTGGCGGCGAGGAGCAGCACGGTGCCCGGACGGCGGGCCAGGACGCGGCGCGCCGCCTCGATACGCCGTGGGCCCGGCCGTGGCCCCGGCCGCGTTCCCGGCGGGCCGCCGCCGGAAGGGCCGCCGTCCGGAGCTCCGGCCGCCGGGACCTGCCCCGTGGGGCTCACTCGCCCCGGCCCCGCTCCGCGGCGGGGCCCGGGGTCCTCAGTTCCCCGGGCCGGGCCGCGGCCGCGCCCGGGGCCTCGTAGATGCTGACGGCGAAGGGACGGAAGGAATCCGGCTCCACCTGCTCGACCAGGCAGCGGAACCCGGCGACGGCCTCGAAGTACGCACAGAACCTGCGGGACTCCGGCCAGGGGTGCACCAGGACCAGCAGCCCACCGGGTGCCACGGCCCGTGTCAGATGGGCGCAGGCCCGCCGCAGATGCCGGTGCCGGCCCAGGTAGTACAGCAGCTCGGCACAGAAGACCAGGTCGAAGCGGTCCTCCGGTGGCGCGGCGAGGATGTTCAGCCGGACGAACCGGGGAGGCCGCGCGGGCCCGGGAGCGGCGGGGGCGGCGCGGCCGGACACCGGGGCGCGGCCGGACCCGGAAGCACGGCCGGCCGCGGAAGCACGACCGGCCGCGGAGGCGCGGGCCCGGGCGAGCGCCCGCTCCGAGATGTCCACACCGGTGATCTCCGCCTGCGGAAACGCCGCCGCGAGACGGTGCGTGAAGGCTCCCTCGCTGCACCCGACGTCCAGGATCCGCCGGTAGGGGCGCCGGGGGAGCTGCCGCAGGGTCGTCGCGTACTTGAACTGCTCGTAGTCGTCCACGGCCAGGCCCCACGGGTCCGGCCGGCGGTGCCACCAGTCGAAGTACCAGTGCAGGACCCTTCCCTGGCCGCGCAGGCCGAGGAGGGAGAGCGCGGCGAAGAGGGCGCGGTGCGCGCGGTCGAGGAGGCGGTGCATGAGAACCTTCCGGCCGTTGCGGTGGCCACGCTTCCGGGAGGCCGCCGGACGTATGCGGGATGAGGGGGCGTCAGCGGGTGACGTCGTCGTAGGCGTGGGCGAACGCTTCGGTGACCACGGGCCAGGTGCAGTGCACCGGCTCGGTCTCCCAGTTGTGGGCGGCCAGGGTGCGCCGCGCCCCCGGGGTACGGGCCAGCCACAGCACCTCGTCGGCCAGCGCGAAGGCCGAGTGGCCGCACAGCGCCCCCTCGCGGTTGTGCCGTACGAAGTCGGCGACGCCGGTGTGCGCCCGGGCCAGCACCGGCAGGCCGCTGGTGCGCGCCTCCAGGGCCGCGATCCCGAAGGACTCCCGGCGGGAGGGATTGACGAACAGATCGGCCCCGGCCAGCAGCTCCCGTACCTCCCCGGGCTGCAGCCGGCCCGCGAGGCGGATCCAGCTGTCCATCCCGTTGCGGCGCAGATAGCGCTGTATCGGCCCCGCGCTGGGCCCGGCGCCGGCGAACGTGGCGCGCAGGGCGGTGCCCCGCCGGGACATCCGCGCATGGGCGGAGTGCAGCGCCGCCAGCAGCTCCATCGGCTCCTTGCGCGGCACGAGCCGGCCGACGGCGACGACGTGCACCCGGCCGTCCTGGCGCTCGACCGCGGCTCCCGGGCTGCGCCACCACGCGGCGTCGATGCCGTTGGGGATGACCCGGGGGGTGACGTCCGGAAGGGCCTGCCGGATCAGCCGGGCGGCCGACCTGCTCACGGTCGTCAGGGCCACCGGAGCGGTGGGGCCGTGCCCGGTCCGGCTCAGCAGCCGGTACAGCGCGCGCACCACCGGGTCCCACATGCTGTGGACGGTGGCCACGGCGGGGATGCCCCGGCGGCGGGCGCAGGCCAGCGCGGCCCAGGCGAACGGCGAGGCCGCGCCCAGGTGCACATGCACCACGCGTGGGTGACGCGCCGTCAACAGCCGGTCGATGGCGTGTCCCGCTCTGGGGTGAACGGGCAGCCGGCCGGGCAGCCGCGCGCTGATCCTGTGCACGGGGTACGGCCACGAGGCCGTCTCCGCCCCCGGCCCGGCGGGCGTCGCGGTGACGACCTCGGCGGCCTGGCCCGCCCGGTGCTGCGCAGCGGCCAGCGCGGCGACCTGGATTTCGATGCCTCCGGTCCGCGGCGCAAAGCAGTCTGAAATGTGAAGGATCATGGCTGCACTTCCGAAATGGGGCGTGAAGTCCCCCAGTATGGGGTGGTAAAGCATGGTTCGTGAGACATACGTGCTTGTTCTTTCATGCGCATCCGGACGACGAGGCGCTGCTGACCGCCGGCACCATGGCGCGCCTGGCCGGTGAAGGACACCGCGTGGTGCTGGTGCTGGCCACGGCCGGCGAGCGCGGCCTGGCACCGACGTCCCTGCGGGACCGCGGCCTGGGCGCGGTCCGCCGCGAGGAGGCGCACGCCTCCGCCCGCATCCTGGGCTGCTCCCGGGTCGCCTTCCTCGGCTACGCCGACTCCGGGCACGCCCCCGGCCCGGCCCCGGCCGGCGCCGGCGCGCAGCCGTTCGCCTCGGCCGAGGTCGAGGAGGCGGCCGGCCGGCTGGCCGCGCTGCTCACCGAGGAGCGCGCCGACCTGCTGACGGTCTACGACCCGGCCGGCGGCTACGGGCACCCGGATCACGTCCAGGTCCACCGGGTCGGCTACCGCGCCGCCCGCCTGGCGGGCACCCCGGTGGTGCTGGAGGCCACCGTCGACCGCACCCTCCTGCTGCGCGGGCTGCGCGCCGCCTCCTGGGTCCACCGCTTCCCGCCGGAGTTCGACCGGGACTCCTTCCGGCGGGCCTACGGCGCACGCTCCGAGATCACCCACCGGGTGCCGGTCAAACGGCACTGGCGGGCCAAGCGCGCCAGCATGGCCGCGCACCTCAGCCAGGCCCGGGGCGGCGACTCCGAACGCACCCTGGCCGCGCTGGGCCGCCTGCCCGGACCGGCCTTCCGCCAGGTGCTGGGGACCGAGTGGTTCATCCAGCGCGGGCTGCCCGCGGGCCCCGTCCTGCGCGATCCGCTGGCCACCCTGCCGGGCGCCGCGGCGACGGCGCCCGGCCGATGACACCGCTCACCGTGCGGCTGCCGAAGTCCGCCCTGCGGCTGCTGGGCCTGCTCTCCTCCGCCGCGGGCCTCGTCCTGCTGGCCCTGGCCGTGCCGCGGGCGGCGGGCACGGACTGGGCGGCCGTACGGGCCCACCTCGGGCACGTCAGCGGCCCGCAGGTGGCGCTGCTGTGCGCCCTGGCGGGCGCCACGCTGTGGAGCTACACCTACGTACTCGGCGCCGCACTCCCCGGACTGACGCCGCGTCAGGCGCTGCTGGTGCACTGCACCGGCAGCGCCGTCAGCAATCTGCTGCCGCTCGGCGGCGGTGCGGGCGTCGCGGTCACCTACGCCATGACGCGCCGCTGGGGGCATCCGCCGCACGCCGTGGCCGTGTGCGTCGCGCTCACCGGGGCGTGCAACGTGGCGGCGCGGCTGGTCCTGTCGGCGGTGGGCGCACTGCTGCTGGTGGGAACCCCCGTGCCCGGCATCGGCTGGGCGGCGGCCGCGGGCGGGGTGGTCCTCGCCCTGCCGGTGGTGCTGGCGGCCGGGTGGCCGGTGCTGCGCCGCTGCCGCCGGGCACCCGCCGCCCGGCCGCGGGCGGCGCCGGGCGGAGCGCTGCGGCACCTCGCCCGGCGCGCCCGGCAGCTCGCGGTGCGGCTGCGCGACGAGAGCCGGGACGTCGTCCGCCGTTCCTGGGCGCGGCTGGTGTGCGGCATGGCCGCCACCCTCGCCGCCCAGGGCGCGCTGTTCCTGGCCTGTCTGCAGGCGGCGGGCTCCCGTACGGGAGCGGGCGAGGCGCTGGCGGTCTTCGCGGCCAGCCGGCTGCTGACCCAGATCGCCCTCACCCCCGGCGGCATCGGCGTCACCGAGTGCGCCGCCGCCGTCGCGCTGGTCGCCCTCGGCGGCGCCCCCGCGGCGGTGGCCTCGGCCATGCTCCTGTTCGCCACCTTCACGCATCTGCTGGAGATTCCGCTCGGCGCGCTCACCGGCGCGTGGTGGCTGCTGCGCGGGGGACGACGGCGTCCGGAACCGGCACCGGCCGCCCCTTAGACGCCCACCACAGCACCGCCGCCAGGGCCACCGCTCCCCCGACGACGGCCGCCGCCCCGCTCGCCCAGGTGGGCCCCTGCCCCGAGGGCATCACCACCAGCGTCAGCCCCACCACCGCCGCCCGGGCGCCGCGCCCCGCCAGCCGCCGCCAGGACACCGCCGCCAGCGGCACCAGCGCCCACAGCGCGTACCACGGCTGCGCCACCGGAGCCGCCGCCACCAGCACCAGCAGCGCCGCCCCCGTCGCCCGCTCGGCGCCGGCCCGCGGGGCGCACCGCACCCAGTAGCCCACCGCCGCCAGCCCCACCAGCAGCCCGGCCAGCCGCGCGGCCGTCATCGCACCGGCCGCGGTGCCCCACCCCAGCCCCTGCGCGGCCCAGCCCAGCAGATGTCCCGCATCCGTGCTCAGGGACAGCAGGGTGTGGACCTCGGCGGGCGTACGGAGGGTCCACAGCCACCCCCACCCCTGGCCGCACCCGGCCACCCCTGCCACCAGGGCGGTCGCGGCCACCGACGCGATGCCCACCGTCCGCCGCACCCGCCGCCACCCGCCGTCGCAGCCCGCCACGCTCACCGCCGCCGCGCACAGCAGGGCCACCACGGCGGGAGCCTTCACCAGCACCGCCGCGGTCAGCACGACGGTCCCCACGCACCGGCGCCCCCGGCGGAACGCCAGCAGCCCGGCCGTCATCAGCCCCAGCATCAGCGCTTCGTTGTGCGCCCCGCCGACCAGGTGCAGCAGCACCAGCGGGTTGAGCGCGCCGGCCCACAGCGCCCCGGCCGCACCGGAGCCCGCCGCCTCCGCCAGCCGCCGCAGCGCCCACACCAGGAGGGCCAGCCCCGCCACCGCCAGCAGCCGCAGCCCCAGGGCCGCGGCCACCACATGCTGCTCCCCGGTGAGAGCCACCACGGCGCGCGCCGCGGCGACGGACAGCGGCCCGTACGGGGCCGGGGCGTCGTGCCACATCCCGGGGACGTTCGCCGCCAGCGGCCCGCCCAGCGCCGCCGGGCCCAGCGCGTACACATCGCGTCCGCGGCCCGCCAGCGCCCCCTGGGCGAGGTAGCTGTAGGCGTCGCTGCTGCCCAGCAACGGGCCCGGCACCAGCGGCAGCACCCAGCACCACAACGCCCTGCGCAGCGGCCGCCACCCGCCGGCCGTCCCGTCCGCGACCCGCCTCCCCAGCCGCCACCACGCGGCGATCAGCAGCACCAGCCCGGCGTACGACACGGCGACGCCCACGCACTGCAGCGGCACGCCGGGCCGCCCCCACACCCCGTCAGGAACGCCCCGCGGCAGCGCCCCGGCCCCCCATCCGCCGACGCCCAGCAGCACGGACCCCAGCGTGCCCAGGAGCACTTCTGCCCGGACGGTGCTCCCTGCCGCGCTCATCCGGCCAACCTAGACGCGGCACCGCCCCGCACGGCGCACGCCGCCGGTCATGTCGCCCGTCCGCGCCAGGGGGTGTGTCTCCAGGGGCTCCTGGGGACACACCCCCCGAGGGCCCGCCGGCCCCGGCACCGTCGCCGGCCCTCGCCCGGCTCCGTCGGCTCAGTCGGCTCAGTCGGCGCAGTACGCGTCCCGCTCCGGCCGCCGCCCCGTCGTCAGGAAGCCGGTGACCGCCCGGTCCCCGCAGGCGGTGCCGTTGCCCAGGTAGGCCTCGTGGCCGCCGTGGTCCAGGGTGACCAGGCGGGCCCGGCCGCCGAGGGCCTGACGCATCTTCAGGGCGCCGGAGTACGGCGTGGCGGGGTCCCGGCGGTTCTGGAGCATCAGGATGTTGGATGGTCCTTCGGCGGTGATCCGTGTGGGCTTCTGCGCCGGTGCGTTCTGCCAGAAGGCGCAGGGCGTGACGTTCACCGGCAGCCCGGCCGTGAGCGGGTGCCGGACACGGTCGAGGGCCACCGCGCGCCGGTATGCGGCGACCGACGCCGGCCAGCGCACGTCGTTGCAGACGGTGGCCGTCATCGCCGCGGCCTCCTCGTCCGGCAGCGGCCCGGCGAGGGCTTCGGGCAGCACCGGCCGGGCGGCCGGGTCCTGGGCCTGCCGGACGAGCCGGGCCAGCTGGGGGAAGCGGCTGTCACCACCCAGGGCGCTCAGCACGGCCTGGCGCAGCAAATTGCCGGTCAGCGGGACGCCCTTCGTGGCGGATTCCTTCGGCGCCCGGTCCAGCTTCGCCGCCAGCGCGAGGAACAACGGCCGGACGTCCCGGGGACGTTCGGCCAGCCGCAGCCCGTCGTCCTCCCTGGCCGGGTCCGCCGCCCAGGCCGCGAAGTCGGGGAACCGGTCGTCCGCGCCCACGGCCAGGTTCGCCAGCCAGCCCCGCCCCACCCGGGACGGGTCGGGGTCGCCGCTGCTGTCCAGCACCCAGCGGTCCGTGTGCTGCGGGTACTTCTGCGCATACACCGCCCCCGGGTAGACCCCGTACGAGGCGGCCCAGGCCGACAGTTTCTCCTCGCCCAGGGCCCGGCGGAGGCGGTCGATGTCGCGCACCTCGTTCGCGGTGGACATGCTGCGCAGCACGGCACCGCCGTGCCGGGCGCACGCCTCGGCGATCCGCCGGGACCGGGCGGTGTTCTCCGTGATGCCGCCGTCCGGATCCGGCCAGGACCGCAGGGTGACCAGCTGCCGGTCGCCGGCGTCGAGCCCGCAGCCCGCCTTCGTGCTGCCGCCCGTCCCCCGCGGATCGAAGCTGACGAGGTCGTAGGCCCCGGCCATCTCCCTCTCCAGGGCCTTCCCCTTCGCCACCAGCCGCGCCACCCCGGAGCCGCCCGGCCCGCCGGGGATCACCAGCAGCGTGCCCCGGCGGGCGGCGGGCCGGTCGCTGCGCACCCGGGACACGGCGAGGGTGAGCTGCGGCCCGTCCGGGTCGCGGTAGTCGAGCGGTACGGGCAGCTCGGCACACTCCTGTCCGGGAAGGCCGGGCCCGGCGCACGGACCCCAGGCGAGGGCGGGCCCCGAGGCACCGGGGGCGCGGGCCGCGGCGCCGGGGACCTGGGCGCGGGCCGCCGGGGAGAGCGCCGCCAGGGTGCCGGCGACGGCCGCGGCGGAGAGCGTGAGCACGAGGGCGCGGCGGGCGTGGGCCGTCAGGCGGGTCGTCCGGTGAGTCGTCATGGGGGAACTGTTGTTGAGCGGCGGCCCGCCGCCCATCCGGCTGCCGGGAGAACCGTGCTGGGGCTATCCGGAGAGACCGTCCCCGGCGTACGCCCCTCGGCCCGGGCCCCGCCTCACTCCCCGACGGTGATCAGCGCCAGCGTGATGTTGTCGGGCCCGCCCGCCTCGATGGCGGCCTTCCACAGCTCGAAGACGGCCCGGCCACCGGAGTGGAGCCGCAGCAGACCGCCGACGTCCTCCTCCGGGACGGGATCGGTCAGCCCGTCGCTGCACACCAGGTAGCGGTCGCCCACGGACAGCGGCGCGGTCGCCAGGTGCGGGACGACGGCGCTGAACTCCCGGGCGCCGCCGAGCGCCTGGGTGAGGAGCGAGGTGGTGCGCCGCCCCGGCCACAGCGGTGGGCTGTCGTCCACGCTCACCTGGCGCAGGCCGTCGCCGGCCGCCTCGAAGACCCGGCTGTCACCGACGTTGAAGACCAGTACGGACTTCTCCCGGACGACCGCGCCGGCGACCGTGGTGCCCATGGTGGTCAGCTCCGGGTCCCGCCCGGCCACCGCGTACACCTCACGGTTGCAGAGGTCCAGGGCCTCCCGCACCGCCTCCTCGCCCTCCAGCGAAGGGCCCAGCGCGGCCAGCTGCCGGACGACCAGTGCGCTGGCCACCTCCCCGCCCGGCTGTCCGCCGATCCCGTCGGCGACCGCGACGACCAGCGGGGTGCCGAGCGGGAACACCAGCGTCTGCGGGTTCTCGGTCACCGTGCCGCAGAGCGTCCAGGGGCCGGCCACCAGGCTGTCCTCGTTGTGCTCGCGGATCAGCCCGGTGTGGCTCAGGGCGGTCACGGTGAGGTAGGGCATGGGCCGGCTCCGGTGCTCCGGTGCTCCGCTGCGGCGGGCCGTCCTCCCCCGTGGCCTGCCGTATGTCCATTGTGGCCATCCGGCACCCTCGGGCGCCCGTCGGGAACCTCGACGGCGGGCGGGGCGGTCCGGTCAGCCGGCCTGTCGCCGCCGTGTCAGCCGGCCTGTCGCCGCCGTGTCAGTCGTGGGTCAGCCCGGCTGTCCGTCGGTCTGCCCGCCGGTCTCTCCGCCCGCCGGTCTCTCCGCCCGTCCGCCTCCCGCTCAGGGTCGTGCGCTGCATCATCCGGACGATGTCCTTCCCGGTGACGATTCCCACCAGGTGCCCGGCGTCCACGACGAGGAGGCGCGCCCCGGTACGCAGGCTGATCTTGTCGAGCGCGTCACTGAGCAGATCGTCCGGAGCGGCGACCGCGCACTGGGACAGCGGGGTCGCCGCCTCGCGCACCCGCACCGTCTCCCGGCTCGGCCCCGGCACCGCCGCGAGCCGGCGGATCTGCACGATGCCGCTGGGGCGGCCGTCGAAGTCGAGCAGCGGCAGCGCGGAGTGGCGGGAGTGCACGACGACCTCGTCGATGAAGCGCTGGACGGTCAGCCAGTCGGCGCCGGTCGCCACCGGGCTGGTCATGGCCTCGGCGACCCGTACCCCGCGCAGCGCGGTGTGCAGGGCGGCCCGGCGCCGCTCCGCCCCGGCGACGACCATGACGAAGAGGCCGATGAAGACGATCCACAGCCCGCCCGGTGCGCCGCGCAGCACGGAGATCCAGCCGGCGGCCACCAGCAGCACCCCCATGATCTGGCCGCCCCGGGACGCCGCCAGATCCGCCCGGTCCCGGTCCCCGGTGCGCCACCACAGCACCGCCTGCACCACCCGCCCGCCGTCCAGCGGCACCGCCGGCAGCAGGTTGAACACACCCAGGAAGAGGTTCGCCCAGCCCAGCCAGGCCAGGACGACGGAGGGCACCGCCCAGCCGGACAGCCCGTGCAGCCCGAACCCGGCGCCGAGCGCGATGCCGCCGATGACCAGGCTGGTGAGCGGCCCGCTGACGGCGACCGCGAAGGCCGCGCGGGCGGACTGCGGCCGCCCCATCCGGGTCGTACCGCCCAGCGCCCACAGCGTCACGTCCTGGACGGAGATCTTCTTCCGCAGCGCGGTCGCCGCATGGGCCGTCTCGTGCAGCAGCAGGCTGCCCATGAGCAGCACGGCCCCGATGACACCGGCCAGGGCGTAGACGGCATCCGAGCGGCCCGGCGTCCAGACGGGAAGGCCCTGGTGGCCGAGGCCGTACGCGAACAGGCCCACCAGCAGCGGCACGCTCCAGTGCATGCGCAGCGGCACCCCGAGCACCTGTCCGACACGGACCGAGCCGTTCATCGTCGTCTCCTGCCGGCCCGGCGTCCGCTCCCCGGGAGCAGGCCGTGACGGCCCGCACTCCGTGAACCGGCCGATCCGGCGCCACCCCCATTGTCGCGCGCACCACCCGCGCGGGAGGTGCGCGCGAGGCGCGAAAGGACTGCCGGTCGCGGGGGTGGCACGCTGGTGGTACGGACCGATTCGCCGGAGGTGCGTCATGGGACACCGCCACCATTTCCACCTGGACCAGGGTGATCACTCCATCACCGTGAATGTCGGGCCCGGCCGGACCGGGGAGATCGAGCTGCTGGTCGACGGCAAGCTGGTCGCGTACCGCAAGGAACACCGCGCCGGTATGAACGTGCTGACCGGCGAACTCCCCGAAGAGCCCACCCACCCCTTCCGGGTCCTGCTGCGCCAGCCGCACCTGGTCCCCTCCATGCCCCGCTGCACCCTGGAGCTGGACGGTGTGGAGCAGCCCATGCCGGAGCGGCTGGTGCTGTAGGAGGCCGTGGGCGCGCCCGTCGCCCGGCGCGCCCGCGCACACGTCTTCGCTTCCCCGGAAACGCTCGCGAATTGTTGGGCCACCCGGCTGATTGTGGCCGACGAGCGTTTTGCTCCCCGCGGGTTGAACGAGGCTGCAAGGCGGCAACGGCAGCACGATACGTCTGCATCAGAAGGACGAATCGGCGAGGAGCGACGTGAGAAGAATTGTGCAGGCGGGAAGTATCGTCGGGGCGTGCGGGCTGGTGCTGTTCGGCAGCGGGATGGCCCGTGCGCAGACCGTCCCGGGGGAGTCCCTGCTCGCGGCCGTGGCAGGCGCCGATGTCGGCACCGTGACCGGCATGGTCTCCGGGGTGATCTGCAACAACCGCCTCGCGGACTTCAACTACAAGTCCCCGGTGTTCAAGTCCCCGCACCCCTGCATCAACGGGCCGGTGCACAGCGGCAACAGCCTCAACAGCGGCAACTTCCTCAACCACGGCAACCCCAACAACAGCGGCAATATCCACAACACCAACGGGTCCACCAACAGCGCGAACTCCGCCAGCGGTGCGTCGGCGGGCAGCAACAACAACATCCAGCGCATCCTCGGAGGCTTCCTGCACGGAGCGGGCCATCACTGAGCGAGCCATGGCCTCCTGAGGACGACCGCGGGCCACGAACCGCGCGCCGTCCATCGATCGCCCGGCGGACCGTCCGCCGGGCGATCGTCATGTCCGGGCGCGGCGGCCCGGGAAGGGAACGCCGCCGCACCCGCCTCCGTACACACCGCCGCACCGCCCCCCGCACACACCTCCGGCCCCGGACGAGCCGGGGCCGGAGGGTGGATCAGGGCCGGTTCAGGGCCGGGGTCAGGGCCGGGTCACAGCTGCTGCTTGCCGCCGCGGCCGATGTGCTGGATGTCGTTGCTGGTCTTGTTCTCGGCTCCGGTGGTGCCACCGGCGTCGTCGTTGGTGTTGCCGTTGACGTTGGTCGGGCTGCCGCTGTTGCTGTTGTTGCCGGACAGGTGGACGTTCTGCGAGTTGCTGACGTTTCCGCTGTTCAGCGGGCCGTTGATGCAGATCCTCGCCCGGTTGCGGCAGCTGAAGCCGGCGTGGAAGCTCGCCACGGTGTCGCTGTTCCACACCCCGTCGAGGCCGTACGGCCCCCCGTCCCATGCCTGGGCGGGCGACGCCCCGGCCGCCAGGAGCAGGCCGCAAGCTCCTGCGATCACAAAATTGACGCGTGCCATGTTCTTCACTGTGTGCTCCTGCACCTCGCGGTTGGGTACCCGCGGACTTGCTATCGGGCCTTCTCCCATCCACCAAGCCTGAGCAACGGCCCGTCCCCCGCATTCACTCTGACCGAGCAGTGGATTCACCGTGACGGCTCTCCCCTTCACCGCCGTGCCGGGCTCCGCCGGTGCGCCCGCGGACCCGTCCTCACCTCCGCAGCCGCAGCCGCTGTCCGGGGTAGATGTGGTCCGGTCCCTGGTCGAGCGCATGCTTGTTCAGGGCGTACAGGCCTTTGGTGCCGCCCCGGGTGTGGGCGCGTTCGGCGATGACGGAGAGACAGTCGCCGGGGTGCACGACGTAGGTGCGGGCCTTGGTGGCGATGGCCGCGCGGTGGGCGCGCGGAGCGGGGGCCCGGTCGGCCGTAGGAATCCGGTCGGTCGCGGGGGCCTGCCGGTCGGCGGAGGCCTGCCGGTCGGCGGAGGCCGGGCTGCCGGCGGAACCGCTGGTGGAGCCGGCGCAGTTGGGCCAGGCGGACAGGCCGCGGTCCCGGGCGATGCGCTCACCGACGGCGATCTGCTCCGCGCGGGTGGCGAGGTCGGCACGCGGGGCGTAGCGCAGGCCGCCGTAGGCACGCCAGGTGGCGGGGTCGATCTGCAGACCGCCGTGGTAGCCGTTGCCGGTGTTGATGTGCCAGCGGCCGTTGCTCTCACAGGCGGCGATGCGCTCCCAGTCGGGCCCCGGCGGGCCGAAGGACGGTCCGGCCGCCGCGGCGCCCGGACCGGTGAGACCGGCCAGGCCCACGACGCCCAGGAGGACCAGCAGCACCGGCAGGACTCTTTCGGCGGACCGTTTGGCGAGGGGCGACGGCATGACGGGAATCCTCCGCTGTGCTCCGGCAACGCCGTGACGCGGTACTCGCCACGACCGGTGGGCACGCACCAACTAACCCGGCAATATGGTTTTCCGAGGGCCCGGGGAGTGCGACATGCAGGTGTTTCACCCGGGTGGCGGCAAAGCGAGACCCCGCCTCGCACGGCCTTTGGCCCGTGGCCGGGGATTTTGCCGCCCCATTTCCGCCCCCTCGCCTGCGTCAAGTCCGCCTGGGCCGTCCAGGCCGTCAAGGTCCGAATTCCGGCCAGCCGCGGCAATTCCGGTCCGGTGCCCTTGCCGCCGCCCGCGCGGAAACGGGCATTTACCTGACCGAATAGGCGAAAGATGGGGTGAGGGCGAGGGGTTCCGGCGTGGCGACGGCGAACTCGTAGGCGGCGGAGAAGGTGAAGTTCCTTACCAGGACAGGGACTTCGAGGCCCTGCGGCCCCGGGACGAGGACCGTGCCGCGGTCGCCGGGGAAACCGGCCTCGATGCGTTCGGGAGCGAGCGCCAGACCGCCGCCGACGGCCTGCAGCGCGGCATCCTTGCGGACCCAGAAACGGGTGACGAGGCGTTCCCGTTCGGCGGCCGGGCGCTCTGCCGCGGTGCGGGCCTCCTGGGCCGTCAGCACCTCGTACGGGGTGTGCGGCAAGGACGCTCCGGTGCGGACGGACTCCACCGAGAAGCCCATCTGACGCGCGTCCTCGCCACAGGCCACGATCAGCAGGCCGCGGGTCCCGTACAGCTCCCAGTGGCAGGCGGCGGCCATCGCGGCGCTCACCCGGTCGGGGAGGCGGGCCAGCAGCCGGCTGCGGGACGCGGCGCCGAGAGTGGCCCGGGAGTGGCCGTTGAGCTCCGGGCAGCTGTCGGGGGACAGCCCCGTTCCCGGTCCGTGGGGAGGGGTGGATCCTACGGGGACGACGAAGAGCGGGACGGGTGTGGACAGGATGTCCGGATGAGCGTGCGCAGAGGCGGGTGCGGCCGCGAGCGGTGCCGGGCGGGCCCGTCCTGGATCCTGCCAGTGGCCCGAAGCGCCCAGGTCAAGGGGCTCCGGACAGAGTTCGAGAAGAGCGGCGTTCGTTTCCACGTACTTTCCGTCCTCCACAGTTGAGCGGTGCCTGGGCCGTACGGGGCGAGTGACGGCCCGTCGTACAGTTCTTCCCTCTCCCCCTTTTCCGCCTACATCGATCGATACAGCCAGCCCAAGGTTTGCAGATCCTCCGGAACCTTCGAGTCATCCCTCTTGCTGATGTACGGCTACATACTTCGATGTACGAGAGGCGGGCCCAAATTCGGGCGCCAGGGCCAGGAGAACGGGCAGCGCACGGAAGTACTGTCCTCATGTGTGGTTACGTCTTTTCACCAGTACGCACGCGCGCCACCGCCCCGTACCGCTCCGTGACCTCAGATTGGCGGTGGGTTTCTTTGCCGGCTGTCTGATTCTGTATGTCGTGGGCGGCTCACAGGTGAGGGGAGGCGATATCCCCGCTTGGCAGGCCGTCCTCCCGGTCCTCGTGCTGTGCGCCGCGACCGCGCTGCGCAGTGCCCGGCCGGCGGCCGCCGTCGCCGTCGGCACCCTCACCGTCACCGTGGAGACCATGTCCAGCGGTGGCCTGGGCCCGGTCCTCATCTACACCGATCTGCTCTATGCGGCCGCGCTGTACGGCGCCCCCTGGCTGTGCCGGCTGCTGCAGACCGGGAGCGTCACGGCCACCCTCGCCACCACCGTGGTCCTCGTTCTCACCGGCGACCGCTCGGAGGGGGTGACGACCGGTGTCATCGTCGGTCTGCTGCTCATCTCGCCGGTGTGGACGGGGGTGTTGATACGCAACCACAAGGAGCGGGCGGACACCGAACGGCAGCGTGCCGCGCAGATCAACCGGCTGGCGGAGCTGGACCGCAAGACCGTACTGCAGACCGAGCGCACCCGGATGGCCCGTGAGCTGCACGATCTGGTGGCCAACCACCTCAGCGCGATCGCCATTCACTCCAGCGCCGTGCTCTCGCTGGCCGGGACGAAGGGGGAGAAGAACGGCGCCGCCGAGGAGGGCGCGGAGGAGGATCCGGTACTGCGGGCACTCGCGGTGATCCGCGAGAACAGCGTGCAGGGGCTGGCCGAAATGCGGCGGATGGTGGTGCTGTTGCGCTCCGACCGGGGCGTGGACGACGACTGGGACCGGCCCCAGCTGAACGCGCTGGGGTCGCTCGTCGAACAGGCCAGACCGGCCGCCGACGCGGCCGCCCTGACCCTGCACACCGAGTTCCCCGAGCGCTTCCCCGAAGTGTCCTCGGTGATCGAGGTGACGGCGTACCGCATCGTGCAGGAGGCACTGACCAATGTCCTCAAGCACGCCTCGGCGGGGCGGGTGCACATCCGCTGTGAGACCGGCGCCGGGCAGCTGACCCTCTCGGTCGACAGCCCGCTGACCCGCCCCGACGGCCGGGCCCGGCAGCGTCCCGTGGCGCAGCTGACCACCGGTGCGGGCGCCGGCCTCGCCGGGATGTCCGAACGGGCCGCCCTGGTAGGCGGCATCTTCGACGCGGGACCCGACCGCACCGCCCCCGGACGCTGGCGGGTGCGGGCCGTGCTCCCGCTGACACAGCACTCCTAGCGGACGAGAAAGGTGGAACAGCCAGTGAAGCAGGCGGCGGAGGAGTCGGTGGAGGGGTTGGTGGAGGGGCTGATGGACGGGCCGGCGGACGAACGAAGGGGGGCGCCGGCGGGTGCGCCGGACCACGCCCCGGCGGGCGGGCCCGAGGACATACGACCCGAGGGCATACGGGTGCTGGTGGCCGATGACCAGGCCGCGGTGCGCTCCGGACTGGTGCTGGTGCTGCAGACCGACCCGGGCATCACGGTGGTCGGCGAGGCCGGCGACGGTGCGGCGGCGGTGCGGATGGCCGCCGAACTACGGCCCGATGTGGTCCTGATGGACGTCCAGATGCCGCAGCTCAACGGGGTCGCCGCCACCCGCAGGATCGTGGAGCGCGGCCTCGCCGAGGTGCTGGTGCTGACCACCTTCGACATCGACGAGTACATCTTCGGGGCGCTGCGGGCCGGTGCCGGCGGCTTCATCCTCAAGAACGCGGAGCCGGCCGTACTGGTCAGCGCGGTACGGGAGGTGGCACACGGGGACGGCTTCCTCACCCCCGCCATCGCCCGGCGGCTGATCACCGAGTTCGCCGGCCGCCCCCCGGTGGCCGGTCCCACCCTCCCGGCGGGCGCCGCGCAGTCCCTCGACACCCTCACCAAACGGGAGCTGGAGGTACTGGCCTGTATAGCCCGCGGCCTGGCCAACAGCGCCATCGCGGAAACCCTCCACCTCGCGGAGGGCACCGTGAAGACACACACCAGCCGGATCCTGTCGAAACTCAACCTGCGCAGCCGGGTGCAGGCCGCGATCCTGGCCCAACAGCACGGGATCGCGCTGCGGGGGTGAGGAGCCGGGAGGGGGCCGCGCGGGGGCGGCCCCCGGGCCGGGCGGCCCGCGCTCAGCCGTCGGCGAGCAGGCCGCGGGCGATCGCGTCGTTCTGGCGGAAGTAGACGGCGTTGGTCTGCGGGCGGGGGAACTGGGCCGGTCCGGCGATGGTCCGGTCGTGGTGCACGGTGCCGGTCGAGTCGACCGGGTGCAGGTCAGCGCCGGACAGCCGCAGCATGCCGGCCGCGCCGTCCTCGGGCCCCTCCTGGACCAGTTCGCCCCGGGACAGCAGGGCACGCAGCAGAGGATCGGTCACCCGGCCGGGCTCGGGCGCCACCAGCCGGGCGTCGAGGAGGATGTCCGCCTCGTACACGGTGCCGGGGAGGGCGGGGCTGACCGCGCGGAAGACGGCACGGCGCGGGGCACCGCCCACGGCCTCGTCTCCGGGTAAGGCCCGGTCTCCCAGCACGCCCCCGGGTCCCTCCACGCCCCCGTGTCCCTCCACGCCCCCGTCGCCAGGCACGCCCCCGTCGCCAGGCACGGCCGCCACCCGCATCCCGGGGCCCACGAACGTCACCACGCCCGCCTCGGCCAGCGCCAGCAGCTGCTCGGCGCGCAGCGGTGGCGGCCCCGAGCTGAGGTACGTGCCGAGTGCGAAGCGGTTCAGTGCCTCGGCCAGTTGGCCGGCGGACAGCTCGCCGGAGCGCCACAGCTCCTCGATGACCGCGCCGGCCCGCTGCAGGCCGTCGACCAGGGCGGTGGCGACACCGCTCGCGGGGCCGGTGCGGCGGCGCAGCTCCTCGGCGAGCAGGCCGCGCAGGCGGTGCTGGAGGTCGTCGGGGCCGGCGAACCGCCGGCCGGCCAGCGGGGCGGCCAGCCGGTCCAGGTCGAGGCGGTCGGCGGGGTCGGGCACCGCCTCGCGGGCGAGCTTGGCCAGCCGGTCGGCATCGGGGTGCAGCAGGGCGTACTGGGCGTCGAAATCCGGCCAGCTCATGCGGGTACGGGCGGGCTGCCCGGCGAAGAGGGCGCGGTAGTGGCACCAGCCCAGTTCGGCCACCACCAGCGGCCACACCTCGCCGCCGAAGGAGGCGCCGGGCCGGGACAGCACGGCCCGGCAGGCGTCGACGGTGGCGAAGCGCGGGGCGGCGGGGGCTGCCGGGGTGCCGGGGGCTGCCGGGGTGCCGGGGGCTGCCCCGGGCGCGGCCGGTGGCGCATACGCCGGTTTGGGCGGCAGGGGGACGCCACGCCGGGAGCCCGCGTACAGCCGGGGCTCACGGCCGGACGGCACGTAGCGCAGCGGGCCGCCGGGGGCGGGGCGGACGAAGCGGCCGCCGCGGCCCTCCGTCAGCAGCGCCAGGCAGTCGATGAAGACCAGGCCCAGGCCGCGGACCAGTACCCGCGCGCCGGGCGGGACGGCCGCCAGCGCCGCCGGGTCGGCGGGGCCGGGGCCGATCCGGGTCAGGCCGGCCGGTGCGGGGACGGCGAGGGTGTCCGCATGGCCCTGGGCGAACACCACCCGGTCGGCGAGGAAGGGCGGTTGGCCGGAATCGAGGATCACCTGCTGGCGGCCCCGCCCGCCCGGTGCCGCCCCGGCGGGCGTGCGCCGCAGGTCGACCGCCCGCGCCCGGTGGACGAACAGCCGCACCGAGGCGGGCCGCTCGCGGGTGACGGTCTCGAAGAAGTGCCGCAGATAGCGGCCCTGGTCGCGGCGGGCGGCGTAGGCGCCGTCGTGCAGCGGGGCGTCGAGCCAGCCGGCGGTGGTGGGGCCGGGGCGCGGCGGCCCGGCGCACGCCACGCTCTCGTCGGGGTACATCGTGACCTGCTCGGCGGCGGAGTTCATCCACAGCAGACCGGGCTGGTCGGTGCGCCAGGTGCGGCCCGCGCCGGGTGGGTACGGGTCGACGATGTGCAGGTCCAGGGGCCGGTCGCCGTACAGGGCGGGGACGTTGGCGAGGATCCGCTCGACGATCGAGGCGCCGCGCGGACCGCAGCCGATGAGACACAGGGAGCGGGCCGGGCCCACCGGGTCGTTCACCTGGCCTCCGTCCAACGGCCGTGGTCCATGGGGTGTGTTGGGGTGGCGCGGACGCCGCCGAACACAGGGGCCCGGCGGCCCGTGCCGTAGCAGGGGGCCGCCGGGCGCCGTGTCAGCAGCCGCCGCTGATCGTGGAGCCGAGCGCCTGGGCGTCACGCTCGCCCGGCACCTCCAGGCCCTGAAGGTCCATGATGGTCATCTACGACACCTCCCTTCCGCGGATCGGTGGACATGTGTACGGTGAGATACACGGCGCGTGGTGGAATACGCACACCGTGTGGCCGGCTGTGTCAGCAGCCGCCGCTGATGGTGGAGCCGAGCGCCTGGGCGTCACGCTCGCCCGGCACCTCCAGGCCCTGAAGGTCCATGATGGTCATCTACGACACCTCCTCCCGGGGACTCGTCGTGGTGCGGAATCACGGTGCTGATGTGCCAGGTGCCGTTGCGGGACACCTGGAGCCGGTGGGCCGTGCATGACAGGTGCACGGTCCGCCCGGCGTCGCGTCAGCAGCCGCCGCTGATCGTCGAGCCGAGCGCCTGGGCGTCACGCTCGCCCGGCACCTCCAGGCCCTGAAGGTCCATGATGGTCATCTACGACACCTCCCTTCCGCGGTGCGTAGTGCCCGCTGCCCCGGACGGGGCGGTGGGGGTGGCGGCGCGGTGGGCGCCGCCGGCGCGTCCCGGGGCGGCCGGATGAACGGCCGCCGCGAGGCGCGAGTCGGTGAGGAACGGGAGCAGCGGGGTGCCCCGTTCGGTGGCGGAGAGCGCCAGCAGGACGCCGGCGCCGCCGTCGGCCAGGCCCATGGAGATCCGGGCGCGGCCGTCGCAGGGGAAGACCGTCGCGCCGTGCCAGGTCAGGGCGTGCTGGCCGAGCCGGGTCAGATGGCGGCGCAGATACCGGTCGACGGCTGGGCCGCTCAGCGCGGGGCCGTCCGGCCGCTCCCCGGCGTCCGGGGAGAGCGGCACCCGGTCGCGGAGCACCGCCAGGGTGGCGAGCAGGCCCGCGCGGCCGCCCAGCAGCCCCGACTCGATGACGAAGTCGGCGGCGCAGGCGCGCAGCAGGGCGGGCAGCGCCGCGCGGATCCGGTCGTCGTCGCGCACCCGGAGCAGTTCGGCCGCCACCAGGGCGATACCGGCGCTGCCGTTGTCCAGGTAGGGCAGGAGCCGGAAGCCCTCGTCCACCTGGAGGGTGTGCTGCGGTCCCGGTGCGCACCGGTCGAGGTCGCGGTGGACGGCGTGGACCGCCTCGTCCAGCAACGCGGGGTCCCCGGTGGCGCGGTGGGCGGCCAGGAGGAAGAGCGCGGCGCCCGACCAGCCGTACATCAGGCCGGCGGCGTCCTTCGAGCCGCGCCGGCGGCGGCGCTCGACGGGTTCGGCGCGGGCGGCGGTCAGCCGCTCGGTGACCCGGTCGGCGAGGCAAAGGGCCTGTCGGCGCAGGTCGGCGCTGTCGAGCGCGCCGGCGAAGTGCAGCAGGTTCAGGCCGACGCCGGACAGACCGCGGTAGAGGCTGGGGCAGTGGCGTACGGAGAGCTTGTCCGCCGCCCGGTCCAGGGCCCGCAGGGCCGCCTCGTCGTCGCCCAGCTGCCGTAAGACGTAGGCCATTCCGTGCAGGCCGTCGTAGAAGCCGGTCCGCTCGGCGGGGACCCGGTCGACGGCGGCGCGCAGCCAGGCCACGCCCTGTTCGTCGCATTCGCCGAGGGCGGTGTGCCGGGCCCACAGGACGCCGGCGGCGCCGTGTCCGAAGCCCGCGCCGCCCTCGACGAACTGCTCGAAGCCGCCGGGATACAGCCGGTCGGAGCGGTGCGGGGTGGCGCTGTCGCGCAGCCCGCGGGCGAGGGAGACCAGCACATCGGTGGGTGGGAAGGTGCCCGGAGAGGAGCGGAGCGTGGAGGTCGTGTTGTCGTTGGGGGCCAGTTGCGGAGCCAGCCGGGCCACCAGCGCGTCCGGCAGCCCGAACCGCTCGGCCGCGGCGCTCAGCAGCGCGGACGCCTTGTCCGGGGCGAGCCCGCCGAGGGCGGCCAGCGGCAGGAAGAGCCACAGTCCGATGGCGGCGAGTGCGTAGTGGTCGCCGTCCGCGCCGGTCGCGTCGGCGCGGTGGAACCCGGGGGCGCCGAGGCTGCTGGGGGTGGCCCGGTCGAGCTCGTCGGCCACCTCGAAGTCGATGAGGACCGGTACGTCACCGGGCCTGATGATGAGGTTGCCCGGGTGCAGGTCCCCGATCCGGATGCCGCGGCCGTGCACCGTGGCGACCAGCGCCTCGATCCGGCCGAAGAGGGCCAGGGCGCGGTCACGGTAGTGCGCGACGGCCTGCTCGTCGGGGTCGGGGACGGTCAGCGGGTGATGGGCGGCGAGCCAGGTCTGGAAGTCCTGTCCTGCGATGTCCTCCAGCACCAGGAAGAGGTGGTCGCGGACCTGGAAGGTGCCGAAGGTGCGCGGGATGCCGGGCATCCCCGCCAGCCGCTGCAGCATCCGGTGCTCGTGGGTGATCCGGCTGACCGCGTCGCGGCCGGTGCCGTCGGTGCCGGAGTAGGGACGGCCCTCCTTGAGGACGACGCCGGCCTCCCCCGCGCCGGGGGCGTCGGCGCGGGTCGGGACGGCGCGGTAGACACCGCCGCCGTGGGAGAACTGCAGCGCCCCGGTGATCCGGTAGGGGAAGTCGTCCAGCGCCTGCCGGGCGGCCAGCGAGTCCTTGAGCACGTCCGGCAGCCCGACCCAGTCGGGGGTGTGGAAGACCGGGGTGCGGCGGTCCGGCTCCGGGGTGCCGTCGGGGCGGTGGAGGGCGGTGACCAGCTCGCCGTCGGTGTCTTCCATGTAGTGGGTGCGGAAGCCGCCGTAGCGTACGTGGAGCGGGCCCTGCCGAAAGCGCAGGTCGGTGAGGACGTACGGGCCGGGCCGGCCGCCGACGAGGGCATCGAGCCCTTCGAGGGTGCGGGCGAACTCGGCGTCGTCCACCGGGTAGACGGTCAGCAGCTTGCCGGCCGAGGAGCGCTGGGCGTATTTGCGGCTCAGGGCGCGCAGCACGTTGGCGCTCTTGAGGTACTTGAAGGCGATGCCGTGCCGGCTGCAGTAGCGGGCGACATCGGCGAGGGTGCGGACGGCGTCGTCCGGTGCCGCGCTGACGTGGATCTTCCAGCCCTGGTCCGGGAGTTGGTCCTCGGGCGGGCGGCAGAAGGTCCAGGCCTCATTGTCCTCGCGCCGCCAGCCGTCGGGCAGCGGCGGGGCGGGGAAGCGGGTGGCCTCCAGGTCCCAGTTGCCGGGCCAGTCGAAGAAGGTCCGGTCGGCCAGGGCGAAGCTCTCGGCGCCGTCTCTCATGCGGCACCCCGGGCGGGGGCGGGGGCGCCGGCCCCGGCGGGCGGCGGTGCGGTGGGCTCGGTGAACGCGGCGGCGAGCGGATCGGCCCCGGCGGTTCCGGCGGTTCCGGCGGTTTCGACGGCCCCGGTTTCCGCGGCGAGCGACGCGGCCGGCCGGCCGGGCTCGGCGGCCCCGTCCAGGTAGGCGTCGAGTGCGGTGCGGCGGCCGGTCGCCAGGTGTTCGGCGAGCACGGCGCGGGCCTGGATCTTGTCGTCGTCGGAGAGGAAGTCGGCGAGGCCGACGGCCAGGACGCGGTTGTCCTCACTGGGCTCGAGCGAGGCGTAGTGCTCGTCGCGCAGCAGGCCCCAGACGATCGCGTCGTGGTACCGCCCGTCGAGGTAGCAGTGGTCACGCAGGATGCCCTCGACCACGAACGGGGTCTTCGTCATCAGCCGGATGACGCCCTTGTTGTAGCCGGCGGTGGTGACCTGCACGCGGTGCGCGTCGAGCTGGTGGAAGAGGTAGTCGACAAGCAGGACGACGGCCTCCGCGCCGTAGCCGCGGCGCCACAGCTCGGGCGAGCCGATCGCGCCCCCGACGGTGAAGCCGCCGATCCGGCCGGAGCGCTGGTAGCTGACGGTGCCGATGCGCTCGCCGTCCTTGGTGCGGATCACCAGGTGGTGGACCCGGCCGGAGCGGTTGGCCTGCTCGACCTCGGCGGCGCCCAGCAGCTCCCAGTCCCCGCTGAGCACGGCGGCCGGCGAGCCGGGCCGCAGCCAGGAGGCGATCGCCGCCCAGTCGTCGTCGCCGGGCCATTCCAAGGTCACCAGTCGTCCCTGCACGGTGCGTTTCCCTCCTCAGCGGGTTGGCGGATCGTCAGCGGGTGGAGCGGGTCGTCGGGCACGTGGAGCGCGTCATCGGTGCGTGGAGCGGGTCGTCAGCGCGTGTAGCGGGTCAGTACGAGGACGGCGTTGTGGCCGCCGAAGCCGAAGGAATTGCTCAGCACCACATCGCCGTCCCAGTCACGGGCGCCCTTGAGGACCAGGTCGAGGTCTTCTTCCGCGGGGTGGTCGCAGTTGCGGACCGGCGGGATCTTGCGGTCCCGGAGGGACAGCACCGCGGCGGCGGCCTCGGCGGCTCCGGAGGCGCCGAGCATGTGCCCGGTCATGCTCTTGACCGCGGTGACCGGTGTACGGCTCAGATGGTCGGGGCCGAGCGCCTGGCGCAGCGCCGCCGCCTCGATGCGGTCGTTCAGGAGGGTGCCGGTGCCGTGGGCGCTGACCTGGCCGACGTCCTCGGGGGCGAGGCCGGCGTCGGCGAGCGCGCCGCGCATCGCGCGGACGGCTCCGGCGCCGGTCGGGTCGGGGGCGGTGGCGTGGTGGGCGTCGGTGGTGGCGGCGTAGCCGGCCACCTCGGCAAGGATCTCCGCGCCGCGGCGTTCGGCGTGGCCGGCCTCCTCCAGCATCAGGACGGTGGCGCCGACGGCCATCACGAACCCGTCGCGGTCCCGGTCGAAGGGCCGGCTGGCGCCTTCGGGGTCGTCGTTGCGGCGGGAGAGCGCCTGGGCGTTGGCGGTGCCGGCGAGGTCGACGGCAGTGAGGGCGTCGTCGGTGCCGCCGGCCAGGGCGAGGTCGGCGCGGCCGCTGCGGATCAGCTCGGTCGCCTCGCCGAGGGCCACCGCGCCGGTGGCGCAGGCCGCGGAGACCGCGCAACTGGGGCCGCTGATGCCGTACTTGATCGACAGCAGGCTCGCCGGGTGGTCGATGGCGGTGAGGACCGAGTGGTACGGGGAGACCCGGCGCGGGCCCTGTCCCTTCAGGACGTCGTACTGCTGCTGGATCGCATGGGCGGCGCCGTAGCCGGAGCCGATCACCGCGGCGAAGCGGTGCGGGTCGGTTCCCGCCTGCTCCTCCAGGCCGGCGGCCCGCATCGCCTGCGCCGCGGCGACCACCGCGTACTGCGTGAAGCGGTCGCTGCGCCGGGCTTCCTGCGGGGTGAGGTAACCGGTCGTGTCAAAGCCGGTGACATCGCCGCCGATACGGACCGGAAGGCCGGAGACGTCGAAGCGGGTCACGGGGCGGACGCCGCTACGGCCGGCGAGAAGAGCGGCCCAGAAGTCCGCGGTGGTGTTTCCCACGGGGGACACCACGCCGCAGCCGGTGACGACCACGCGTCGCCGATCCGTGCGCAACTCCATGAAACCCGCCTCCTGATTTCCTGCCCCGTTGTCACGCTCAGGGCGTCCTCATGACCAGAAACATGACAGGTGAGTCATTGCCCTGTCAACGGTTCGCCCGGAAGGCAGTCAGCCGCCACTCCACGGATCACCCCACAGTCCACCAGGACCAGGCCTCGTACCAGCGAAAACGCTCTCAGCTGCATGACTCGCAGAGTCACTAAAATTGACTGACCCCACATGTGACTGCTGTTCGACGGGGGCACCGGCGCCCGTGCGGCGGGAGTGGAGGACCCGGCCGGGGCAGGGGCACCCCGGGGTCACCACCCCGCTCGCCACCCCACTCCTGCCGCCCACCACCCCACTCCTGCTGCCTGCCCGGCGGCCCCGCACCACCCCGTCCGGGGCCCCTTCGCCTCCCCCCGGCAGGCCCGGGAGTACATAGAAAGTGACAGACGGCGGGACGGAAAGTGCCTACCTGCGGATGATCCGAATGCGCCGGCTGGGCGGGACGCTGGTCCGTACAACGCGCTCCGACACATCACAGGGAACGAGGGGAACTCATGAAGGGTATTGCCGTAGGCATTGTGCTGGCGATCGCAGGTCTGGTCCTGTGGCTGACCACAAAGGAAGTGGAGACCCCGATCGTCTCGCTTCACAAGGCCGGGCTGATCCTGGCGATCATCGGCGGCGCGGAGGCCTTGTTCGCGCTCCTGGGATTGGGAAAGAAAGCTAATAAATAAACGCGCATTGCGCGCAAGAGTGGCATTGCACCACAGCGGGACACGGCCCCGGTGCCGTCAGTCCCGTTTTTCGAGGAGAGCCGTCAGCCGTTCCCGGGCCCGCTCGGCGTGCCGGTACGCCTGGGCCCCGCGGAACAGTTCCGCGGAATACCGGAAGTACCCGGCCGCCCTTTCCCGGTCCCCCACCCGCTCACATGCCGCCGCGATCTCACCGAGCGCGGCGGCCTTCTCATGACTGCGGCCGGTATCGGGCAGCGCGGCCAGCCGCTCGCCCAGCGCGAAGAGGCGGTCGGTGTCACCGGCCGCCTCCGCACGGACCGCATCGGCGGCCGTGAGCCACAGCGGGAACTCCGGTTCCTGCGCCACCGAGGCCACCACCAGCCCCCGCTCGACGAAGCTGTGGGCCGCTTCCGTCTCGCCCCGCTGCAGCAACAGCAGGGCGTACCGGCCGTTGATCTTCTCCCAGAGCGGGAAGCCGGCGGCCGGGGTCACCCGGCGCGCACACTCCCCCAGCAGGGCGGCGGCGCGCTCCGCCTCGCCCCGGTCGGCCAGGTCGAGCGCCCGGTGCAGCGCGATGGCGGCGTGCGGCCCGGGGAGCACGCCGTCCGCCGGGGGCCGGACCTGATCGCCGCCGGGAGCCCAGTCGGGGCAGCCGCTCCAGTACGCGCAGCGGGTGAGCACTTCGCGGGCCAGCAGCGAGTGGAACCCGGTCTCGGGGCCGCGGCCTTCGCAGGCGAGGGAGCCGGTGAGCGCGTGGCGCAGCCCGTCCTGGACCCGGCCGGCCGATTCCAGCAGATCGGCCAGCGCGATCAGAGCGCGCAGCCGGGAGTCGGCGTACGGCACGGGGTCCGGCGCCGCCAGCATCCGCAGCAGGACCTGTGCGCCCTCGTCGGCGCGGCCGAGCGTGCCCAGTATTTCGGCAATGGCGAGCTGCGCCTCGGTAAATACGTCGTCCGGCCGGCCGGACGGTTCCCGCTCGGCCAGTGCGCGGAATTCGGACAGCGCACCCTCGGCGTCACCGCCGTCCCATTGCCTGCGCGCCGCCACCAATCGCCCGACGAGGTCGAGCCTGCGGACCCGGCCGGTGGTTTCGGCTTGCCCGGTGGTACCGGATATTTCCTCCACGCCCACGCCGAGGCGTTCCGCCAGGATCTTGAGTGCCCGGCCGCTGGGAATACGCTTCCCGCGTTCCACCAACGAGATGTAGCTGGATGACATGTCGGGCCCGGCGAGGTCGTGCTGTGTCATACCGGCGCCGACCCGGAGCTCTTTGATTCTCCTCCCGGTGTCCGCCAGCTCAGGCATTCGACAAACCCTCCGGATTTCGGACGACGGATGATCCCGGCCGGCTGCATCAAATCGCCGAGTCACAATGAGTGGTCGGCACTTTACCAAGCAGTCAAGAAGAAGTCGACCAATATTCGGATTCCTCCCCCGGGCCTTCACCGAGTCCGCCGAGATCATTTCGATGCCCTCGGTGCATTGCGTCCGGCGCCGCGCCGAGAGGCCGGTGCGCCCACCGAAAAACCGGCTGCCGGGTACACCGAACTGTGTGCCGCGGGGCCGTGGGTCAACCTTTCGATGTACTACCGCACGGCGATGCACACCCCGCGGGTGCCGTGGTCGGATGAGGCATCAAGCGCCCCACCACCGCCGGACTCCGCGGAGGCACCACCCATGACGCAGCCCCCACGCCCGGATCTGCAGAAGAATCCGGCGCCCCCTTCCCCCTCGTCGCCCTCGGTGCTGGCCTCCGACGCCGAGCGCGAGAACATGGTCGAACGGCTCAGAGAGGCCGCCGTGGAAGGCCGGTTAACCCTGGAGGAGCTGGCCGAACGGTCCGAGGCCGCCTACCTGGCCCGTACCCGCACGGAGTTGCTGTCCGTCGGCGACGACCTGCCGCAGGTGACGCCCCCGCAAGCAGGCCCGTCGGGTCCGGCGGGAGCGCGCACCTTCCGTGCCGCCTTCGGCGACCTCGTCCACCGCGCCCCCGTCCTGGAACACGGCATCGAGGCGACCGCGGTCTTCGGGGACCTCACCCTGGACCTGTGCGCCTCCCCGGCGCCGTCCACCGGCGAACTGACCATCGCGGCCCGTGCGATCGTCGGCGATGTGCACCTGCTGCTCCCCGAGGGCGTCCGGGTCGAGATGAACTGCAGCCAGGTCCTCGGGGACGTGCGCGACCTGACCCGGGCGCACGCCGGCCCGGAAGCCATCACCCCGCTCGTACGCATCACCGGCACCGCCGTCCTCGGCGACATCATCGTCGCCCACCCCGACAGCGACCGCCGCACGTACTGGCAGAAGTGGCTCGACGAGCGCCGCACCAGGGCCTGACCCGAGGAGCTGTCGTGGCATCCGCGCAGACCCTGCCCCGCTCCGGACCGTCCGCCCCCGTGCCCGACGAGGGCCGGATCACACTACGGGCGAGCGCCCGGCACACCGGCGCGCTGGTCCGCCGCAACCTCCTCCAGATCCGGCAGAACCCGGCGGCGATGACCGACGCGCTGCTGATGCCGGTGGTGCTGACCGTGCTGTTCGTCTTCGTCCTGGGCGGCGCGGTCGACCCCGGCGGGAACCGTGTGCGGTACACCGCCTTCCTGGTGCCGGGCCTGATGGTGATCCTCGGCATGACCATCGCCATGGCCGTGGGCGTCGGCGTCAACGACGACTTCCGTACGGGCGTGATGGACCGCTTCCGCACGATGCCCATCGGCCGCTCCCCGGTGCTGGTGGCCAAGGTGGTGGTGGAGACCGGCCGGATGCTGGTGGCCATCACGGTGCTGCTGCTCGTCGGCGCGCTGCTCGGCTTCGACGTCGCCGGGCACTGGCCGGGCCTGCTGGCCGCGACCGCCCTGACCGCCGTGTTCGGCACCTCGCTGGTGTGGACCTTCATGCTGCTGGGCCTGACCCTGCGCACCGCACAGGCCATCCAGGGGCTCTCGGTCCTGGTGCTGACCCCGCTGGAGTTCGGTTCCTCGATCTTCGTACCGCCCTCGACCATGCCGGACTGGCTGTACACCTTCACCCGCTTCAACCCCCTGACCCATATGGCCGACGCGGCCCGCGGACTCGCCCTGGGCGAGGGCCCGGTGGCCGGCCCGGTGCTCTGGACGCTGGTGTGGTCGGTGGGGCTGACCGCCCTCACCGCCCCGGTGGCCGTCGCCAAGTTCCGCACCAAGACCTGACACCGATCCGTACGGAGTCGAGCGCCTCCCTGGCACGCCCTCGGCGTGGCTCCCTCCGTACGAAGAAGTCGTGCCCGGCTCCCTCCGGCACCCCCGGGCCGGAGGGAGCCGGGCACGCGACCTCCCCGTCGGGGCCGCACCTTCCCGGTGCCGCCCACCGTCCGCTGTCCACTGCCCGCTGTCCGCCGCCCACCGGCCCCGGGCCGACAGGCCTTGACTGCCCGGCAGCCGCCATGGCCCCCACGGCCCCCTCAGCCCTGGTGTCCCTCCCGCTCCGGGAAGTCCCCCGCGGCGGCGGTCATCCCGGGCGGGGTGTCGGCGAGCGCGGTCGCCACCTCGACCACGGCGGTGGTTCCGGCCGCGACCTGCCGCCAGGCGTCGGCCAGCGCCCCGGGCAGCTCGTCGGCGTCCGTCACCCGCCGGTAGCCCAGGCCGTAGGCGCCGGCCAGGCCCTCGGTGCCGGTCGGGCCAGGCCGGGTGAAGGCGAAGCGCGAGCCGCCCGGCGAGACCCGGTCGAGGTTGGACTGCAGCCAGCCGTAACCGCCGTTGTCGAGGACGACGTAGAGCACGGCGACGCCCGCGTCGGCGACGGTGGGCAGCTCGCCGCGGAAGAGGTTGAAGGCGCCGTCGCCGACCACCGCGACCACCGGCCGCCCGGCCGGTCCGGCCAGCCGTACGCCCACCGCGGCGGCCGCGCCGAAGCCGAGCGGGGTCTGCTCGCTGGGCACCACGGAACCGCCGCCGGACCCCAGCGACCAGTGCGGGAAGAAGTACGACCACATGTCCTGCAGGCCGTTCTCCTGGACCAGGACGCGGTCCGCGGGCAGCGCGCGGTCGAGGGCGGCCAGCACCCGGGCGACCGGCACGGCCCCCTCGGCCACCGTCTTGGCGGCCTCCTCGGCGCGGTCCGCCGCCCGCCGCTCCAGCGCGGCCCGCACCGCACGGACCCGCGCCGGCCAGTCGCCCGTGGGCCGGTGACCGGACAGCAGCTCCGCCCAGCCGTCGACGATCCGTCCGGCGTCCCCGAGCACATGGCCGCCGGGCCGCTCCATGGACAGATTCTCCTCGCCCAGCACCGCCTGGATCACCGGGAGTTGTGCCGTCTCCGATGGCCAGCCGAAGGTGGCGGTCTCCTCCAGGCGGCTGCCCAGCGCGATGACCAGGTCCGCCTCGCGCCACAGCGCGTCCATCGGGGCGACGGTGTAGAGACCGCTGACGCCGCAGTGCAGCGGGTGGTCCTCGGCGACCGTGCCACGGCCGGAGGCGGTGCTGAAGAGCCCTGCGCCGAGCAGTTCGGCGAAGCGCTCGATGCGGCGGCCGGTGTTGCGGTGCCGGGCGCCGCCGCCGACCAGCAGCAACGGCCGCTCGGCCGCGGCGATCCGGGCGGCGGTGGCGGCCAGCGCGTCGGGGTCGGGGGAGGGCCGCTGGGGCGTGGCCGGGCGCCACGGCCCGTGGCGGGTGACCGGTTCGGCGGCGATCTGCTCGGCGAGCTCCAGGTAGACCGGCCCCGGGGCACCGTTGACGGCGAGCGCGGCGGCCTTCTCCAGGGCGCCGGGCAGCCGCTCGGGGTGGTCGACGCGGGCCGCCCACTTCACGTACGGGCGGATCGCGGTCAGCTGGTCCAGCTCCTGGAAGGCGCCGGTGCCGAGCCGGTCGAGCCGGGTGCCGTCGGCGATGAGGAGCAGCGGCACGGCGGCGGAGCGCGCCTCCAGGACGCCGGTGAGCGCGTTGGTCAGCGCCGGGCCCTTGCCGATCACGCAGACGCCGGGGCGGCCGGCGACGAGCGCGTAACCGGTCGCCATGAACAGGGCGTTGCGCTGGTCGCGGCAGAGCACCACCTCGGTGTCGGACCGCTCCAGCTCGCCGAGCAGCGCCATGTCGTCGCCGGGCAGCCCGAACACCACCTCGGTGCCCAGGTGGTGGAGGTGGTCGGCGATCGCGGCCCAGGCGGTGGGGTGGGTGGTGGGGGTCATCGTCCTGCTCCCGGCCGGTGGGCGGCGACGGCCTGGGAGATCAGTACGGGTTCGGCCCGCACGTCCTCGCCGTCGGCGATGTAGTTGGCCATCCGGCCGTAGCCGCCGAACGGGGCGTTGCCGTTGTCGATGGAGAGCAGGGTGGTGTCGAGGGTGACGGTGGTGCGCCGGCGCAGCGCCTCGACGAGGCCGGGGGCGTGGCCGTAGACGCTGGAGCCCAGGGCGCGTTCGGTGAACATGCCCGTGGTGAGGGTCGCGGCCAGCGCGTCCTCGTCGCGGTAGCCGGTGACGTGGAAGATCGGGGCGAAGAACTCCGGTACGTGCGTGCGCGGGGTGACCTCCGGCCCGACGACGACGGTGGGATCGAGCCGCCGGCCGCGGAAGTCGACATGCCCGCCGTGCACGATGCCGCCGTGGTTGCGGGCGAGGAACCGCGCGCCGTCCTCCAGCGCGCTCTCGTAGAAGATCGGCCCGAAGTCGGCGTCCGGGTCGGAGTAGGGGCCGTAGCGCAGCCCCTTCAGCTCGCTGACCAGGGTGTCGACGAACGGGTCGAGCAGCGACTCGTGGACGCTGAACAAGTCGGGGCCCAGGCAGTCCTGACCGGTGTTGAGGACCCGGATGGCGATCGCGTCGCGGACCGCCCGCTCGACATCGGCACCCGGGGCGACGACGAACGGGTTGACGCCGGAGCCGAGGAAGAGGAAGAGCTGCCCGGGGGAGAGCTGGGCGCGGATCTGCTCGGCGTTGGCGTAGGCGCCGGTGAAGACGACGACATCGGCGGGGCGGACGTGCTCCTGCAGGAACTCCCGCTGGCTGGCGCAGGTGAGGGTGATCGGCAGGCGGTGCCGCTCGGCGAGCAGGGTGTGCAGCCGGCGCATCTGGTCCTTGACCCGGCTGGAGGGGCGGAAGACCAGCCGGTCGGTGTAGAGCGACGGGACCAGGAGGTAGAGGGCGTAGGAGTAGAGGAGGACGTTCGACGGCATGAAGGCGGCCAGGTGGGGGACGCGGCCGGGCCGGTGGGCGGCCACCTCGTCCAGGGCCCCGTCGAGGGTGGCGATGGTCGACTCGATCTCGTAGCGCGCGGCGCGGTGGGTGGAGATCTCGCACAGCAGCTGGTGCACGGTACCGGCGTCGTTCACCAGGAAGTCCCGGACCCGGTGCACGGCCGCCACACGCCGGCTGTCGGTGCTGTCCTCCTCCGGCTCGGCGGCCACGGTCGGCCATGCGGGAGCGGAGCTCATATGTCCCTCCTCGGGGCGTAGTCCATGGAGGGTCAGCGTCAGCCAACTGTCATTTATTGTCAAGTAAAGTCATTGCACTCGACTGCCTCATATGACAAGCGGCCGCCCTCCCGGCCGGTCCGCGGCCCCCTTCCCCCTGCTGCCTGTCGCCGCGTCAGCCCCCTGAGGCCACCTCTCATCTGTCGTAATACTCCTCCCCGAACCAGGGGAATGCCACGCTCCGAAAGTGACAAAAAATGACTCCGGCGGGGAACCGGGTCGTTCACAAACGCCCCTGAGCAGGCCTGCGACGAGTAGACTCGCGGTCATTGCGTTCCGTCTGTCCGCAGCGTCCGTACCCCCGTCACCGTCCGTCCGCCCCACTCAACTGCGAGCGATTTTCTTGACGATTGAGCAGCCTGCTTTCGGTAAGCGAGTGCGGGAGGTCCGGCGCTCTCAGGGTCTGTCCCAGGGGGACCTCGCCGGGGACGATCTCTCCCCCAGCTATGTCTCGCTGGTCGAGAACGGCCGCAGAGTCCCCGGCGCCAAGATCGCCCGGTCCCTCGCCCAGCGCCTCGGCACGACGGTCGAGGCACTGTGCGCCACCGACGAGCCCGGCGACCGGCTGACCCGGCGCCTGGGCCTGGTCGGCCAGTTGGTGGCCGCCCGCTCCAGCCAGCTGGCCGGTGACTGGCCCGCCGCCCGGCGGCAGTTGGAGTCCGTGGTGGAGCAGGCCGGCACCGGTCACGACGAGGTGCGCTGGGAGGCGCGCTGGGAACTGGCCACCGTCCTCGGGCGGCTGGACGACCCGGCCCGCCACGAAGCGGCACTGCGCCACCTCCTCGACGACCCGCTCACCCGCTCCGCGCCGGTGCTGCACGCCCGGGTCGCCGTCGAACTCGCCCAGCATCTGCGCGCCGCGGGCCGCCTCGCGGACGGGGTCCGCTTCGCCGAGGAGGCCGTCCGCGTCACCGGCGAGCTGGAGCCCGGCCGCCCGGAGCGGGCGCAGGCCCGGATGGCGCTGCTGTCGGTGTCCGTCGACAGCGGGGAGTGGAGCCGCGCCGAACAGCTCGGGGCACAGCTGCAGGCGGAGGTCACCCCGCTCCCGGCCGGTGAACTGCGGGCCGGCGCGCTGTGGGCGGTGGCCGGGGCGCAGTACCTCGGCGGGCATCCGGAGCGGGCGCTGGAGCTGCTGGCCGAGGCGGAGGAACTGCTCGCCGCGACGGACGGCGTGCGGCTGCGGCTGCAACTGGCCCGCGCCCGTACGCTGCTGGCCCTCGCCGCGGGCCCGGCGGACGAGGCCGACGCCCTGCTGGCGCGGGCCCGGCAGGCCGCCGCGCTCATCGACACCCCGGCCTCCAGGACCTGGCTCGCCGTCCTGGAGACGGCCGGTGCGCTGCGCCACCACCGGCCGGCGGCGGCCGCCGAGCACGCCACCGCGATCGATCCCGACGCCGCCGGGCTGACGCCCCTCGACCGGGCCCGCGCGCTGCTCCACCTCGCCCGCGCCCATCGCGCGGACGGCGGCGCGGAGGCCGCGGAGGCCGACTTCAAGGAGGCCGCCGAGGGCTACGAGCACGCCGGCGCCTTCCGGCTGGCGCTGGAGAGCTGGCGGGAACTGAGCGCCGGCGGCCGTACGGGCGAGGGGCCTGATCCGCACGCGGTGCTCATGCCGTAGGGCGGTGGCCGGGGCTCGGGGGAGTCTGGCTCCAGGCGTCCCCGGTAGTCGTTGCCTCCGGGCGTCCTCTCTAGGCGTCCCTCCAGGCGCTGCCCGCCTCGGTTGGTGCGTCGCCGTGGGCACCGGCGGGCGCGCACGGCGGGTTCGCCCGCCAGATCCGGACCCCGGGTGCCGGGGCCGGGGTCGCCGCGCAGGCCACGGTCTGCGGGCCCGCGGGCAGTTCGCGGACGTACGCCGTGCCGCCGGGGCCCGCGGCGGATCCGGGGATCACGATCGTGCCCTCCCGCGCACCGCTCAGCGCGTCGATCGCGTCGGCGGCGGCCAGCTCGCCGCGCCCGGTCAGCCGTAGTGCCGCTTCCTTACGGGTCCACAGCCACGCAAGCCGCCGCCCCCGCCGGCCCGCCGGGGCCTCCTGGACGTAGTCGCGCTCCAACGGGGTGAAGGGGAGCAGCAGTTCGCCGACCGGCCCCCGGGGCACCGTGTGTACGGACAGCGCCACCGGGAGGTCCCTGATCAGGGCCAGGAACCGACGGCCCGTGTCCGCACCGGCGTCGAGACAAAAACGGGTGCCCGGTCGCCGGCCGGCGGCGGCGGGCGGTTCGGCGCACACCGGTCGTCCGAAGCCGTCCCGGGACACCCGAATATCACCGGGAGAACAATGCAGCAGCCGGCCCAGAAATGCCGTTAAACAGTCGGACTGTCGAATGTCAACGGGTACGTTCGAGAATATATGCAGAAAACCGTCGGCTAATTCTGATGAGCGGGACGCATCCCAACTCGCCTCCGTTTGTGGCGCGTTGGCCGGTCCACCGTCATGGCTGAGCGAATGCGCGCCACAGGAAGGCTGGTCCCCCCGCATAGATCCCCTCGCACCATGTCTCCTTTCCGGACGGTCACATCCGAGAAAGCAGTGCACTGAGTCGATTTGATTTACACTCCGGAGATCTTCAAGGTATCCCTGGTCTATGCCTGCGTCAACAAGCGACGACCGAAAATCAACTTCGTTTTACCCGGGGGCATTACGAGATTTCGCCACCCCGCGGCCCGCCGCGACGCGGTGAACGCCGGGTGGCCGCAAGCCGAGGGCCGTTCGCTCTTCAGCCGGCGGCAACCTGACTGTTATTCATCTCCTTTGCAGGGCCGCCTTCTTGCGCGAGCACCCACCCGCTCGGGTGTGCACGCGCTGGGGCACCTGCGTGCGGGGTGCGCTTCTGCCGGTGCGGCACGGCCGGCAGAAGCGCACGGCCGGCGGCCGCCCTCAGGACGCCGCCTGCTTCTCCACCCGGATCACTATGTCCAAAACCGTGCGCATGCCCTTCATCTCCTCTTCGGGCAGCTCGACCCCGAAGCGCTCCTCCGCCACGACGATGACCTCGGCCATCGCGAGCGAGTCCACATCCAACTCCTCGACCAGGTACTTCTCTTCGGTCACCTCGGCCGGAACCACGCCGGCCACCTCGTGCAGGATCTCGGCGAGCTGCGCAACGATCTCTTCGCGGGTCGGGACGGTCGGGACGGTCATAACGGTCACCTCTCTGTTCCGGCGTCACGTCCGCGCCTCCATGACACCAGAGTCATTGTTTTGACTATACTTGACTATTCCAGTCAACTGGAGGTCCGATAGGTTGTCAATGACGTCCTTTCAAGACCAAGCCAGGACACAGCTTCTGAGTTGACTTCAGTGACTCCGAAGTCCGGACTGAGTCAGACGGAGGAACCGCATGAGCGGTCTGCTCGACGGAAAGCAGCTGGTCATCACGGGTGTGATCACCGAAAGCTCGATCGCCTACGCGGTGGCACGCCTCGCCCAGGAAGAGGGCGCCAAGATCGTCCTCACCGCTTACGGACGGCCGAGCCTGGTCGCCCGGCTCGCCCGGCGGCTGCCGGAAGAGCCCCCCGTCGTGGAGCTGGACGTCACGGACGAAGACCAGCTCAGCACCCTCGCCGACCGCGTCGGCGCGCACCTCGACGGCCTCGACGGCGTCCTGCACTCCGTCGCGGGCGCCCCCGCCGGCTGCCTGGACGGCGGCTTCCTGACCGCACCGTGGCGCGATGTGTCCGCCGCCCTGCACACCTCGACGTACTCCCTGGTGTCACTGGCCATGGCCTGCCGGCCGCTGCTCCGCCCCGGGTCGAGTGTCGTCGGCGTCGACTTCGACGCCTCCCGTGCCTGGCCCGGATACGACTGGATGGGCGTCGCCAAGGCCGGTCTGGAGGCCTGCTCCCGCTATCTGGCGCGCGATCTGGGGGGCCAGGGCATACGGGCCAACCTCGTCGCGGCCGGCCCCCTGCGTACCCTGGCCGCACGCGGGATCGGCGGCGACGGCCCGTCCTTCGAGAAGAGCTGGGCGGCCCGCGCCCCGCTCGGCTGGGATCCGCAGAACGCCGAACCGGTCGCCCGTACGTGTGTGGCGCTGCTCTCGGACTGGCTGCCCGCCACCACCGGCGAGATCGTGCACGCGGACGGCGGCCACCACATGATCGGCGACTGAGCGGCGATGTCGGAGAGCGCGGCAACGACGGGCGGGCCGACGGCGGGCGGGGCGACGACGGGCGGTGCGGTGGCGCCCACCACGCTGTGCTGCGGCCCGTACGCCATCGAGCGGCTGCGGATCGCCGCCTTCGCCGCCGCGCTCGGCGACCCCCACCCCGCCTACACGGACCCGGCCGCCGCCCGCGCCCTCGGCCACCCGGACGTCATCGCCCCGCCCACCTACCTGGCCGCCCTCGCCGGCCACGCCGAGGACCAACTCCTGCGCCGGCAACCGGCCCCCGTCACCGTCGAGGGCGCCGTGCACCGCGCGCAGACGCTGCGCCATGCCCGCCCCGCTCACGCCGGCGACACCTTGCACGCGACCGTGCACCTCACCGCCACCACCCTGGCCGGCCGCCCCCTCCTCACCCTCGACTGCGAGTTCCGGGACGAGGGTGGCGCCCGGGTGGCCACCACCACGTCCTCGCTGCTGTGCCCGGCCGCCGCACCGCGGCCCGCCCGGCGGCCGCTCGACACCACGGAATCGGACCACCCATGACCGACACCATCGCCCCTCCGGTCGCCGCCGCCCGCCTCGTCGACGGGACCGCGGCCCCGGCCCACGGCACCGCGGCCCCGCCAGGCGCCACCGGCCGCCTCGACGGCCCGGCGCTCGGCCGCCGGATACGCACCACCGCCCACGCCTTACAGGAGCTCGGCCTCCGCACCGGCGACCGGGTCCTGGTGCAGGGCGACAACAGCGTCGACTACGTCGTCACCCTGCTGGCGCTGATGCAGCTGGACACCTCACTCATCCCGCTCGACCACCGGCTCTCCGGCGCCGACGCCGCCGCGGCCGGCCGCCAGGCCCGGGCCCGCTGGCTGGTCACCGCCGCCGACCGCGCCACCGGCTTCCCCGGCATCCCCGACCGGCGCGTCATCCACTACCCGCGGCTCGCCGCCGACGCCCCGGCGCCCCCGCCCGGCCCCGCCGGTCCAGGGGCCTGGTTCCGCCGCCCCGACGCCCTCGTCCTGTGGTCCTCGGGCACCACGGGACGGCCCAAGGGCATCATCAAGCCCGGCCGGGCCGTCCTCGACAACTCGCTGCGCACCATCCAGGCCATGGGCTACCGGGAGGACGACGTCCTCGCGCCGCTGCTGCCCTTCTCGCACCAGTACGGTCTCTCCGTCATCCTGCTGTGGTGGCTGGCCCGTTGCACCCTGCTGGTCACCCCCTACCAGCGGCTCGACGCGGCCGTCGGCCAGGCCGCGGCCCACGGCGCCACCGCCGTGGACGCCGCCCCGTCCACGTACCACTCGCTCCTCGGCGTGGTCCGCCGCCGCCCGGAGGTACGCGCCGGACTCGCCGGCGTACGGCTCTGGGGCGTGGGCGGCGCACCGCTGCCCGCTCCGCTGGCCGAGGCCTTCCACACGACGATGGGCCGCCCACTCCTGGACGGCTACGGTCTGACGGAACTCGGCAATGTCGCGCTGGCCACCCCCGACGCACCGCACGGCTGCGGGCGCCCGTTGCCCGGCGTACGGCTGCGCGTCATGCGCCCCGACGGCAGCGCTGCCGGCCCCGGCGAGCTCGGCGGCATCGAGGTGCGCTCACCCGGGCTGATGGCCGGCTACCTCCAGGAGGACGGCTCGCTCACGCCGGTCGACCCGGACGCGTGGTATCCGACGGCCGACCTGGGCAGTGTCGACGCCGAGGGCACCGTACGGGTGGTGGGCCGCAATCAGGCCGTGCACCGGCTGGGCTTCACGCTCTACCCCGAGAGCCTGGAACGCCGTGCCGAGGCCTGTGGCCGGCCGGTGAAAGTACTGGCGGTCGAGGACCAACGCCGTGGCAGTGCACTGCACTTCGTGGTCGCCGACCCCGACGGGGAGGCTCCGCTCACCTGGCGCCGACGGCTCGCCGAACACCTCGCGGAGTATGAACAGCCCAATGCGGTCCATGTCGTCGACCACTTCCCGCTCACGGCCAACGGAAAGCCCGACACGCGTGCGCTGCGTGCGGAGCTCGGGCTGGAGCTGGGAGGGGGTCCGGGGACCGACGCCCCGCTCGGGGGCTGAGCCGGACAACTCCGGGTGAAGGGCGGGTGGTTCAGGTATACGGGATCCCCGGGAAGTCCGGGTGGTTCACGTCTGTGGGTGGTTCACATCTGTGGGTGGTTCACGTCTGTGGGTGGTTCACGTCTGCGGTTGGTTCACGTCTGCCGTTGATTTACGTCTGCGGGCGGTTGGTTCATGCCCGCGATGAGTCAAGCCTGCGGGTGAGTCACGTCTGCGGATGAGTCACGTCTGCCGTTGTTTCACGTGGAACATGTCGGTCTGCGCTGCTTCTACGACGCTCCTTCGCCGACGTCCGCGCCGGAATGGACTCCGTGTGAGCATTCGCTCGCTGTGAGGTCCCTCGGCGTGAGCCTTCGCTCGGCGTGCGTGTCCGCCGGAGCTGTCACGCGTCGTTGCGCCCTTTTCCCAGGGCCGGGTACCGGCTTCAGAACAGCTGCCGCCCGGTTCAGACGGCGCGAGCGGTGTGCGCATGGCGGCGGGCCGCCGGAACGACCGCGGGGCGGGCGTCCGCCTCGGCGCCAGTGTCCGGCCCGGTACCGGCAGGAGCAGAGGCCGGGGCCGGGGCGGCGGACTCGTCGGCCGTCGGCTCGGTGCGGGAACGAAGGCGGGTGCGTAGACCGGGCGAGGTGCCATGGGCCTCGGCGCTGATGCGCTGCTTGATCGTCGGCGGCAGCTCGGGCCGGGCGAACATCCGCCGGGCGGGACCGGCCTGGCAGTACAGCGGTACGGCGCGCGGCGCGGGCACGGCAGGGGTTCTGGTCCCTGGACCGCGGTCCGGTGCGCCGCAGCTCACCTCCTCCGGGGCCTCGGCCGCGGGCGCGTCGGTGCCCGCCTTCTCGTTACCCAGGGTCCGCTCGTACAGTGCGGCATCCCGGCGCGCGGCCGAGGCCGTCGCGGAGACACCCAGTGCTGCCAGCAGCTTGCCCAGCACGGCAAGGCACACCGCCCAGAACTTCATGACCTTGGTCGCAGCCATGGCCCCTCACTTTCGGTCAGGATCTCCCCGAGAGATCCGTTGCGTCTGCTTCGTTGTGCTTCTTCAGTTGCTTCGCTTCAGGCGCTTCACTTCGGTTGCTTCGCTTCAGTTGCGCCGCTTCCGGTGCACTGCTTGGATGGCGTCGCTTCTGTTGCGTTTTCTTATGATGAGTACGCAATGGGAGGATTCACGGACCGACGCCCCCGGATCGGCGTTCTTCCGATGAACACCACCCGTACGCAGTAGCCACAGCCGTCGGACGGCAGGCCGGCGACGGGTCGCAGCCTCCAGTCAACCGATCGGTTGATGCCGTTCCGAGCGGGTCGGGCGATGTGCCACCGGGGGCGCCGGGCGGATTCTCGGGTTATGGCAATCATCGAAGTCACCGGTCTGCGCAAGGTCTACGGGGGCCGGGCCGTGGTCGACGAGGTCTCCTTCGCCGTAGAGGAGGGAGAGATCTTCGGCGTCCTCGGCCCGAACGGCGCCGGCAAGACGACGACCGTCGAATGCATCGAGGGCCTTCGCGTCCCGGACGGCGGGACGGTGCGCGTGGGCGGGCTGGATCCGGTCGCCGACCACGACCGGGTCACCCAGATCCTGGGCTCCCAGCTCCAGGAGAGCGAGCTGCAGAACAAACTCACCGTGCAAGAGGCGCTGGAGCTCTACGCCGCCTGCTATCCCCGCCCGGCCGACTGGCGCCGGCTCGTCGAACGGCTCAGCCTCACCGACCGGCTCTCCGCACGCTTCGGCAAGCTCTCCGGCGGCCAGAAGCAGCGGCTGTTCATCGCGCTTGCCCTGATCGGCAATCCGCGGGTGGTGGTGCTCGACGAGCTGACCACCGGCCTCGATCCACGGGCCCGCCGGGACACCTGGCAGCTGATCGAGGAGGTCCGTGCTTCCGGGGTGACGGTGCTGCTGGTCACGCACTTCATGGAGGAGGCCCAGCGGCTGTGCGACCGGATCGCGGTGATCGACCGCGGCCGGGTCGCCGCGCTGGACACCCCGGCGGGTCTGATCAGCAAGGCCTCGCGGTCCGTCGTCATCTCCTTCACGCCGTCGGCCCCGCTCGACCCGGCCGAGCTGGCGGCGCTGCCACAGCTCGGGTCCGTGGAACGGAGCGGCCGGACCGACGGACGGGGCGCGCCGGGGTCCGCCGGTGAGCGGCTGGTGATCCACGGCACGGACGCCACGGTCGACGCGGTGATCTCCCTGCTGGCCCGGCACCGCATCACCGCACGTCAACTACGGGTCGGCGACGCCACGCTCGACGACGCCTTTCTCGATCTGACCGCGCAGGAAGCCTGAGGTGCCCGCCATGCCCGCCACGTCCACCACATCCGCCCCGGCACACCCGCCTGCCGCGCCGAAGACCCGGGCCGCGGCCGTCTCGCGCGCCGTCCTGAAGACCGAGGCCCGGCTCTTCCTGCGTGAGCCCGCGTCCTTGTTCTGGATCCTGGTCTTCCCGACCCTGCTGCTGACCATCCTCGGCCTGATCCCCTCCTTCCGGGAGGCCAATCCGTCGCTGGGCGGACGGCGGACCATCGATCTGTATGTGCCGGTGGCCCTGCTGCTCGCCGCGATCACCACCGGAATCCAGGTGATGCCCGCGGTGCTGACGGGCTACCGGGAGCGCGGCATCCTGCGCCGGATGTCGACGACCCCGGTACGGCCCGCGGCGCTGCTCGGCGCACAGATCGCCCTGCACGGCGGGGCCACCGTGGTCTCCATGGCGCTGGCGCTCACCGTCGGCCGGCTCGCCTTCGGGGTGGCGCTGCCCGGGCAGCTCGTGGGCTATGTGCTGGCGGCCGTGCTGACCCTGTGCAGCGCGCTCGCCCTGGGCTGCCTGCTCTGCGCGCTCTCCCCGACCACCAAGGCGGCGAGTGTGGCCGGCTCGGCGGTGTTCTTCCCGATGATGTTCACGGCGGGGGTGTGGGGTCCGGTCCAGTCGATGCCGGACACGCTGCAGCAGATCGTCCAGTTGCTGCCGTTCGGCGCTGCCTCACAGGCACTTACCCAGGCCTCGTCCGGCCACTGGCCCGGCTGGTCGCATCTCGCCGTGCTGGCGGTGTGGGCCCTCGTACTGGGCCACGTGGCCAGGCGTCGCTTCCGGTGGGAGTGAGGGTGGCGACCGGAGTCCGGGGGTCCGCACGCCGCCCGGGAGACACTGGCCGCATGGCAAGCGTCGACAGCAAGGGCGGGACGGCGGGACCCGTCACCGGGCCACCGGTCTTACGCGGCTCGCCCACGCTCGCGCAGCCCCGCAGCTCCGCGCAGCAGGAGTGGGACCACAACTTCCGGCGGTGGGGCGGCTACCCCCTGCTCGGCCTCGGGGTCCTGACCTCGGCCGCGTCGGCTGACGAGCTGCTGCCGGGACAGGAGCCGTGGGCGGCGGGGGTACTGGTGGCGGCCGCGCTGGCGCTCCAGGTGTGGTGGAGCCGGGCCGGCTACCGGCTGCCCGCGCAGGCACCGGCCGGGCAAGTCCACTACCTCGTCCGCTTTCTGCTGGCCTTCGCGCTGACCTGGCTGAACCCCTTCTTCGCGATCTACGCGGTGCTCGGCTACTTCGATGCCTCGCACTTGCTGCGACCGCGTTTCGTCCGCGCGGGGCTGCTGGGCACCGCGGTGATCATGTCCGGCTCGCAGTCCGGTGGGCTGCCCCCGGCGAGTGCCGTGAACTGGGTGGCATTCGGGCTGCTGTTCCTCCTCAACGCCCCCTTGGTCCTGGTCTTCAGCCGGATCGCCGTCCAGGAGGCCGAGCACGCCGCGGCGAATGCCGCCACCATCGCCGAGCTGGCACGCACCAACGCCCGGCTGGAGTCGGCGCTGGAGGAGAACGTCGGCCTCCACGCACAGCTGCTGGTCCAGGCGCGGGAAGCGGGCATCGCCGATGAACGCCGCCGGCTGGCCGCGGAGATCCATGACACTCTCGCGCAGGGCCTGGCCGGCATCATCACCCAGCTGGAGGCCGCCACCGAGAGCAGCGCCCCGGCGGCCGCCCGCGGGCACGCCCGGCGCGCCATGGCGCTGGCCCGCGACAGCCTCGGTGAGGCCCGTCGCTCCGTGCACAACCTGGGCCCCGGCGTGCTGGAGCATGCCGCACTGCCGGATGCCCTGCGCAGCACCGTCGAGGAATGGTCGGCCGTGGCGGGCGTGCGCGCCGAGTTCACCGTCACCGGGACCGCCGAGCCGCTGCACGACGAGGTCGAGGCCACCCTGCTGCGGATCGCTCAGGAGGGCCTGGCCAATGCCCGTCGGCACGCGGATGCTTCGCGGGTCGGCGTCACCCTCTCGTACATGGGGGACGAGGTGACCCTGGACATCCGCGACGACGGCCGCGGCTTTGACCCGGCGGCGCTGCCGCCCCGTGAACGCACCGGCGGCTTCGGCCTCGGCGGGATGCGGGCACGCGCCGAACGGATCGCGGGCGCCGTCGGCATCGAGTCCGAACCGGGCCAGGGAACAGCCGTCTCCGCACGCGTACCGTTGGTCCGCCATGGCTGAACACACCGAGCGAACCGAGCGCGCCGAACGGACCGAGCCCAGCGGCCGCACCGGCCCGGCCGCCCCCGTCACCGTCCTGATCGTCGACGACCACCCCGTCGTCCGGGACGGTCTGCGCGGCATGTTCGCCTCCGCCACCGGCTTCGAGGTGCTGGGTGAGGCCGGGGACGGCATCGAGGGGGTGGAACTCGCTACCCGCCTCGACCCCGATGTGGTCCTGATGGATCTGCGGATGCCGGGCGGCGGCGGGGTCGCGGCCATCGTCGAGCTGGCGCGCCGGGCGCCGCGCTGCCAAGTGCTGGTGCTCACGACCTACGACACCGACTCCGACACCCTCCCGGCGATCGAGGCCGGTGCCACCGGCTACCTCCTCAAGGACACCCCTCGCGAGGAACTGTTCACGGCCGTCCGTGCGGCGGCCGAGGGCCGTACGGTGCTCTCGCCCGCGGTCGCCTCCCGTCTGGTCTCACGGGTCAGGTCACCGGGCAACGAACCGCTCAGCGCCCGCGAGCGCGAGGTCCTGGCACTCGTCGCCAAGGGCACCTCGAACCGTGAGATCGCCGCCGTGCTGTTCATCAGCGAGGCAACGGTCAAGACCCATCTGACCCATATCTACGGCAAGTTGGGCGCGAAGGACCGGGCCGCGGCAGTGGCGGTGGCGTACGACCGGGGGATTCTCGGCTAGCGATGCCCGGCGCGGCCGTGCCTTCGGGGTGGTGCGGCGTCGTCCTCGGCCGGTGCGGCCGTTTCACGTGAAACGGCCGCCGCCGACTGCCCGTTGGCATGGGGCAGCCCACGCAGCCCATGCAGCCCCCACAGCCCATGCAGCCCATGCAGCCCATGCAGCCCATGCAGCCCATCGACCCTTGCTCCCGCTCAGGCCGGTGTCAGCTCACCCGTGCGGGCCATCTGCGCCATCATGCGCACGGCCTCCGGCTCGGGGGTGCTGGGCGGGATGATCAGCAGGTCCCAGCGGCCGTGGCCGGGGGAGACCAGGCAGATGGTGTCGGGGCCGGGGCGGCCGGTGGTTCTGCGGAGGCGGACGACATGGCCTTCGACGAGGGTGTGGGCCGGGAGGGCGGACCAGGGGGCGCCGTTCACCGTGGCGTGGGTGATCCGGGGCCAGTCGAAGGGGAGCGCGGCCAGCAGCTCGGGGAGTTCGGCCAGCAGGTCGGCCGAGTGGGGCCACCAGACACCGTCGATGCACCGCACCGTATCGGTGTGCGGGGCGATGGTCAGCCGGGCGACGAGGGGTGGCGCGTGCGGGGCGTGGTGGCGGGAAGGGGCTGGGTGGGGATCCCCGGCGGTGGTCATGCGGTGCTCCTGATGCGGCGGTCCGCCACCCGGGCCGGGTCGGGCCACCGCACGTCCCAGACCCAGCCGAGACGTTCGAAGAGCCGGATGACGGCGGCGGACACATCGAGCTGACCGCGGTCGACGCCGTGCCGGGCGCAGGTCGGGTCGGCATGGTGCATGTTGTGCCAGCTCTCCCCGAACGACAGCAGGGCCAGGGGCCACAGGTTGGTCGCCCGGTCGTGGCGCCGGGTGCGGAACGGCCGCTCCCCGATGACATGGCAGAGCGAGTTGACGCTCCAGGTGACGTGGTGCAGCAGCGCGATCCGGATGAACCCGGCCCACAGCAGGGCGGTCAGCGCGGTGACCCAGGAGCCGCCGAGCACCCAGCCCAGCCCGAACGGCAGGGCGAGGGTGAGCAGGCACAGCAGCGGGAACGCCCGGTCGACCGCGCGGATCTTGGGGTCGGCGAGCAGATCGGGCGCGAAGCGCCGGTGCGAGGTGGGGTCGTTGCCGAACAGCCAGCCGATGTGCGAGTGGACCAGTCCGCGCAGCTGACCGCGCAGGCTGGTGCCGTAGCGGTAGGGGGAGTGCGGATCGCCGGGCCGGTCGGTGTAGGCGTGGTGGCGGCGGTGGGTGGCGACCCAGTCGATGACATCGCCCTGGAAGCTGAGCGAGCCCGCGAGGGCGAGCGCGACCCGCAGCGCGGGGGCGGCGGTATAGCTGCCGTGGGTGAGGCCGCGGTGGAAGCCGATGGTGACGCCCAGGCCGCTGATGACGTAGAAGACGGCCAGCAGAACGAGGTCGGTGAGGTGGACGACGCTGCCCCAGAGGAGGGGGATGGCGACAGCCAGGCCGACGAAGGGGGCGATGACGATGACGGCGGTCACCGTCACGTACATCCGGCGGCCGGGGGTCGGCGGGTGCTCGGTGCCGCTGTCGGGGAACGGGGAGGTCCCGTCGTAGTCCCGTGCCGACGGGTGGCCTCGGGCGGTGGACGTCACGGGTCGCCACCTGCCTTGTCCGGTGGCGTCGGTGGGGCGGCCGTCGGTGGGGCGGCCGTCGGTGGGGCGGCCGTCGGTGGGGCGGCCGTCGGCGGCCCTGCTGCCGGCGGCGCGGCCGGCGGTGCTTCGGGGTGGGCATCGTCGTGCTCGTGCGGGGGCCTGTGCTTCCGGTCCCGCAGCGACTGCTTCCAGTCCGCGTAGCGGTGCGGGGCCATCCGTCCGGCCCCCTGGGCATTGACCCGGGCGATGAACAGTGCCCCCAGCGCGACCAGCGCCAGCAGCACGACCACGGTCCACAGAGTCTGCATGGTGCTCACCTCACCGAATGCGCGCCTCCCCGGGCTCCCTGGGCGTCCCCAGGCGCCCTCGGCGCCCTCGGCATCCTTCGGCGTTCCGGTGTTTCCAAGGTACCCCGCGGGTGGCCGTTACATCCCGTTGTGGGTGGTTATGGGCGAGAGGGCGCGGTGACGGGTGCCGCACCCGTCCCCGCGCCCTTCCCTGGCACCGGCTCAGCGGCTCAGCGGCTCAGCGGCTCAGCGGCTCAGCGGCTCAGCGGTCAGACGTTGACGCCGAAGTCCGCCGCGATCCCCGCCAGGCCGGAGGCGTACCCCTGGCCCACGGCGCGGAATTTCCACTCCGCGCCGTTCCGGTAGAGCTCACCGAAGACCATCGCGGTCTCGGTCGAAGCGTCCTCGCTCAGGTCGTAGCGGGCCAGCTCCGCCCCGTCCGCCTGGTTGACGACGCGGATGAAGGCATTGCGGACCTGGCCGAAGCTCTGTCCCCGGCTCTCGGCGTCGTGGATGGAGACCGGGAAGACGATCTTTGCGATCTCGGCGGGCACCGTCGACAGCGTGACCTCGACGGCCTCGTCGTCCCCCTCGCCCTCGCCGGTCAGGTTGTCACCGGTGTGCCGCACCGAGCCGTCGGGGCTGGTGAGGTTGTTGTAGAAGACGAAGTGGGCGTCGGAGACGACCTTGCCCGCCTCGGTGCACAGCAGCGCGCTGGCATCCAGGTCGTAGTCCGCGCCCGTCGTCGTCCGTACGTCCCAGCCGAGGCCGATCGTGACCGCGGTCAGTCCGGGCGCTTCCTTCGACAGCGAGACGTTGCCGCCCTTGGCCAGCGAGACTCCCATGGCTTCCCTCCAGGTGTTGCCTGCATTCGGGGTGAGCTCAAAATCTACAGGAGTGTAGAAGTTAGCGGCCGGAGTCCGTGGCGTCCGGCGACGGTACGAGCGGACCACCGCCCCGGATACGGCGCCCGGTGGCCCGCCCGGATCCGGGGCACGCGACGAGCCGCCCGGACCAGGCCGCTCAGTAAGATGCCCCGACGTCCCGGCCAGCGGGACACCCGGAGCGACGGGAGGCGACGGCATGGGCGGGAAGGCCTTCGGGAACTTCGGCGGCGCCGGACGGGAGCGCGCCCGCAGGCGGGGGCAGGGCCAGCTGGAGGCCCAGGTACTGGCCGCGCTGCACCACGCGCCGGGGCCGGTCACCGCCGCCTGGGTGCAGGAACGGCTCGGCGACGACCTCGCGTACACGACCGTGATGACGATCCTCTCCCGGCTGCACGCCAAGCAGGCCGTCACCCGCGAGCGGTCCGGCCGTGCCTACCTCTGGACCCCGGCCGCCGACGAGGCCGGGCTCGCCGCACTGCGGATGCGCCGCGTCCTGGACGGCGAACCGGACCGGGACGCCGTACTGACCAGCTTCGTCTCCGCGCTCTCCACCCACGACGAGCAATTGCTGCGCACCCTCCTCGACCGCGACGCGGCCGAGGACCCCACGGCGACCGAGGACACCACAGCCACCGAGGCCCCCACGGCCACCGAGGCCCCCACCGCGACCGAGGACACCACGCCGGCCGAGGACACCGCGGCGACCGAGGGCCCCACAACGGCCGGCACCCCCACGCCCCCCGCCCGGCACCACCCCTCGGACGAAGCGCGCGGAGGCTGACCGGTGGGTGTCTTCGTGTTCCTGCCGCTCGTCCTGCCGCTCACCGCCCTGCCGATCGCCCGGCTCGCGGAGCAGCACCTCCACCCCCGCGCCACCACCCGCCTGCTGACCCTGCTCGCCGCGGTCCTCGGCCTGTGCAGCACGCTGTGCCTGGGTCTGCTGGTGGTCGTCGGCACCGCCCAACTGCGCGGCAATCCGCTGCCCGACGGCTGGTCGGACCCCCAGGTGCGGGCCGCGGTCCCGTTCGCCGAGGTCGCGGGCGTCGCCGCGATCCCGCTGCTGGCCGCCGCGCTCACCGTGTGCGGGGCGGCACTGCGCCGGCACCGCCGTATCCGGGCCCGTACCCACCGGGCGCTGAACGGGCTGCCGGCCGACGCCGATCCCGCGGTGCTGCCGGACGACGAGCCCTACGCCTACGCCGTGCCCGGCACCCCGGCCCGCCCCGGACGGCCCGCCAGGCCCGGCCGGGTCGCGGTCTCCCGCGGGATGCTGCGCAGCCTGGACGGCGACGAGCGGCGGGCCCTGTTCGCCCATGAGCGCGCCCATCTGCACTGCCGCCACCACCGCTCGCTGCTCGTCGTACGCCTGGCCGGCTGCGTCAACCCGCTGCTGCTGCCGCTGCGTTCCGCGGTCGCCTTCGCCACCGAGCGCTGGGCGGACGAGGAGGCGGCGCAGGTGGTCGGCGACCGGCGGCTGACCGCGCGTGCGGTGGGCAAGGCGGCGCTGGTCACCCGGTCCGCGCCGGAACCGGGGCTGGCGCACTTCGCGGCGCCCGGACCGGGGCCGGTGCCGCGCCGGGTGGTGGCGCTGCTCGGGCCCGTGCCGCCGGCCCGCCACTGGCCGCCGGCGCTGACCCCGGCCGGTCTGGCGGCCCTGGTCGCCGCGGCGGGCACGGCCGCCTCCGCCGTCTCCGCGCTCAACGCCGCGGTAGCGCTGTTCGTTGTTCTGAAGGCAGCAACGCCCCTCTAGGGGCACACTGACCCTTGACCCTCACGGGGCACGCACGGCGCACCCGCGCGGTGCGTAACCGTACCGGGCAACTTCTACAACTCTGTAGACCTTGTCGGTACAGTGGCGCGCACCTGCGCAACAGGCGCCGCCGGAGGGGGAGATGGCAACGAGGTGCGGACTCCTGACCTGGGACTGCCCGCCCCCAGAGGCGGAGGTGCGATGGGTTTATCAGCCGGTGGAGGTCCAATACGCGGACGGCGGATGGGCGTTGGGGCGGATCAACGCCTGGTGGACGGACGGCTCGGGCGAGTTGTGGTGCCGGCTGCGCACCCTGCCCGGCAGCGCGAGCGCGTGTCCGCAGTGGCTGCGGTTCGACCCCGAGTCCATACTGCTGCTGCCCAGCACCGGCATCTGACCCGCCCTCCCCTGCCGCCACAGCAGACGCTGACGGCACAGCAGGCCCTGCCGCCCCAGCCGACACCGTCGGCCGCCGCTGCCGCACCCTCCCCCCTAGAGCACCGCTCGCCTCACCAGTATCAGAAGGACCAGAAGGGCCATCGGCGTGCATGACAGGCAGACGCAGCAGCAGACGGCCCGGCGGGGCACCGGCGGCGCATCCGGAACGTCCCGCGGCACCGCCGGCACGTCGCGTGCCGGCGGCAGAAGGTCCCGTACCACCGGCGACGGCGCCGGTCCCGCGGCCGGTAAGGGCAGGCTGCGGATGACCCGCCGCGGCCGCGTCCTCGCCTGGACCGGCGGCGTGCTCGGCGTGCTGCTGCTCGGCACGGCCGGTGTCGGGGCGTGGGTCTACCAGCACCTGGACGGCAACATCCACGGCGTGGACATCGGGGTCGACGGCGCCCGGCCGGTCAACCTCAGCCCCGGCTCCAAGAACATCCTGGTCGTCGGCTCCGACAGCCGCGCGGGTGCCAACGCCAAGTACGGCAGGAACCTCACCACCATGCAGTCGGACACGCTGATGGTGCTGCACATCGCCGCGGACCGTAAGTGGGCCACCGCGCTGTCCTTTCCCCGGGACTCCTGGGTGCAGATCCCCGCCTGCACCCGGGGCAACGGCTCGAAGTCGTCCCCGCACCACTTCAAGATCAACGAGGCGTTCTCGATCGGCGGTGACTCCGGCGACATCCGCAAGGCCGCGGCCTGCACCATCAAGACCGTCGAGAAGAACACCGGACTGCGCATCGACCACTTCACCTCGGTCGACTTCCAGGGCTTCAAGGGCATGGTCAACGCGCTCGGCGGCATAGAGGTCTGCCCCAAGCACGCCATCCACGACAAGAAGGCCCACCTCGACATGGACGCGGGCTGCCAGAACGTCCGGGACGAGAAGGCGCTCGGCTACGTCCGCACCCGCTACAGCGTCGGCGACGGCTCCGACCTCGGCCGCATCGGCCGCCAGCAGGAATTCATGAAGGCCCTGGGCGCCAAGGCCCAGTCCAAGCTCACCAGCCCCGGCGAGCTCTACGACTTCCTGAACTCGGCCACCAAGTCCCTCACCACCGACAAGGACCTGGCCGGAATCAAGCCGCTCTACGACCTGGCCGCGACCGTCAAGGACATCCCCACCGACCGTCTCACCTTCCTGACCGTCCCCAACTACTACCGCGAGGCCGATGTCCCCACCGACAAGGCCAATGTCGTCTGGCAGTACCCGCAGGCCGGCCGGCTCTTCAGCGACCTGGCGCACGACCGCGAGATCGGCGCCGCCGGAAAGCAGCAGCTCGCCGAGGCCGCGAAGAACCCGGTGACCGCCCACGCCGTGCGGGTCCGCGTCCTCAACGGCACCGGCGTACCCGGCCGGGCCGCCTCCGCCGCCGGCCAGCTGCGGGGGCTCGGCTTCACCGTCGTCGGCACCGGCAACGCCCCGGCGACGGACAAGACCACCGTCAGCTACCCGGCCGCGCTCAAGACGCAGAGCGAGGTGCTGTCGTCCCGCCTCCCCGGCATCAAGGCCACGGAGTCGGCCGGCGCGGCACCGGGCGCGGTGACGCTGACGATCGGACCGGACTTCCCGGCGGAGATGCCGTGACCGGCCGGGATGCCGTAACCGGCCGGGATGCCGTAAGGGGGCTTCCGGGGGCTCTCCTCAGGGAGGACCGCGGCCGCACGGTCCCCCGGGGCGGCCGCGCACAGCCGCACCTCCGCCCTGCCGGCCGGTGTCCTCAGAAGCGCAGGCGTTCCACCGGCCGGGCCGTATGCACCTCGATGTCGTGCGCGGCGCGCTGCACCAGCTGATGGCTCAGATCCGACATCGCCCGGGCCACCGCCAGCTCGTCCCCGATGGCCGGGACGTTCTCGTCGGCGGGATTGCAACGGGCCTCCCCCTGGCCCACCATCTGCCCGTCCTCCTTGCCGCGCAGCCGGGCCTCGGCCCGGACCTCGCCCCCGGTCTCGGTGATGCTGATCTCGGCGTTCCATGTCTTCGTGGCAGTCACCGGAAGCCTCCTCGTTCCGCCCCGTGAGCAGCACAGGAACCGCCCCCACGAAAAATCCTCGCACCGGCCCCGGCGGCCCGCACCTGGGGCTTGCCGCACCCCGGCCGCGGGGTTCGCCCCGCGGCCGGTGCCGGGCCCGCCGCGGGCAAGACCGCCGGGCCGGCGTCCGTCAGTCCTCCCCCTCCAGCTCCCCTTCGGTCTCCAGGAACGCCTGCCGCAGCGCCGCCAGCGTCTCGGCGTCCGGCTTCTCCCACATCCCGCGGGACTCGGCCTCCAGGAGGCGTTCGGCGATGCCGTGCAGGGCCCAGGGGTTGGCTTCCTGGAGGAAGTCGCGGTTCTCGGGGTCGAGGACGTAGGTCTGGGCGAGCTTGTCGTACATCCAGTCGGCGACCACGCCCGTGGTGGCGTCGTAGCCGAACAAGTAGTCCACGGTCGCGGCGAGTTCGAAGGCGCCCTTGTAGCCGTGGCGGCGCATCGCCTCGATCCAGCGGGGGTTGACCACCCGGGCGCGGAAGACCCGGGAGGTCTCCTCGACCAGGGTGCGGGTGCGGACCGTCTCGGGGCGGGTGGAGTCCCCGATGTACGCCTCGGGGGCCTTGCCCTTGAGCGCCTTGACGGTGGCGACCATGCCGCCGTGGTACTGGAAGTAGTCGTCGGAGTCCGCGATGTCGTGCTCGCGGGTGTCGGTGTTCTTCGCGGCGACCGCGATGCGCTTGTAGGCGGTCTCCATCTCGTCCCGGGCCGGGCGGCCTTCGAGGCCGCGGCCGTAGGCGTAGCCGCCCCAGACGGTGTAGACCTCGGCGAGGTCGGCGTCGGTGCGCCAGTCACGGGAGTCGATCAGCTGGAGCAGACCCGCGCCGTACGTCCCCGGGCGGGAGCCGAAGATGCGGGTGGTGGCGCGCCGCTCGTCACCGTGCTCGGCCAGGTCGGCCTGGGCGTGGGCGCGCACGAAGTTGGACTCCGCGGGCTCGTCCAGACCGGCGACCAGCCGTACGGCGTCGTCGAGCAGGCCGATGACGTGCGGGAACGCATCGCGGAAGAAGCCGGAGATGCGCAGGGTGACATCGATGCGGGGGCGGCCGAGCTCGGCGAGGTCGATCGGCTCCAGGCCGTTGACCCGGCGCGAGGCGTCGTCCCATACGGGGCGGACCCCCAGCAGGGCCAGGGCCTCGGCCACATCGTCGCCGCTGGTCCGCATCGCGCTGGTGCCCCACAGGGACAGCCCGACCGACTGCGGCCAGTCGCCGTTGTCGGTGCGGTAGCGCTCCAGCAGGGAGTCGGCGAGCGCCTGGCCGGTCTCCCAGGCGAGGCGGGAGGGGACGGCCTTGGGGTCGACGGAGTAGAAGTTCCGGCCCGTCGGCAGGACGTTGACCAGGCCGCGCAGCGGGGATCCCGAGGGCCCGGCCGGCACGAAGCCGCCGTTCAGCGCGTGCACCGCGTGGTCGATCTCGTCGGTGGTGGCGGCGAGGCGCGGGACGACCTGGCGGGCCGCGAAGTCGAGGATGTCGGCGACCGCGGACGGGTGCCCCTCGGCGACAGCGGGCACCGCCGCCGGGTCCCAGCCCGCGTCCTCCATCGCCTGGACCAGGCCGCGGGCGGTCTCCTCGGCCGCGTCGGCGGTCGTCCGGGTGGCCGCGGACTCGTCGAGACCCAGCGCCTCCCGCAGACCGGGCAGGGCGGAGGTACCGCCCCAGATCTGGCGGGCGCGGAGGATGGACAGGACGAGGTTGACGCGCGCCTCACCGGCCGGGGCGCCGCCCAGGACGTGCAGACCGTCGCGGATCTGGGCGTCCTTGACCTCGCACAGCCAGCCGTCGACGTGCAGCAGGAAGTCGTCGAAGCCGTCGTCGTCGGGGCGCTCGTCCATCCCCAGGTCGTGGTCGAGCTTGGCGGCCTGGATCAGCGTCCAGATCTGGGCGCGGATCGCGGGCAGCTTGGCCGGGTCCATCGCGGAGATCGCCGCGTACTCGTCGAGCAGCTGCTCCAGGCGCGCGATGTCGCCGTAGGACTCGGCGCGGGCCATCGGCGGGACGAGGTGGTCGACGAGGGTGGCGTGGACCCGGCGCTTGGCCTGGGTGCCCTCGCCGGGGTCGTTGACCAGGAAGGGGTAGACGAGCGGCAGGTCGCCGAGGGCGGCGTCCGGGCCGCAGGCCGCGGACAGGCCCGCGTTCTTGCCGGGCAGCCACTCCAGGTTGCCGTGCTTGCCCAGGTGGACCATGGCGTCCGCGCCGAATCCGCCGTCGTCCGCGGAGGCGGCGATCCAGCGGTAGGCCGCCAAGTAGTGGTGCGAGGGCGGCAGATCGGGGTCGTGGTAGATCGCGATCGGGTTCTCGCCGAAGCCGCGCGGCGGCTGGATGAGGATCAGGAGATTGCCGCGGCGCAGGGCGGCCAGCACGATGTCGCCGTCGGGGTTGCGGCTCCGGTCGACGAACATCTCGCCGGGCGGCGGCCCCCAGTGCTCCTCGACGGAGTCGCGGAGCTCCTGCGGGAGCGTCGCGTACCAGCGCCTGTAGTCGGCGGCCGGGATGCGGACGGGGTTACGGGCGAGCTGTTCCTCGGTGAGCCATTCCTGGTCGTGGCCGCCGGCCTCGATGAGGGCGTAGATCAGCTCGTCGCCGTCGCCGGACTCCAGGCCGGGAACCTCTTCGGTCCCGAAGTCGTAGCCGTCCGCCCGCAGGCGGCGCAGCAGGGCCACGGCGCTGGCCGGGGTGTCCAGGCCGACCGCGTTGCCGATCCGGGAGTGCTTGGTCGGGTACGCCGACAGCACCAGGGCGAGGCGCTTGTCCGCGGCCGGGATGTGGCGCAGCCGGGCGTGCCGGACGGCGATCCCGGCGACCCGGGCGGCGCGCTCGGGGTCGGCGACGTAGACCGGCAGGCCGTCCTCGTCGACCTCCTTGAAGGAGAACGGCACGGTGATCAGCCGCCCGTCGAACTCGGGCACGGCGATCTGCGAGGCGGCGTCCAGCGGCGACAGGCCCTCGTCGTTCTCCTCCCAGGCGCTGCGCGGCCCGGTCAGGCACAGGGCCTGCAGGATCGGCACGTCCAGGGCGGCCAGCGCGCCCGCGTCCCACGACTCGTCGTCGCCGCCGGCGGAGGCGTCGGCGGGCTTGCTGCCGCCCGCCGCGAGGACGGTGGTGACCAGGGCGTCGGCGGCCCGCAACTCCTCGATCAGCTCCGGTTCGGGGGTGCGCAGGGAGGCGACGAACAGCGGGCGGGCCCGGCCGCCCGCCGCCTCGATCTGCTCGCACAGGGTCCGTACGAAGCCGGTGTTGCCGCTCATGTGGTGCGCGCGGTAGTAGAGCACGGCGACCAGCGGGCCGGTCGCGTTGCGGGGCTCCCACTCCAGCGGGCCCCAGCTCGGGGCGGGCTCCGGCGGCTCGAAGCCGTGGCCGGTCAGCAGCACCGTGTCGGACAGGAAGCGGGCGAGCTGGCCGAGGTTGGCGGGCCCGCCGTGCGCGAGGTAGGCGTGCGCCTCGGCCGCGATGCCGACCGGGACCGTCGACTGCTCCATGAGCTGGGCGTCGGGGGCCTGTTCGCCGGTGAGGACGACGACCGGCCGGTGCTGGTCCTCGGCGAGCAGCACCTCCAGGCCCTCCTCCCAGGCGCGGATGCCGCCGAGGAGGCGTACGACGACGAGGTCACAGCCCTCCAGCAGGGCGGGCAGCCCGTCGACGTCGAGACGGGCGGGGTTGGCGAGCCGGTACGGCACCGGGCCCGTGGCCGCGCGGGCACTGAGCAGGTCGGTGTCGGAGGTCGACAGCAGCAGAAGCATGCGAGCGCAGGCCTTCCTCGGGGTGTCCGCGCCCCGGGTGGTCGTAAGGACGGCGGGAGTTCCTGGCTCGCCCGGCAGCTGCCGGGTTCACAGTGGCGGGACCGCGCCGGATTCTCACCGGGCTTCCTCCCCGGGGCCGCAGCCCCTGCGCCGTCGCTGGCGTCCGGTGGGCCAGCCGACCCACCGACCTGAATGGTAAGGGGTGGGGGCGGGCTGGGTAAGCGGGCCTTGGGACGGGCTGCGGCAGGACGGGGAACGGGCGGGCGGTGGGCCGGGCGGAGAGCACACGGCGGGCCGGGCGGAGAGCCGGATGGAGGGTACGCGGCGGGCCAGGGGCCCGGCCGGATCCGGCCCGGATCGGCGTCCGCCCCCGTGGGTATGCTCGCGGCCATGCCGCCCTCCCCCTCGACACGGTCCCAGGCCGCCGCACCGCCGCTGCGCGACCGCGGTGACGCCTGCCCGGGAGCGCTGCGGCTGCACCAGGCCGCCGACGGCCACCTCGCCCGCATCCGGCTGCCCGCCGGAGATTTGACGGTGCGTCAGGCAACTGCCCTGGCCGACGCCGCGGACCTGCTCGGCGACGGTCACCTCTCCCTCACCTCCCGCGGCAACGCCGAGCTCCGCGGCCTGGCGGAGGACTGCGGCGGCCGCCTCGCCGCGCTGCTGCGCGACGCCGGTCTGCTGCCCTCCGAACGCCATGAACGCATCCGCAACATCCTCGCCTCGCCGCTGGCAGGCCTGGACCGGCACACCCCTTCTGACGTGCGACGGTGGGCCCGTGAGCTGGACGCGCTGCTCTGCGCGAGCGAGTCCGCGACCGCCCTCTCCGGCCGTTTCCTGTTCGTTCTGGACGACGGGCGGGGCGATGTGGCGGCGCTCGGCGGGGATGTGAGCTTGCTCGCAGAGCGGGCCGGGGACGAGGCCGGCCCGGCGGGCGGCGCCCTGCTGCGGGTCGGCGACGATCCGGCGGCGCTGCGGATCGCCGGCCCGGACGCACCGCGCGCCGCGCTCACCGCCGCCGAGGCCTTCCTGACCGCCGCCGCGGCGAGCGGCAGCGGCGCCTGGCGGGTCCGCGAACTCCCGGACGGGCACGGGCTGCGGGCCCGGGACGTGGCCGAGGCGCTGCGGTCGGCGGGCATCGAGGCCGCGTACGTGGCCGGGGCGCCCGCACCCGGCGCCCGCACCTCCCCTCCGGACGCCCCGTCCTTCGCCCCGCCGTACGGGGACTCCGCCACCGCGCCGTACGCGGACTCCGCCGCCCCCGGCATCGTCGAGGGCCCCGACGGCGACCGGGCGCTCTCGGTCCTGGCCCCGCTGGGCCGGCTATCGGTGGCCCAGTGGCGGCTGCTGACCGCGATCGCCGGCGCCGACGGCTCCGGCGCCCTGCGCCTCACCCCGTGGCGCGGCATCGTCCTGCCCGGACTGCCGGCCGCCACGGCACCGGACCGCCTGGCGGAGCTCACCGCCGCCGGCCTGATCACCGACCCGGCCTCCCCCTGGCACCGCCTCGGAGCCTGTACGGGCCGCCCCGGCTGCGCCAAGTCCCGTACCGACGTGCGCGCCGACGCCACGGCCGCTGTCGCCGCCGGCACGACCGTCCCGGACGAAGCACCCCCCGGCTCCCCACCCTTGGGCGTCCCCGTCTCTCCCGAGGGCGCCCCCGTCTCTCCCCTGGGCGTCCCCGTCTACTGGTCCGGCTGCGAACGCCGCTGCGGCCACCCGCACGGCACCTGGGTCGACGTACTGGCCACGGCGGAGGGCTACCGGGTAGCACTGGTGGACCCGGACACCGCCGCGACCGGTACCCCGAGCAGCGCCCCGCCCGCCGCACGCACCAAGGCGCCCCCGCCCGCGGCCCCATGAGCCACCCCGAAGTCCCGGCACCACCCCGAAACCCCATGATCTGCCCCGAAGTCCTATGAACTGCCCGAGCCCGCCCGCACCCGACACCCCCGAGGCCAGAGTGACCGCGTTCGACTACGAGAAGGACGGGGCGACGATCTACCGCCAGTCCTTCGCCACCATCCGCGCCGAGGCGGACCTCGCCGGCCTGCCCGCCGACGTCAGCCAGGTCACGGTCCGCATGATCCACGCCTGCGGCATGGTCGACCTGGTACGCGATCTGGCCTTCACCCCCGAGGTGGTGGCCCGTGGCCGCGCGGCACTGCGCGCCGGCGCGCCGATCCTCTGCGACGCCAACATGGTCGCCAGCGGCGTCACCCGTAAGCGGCTCCCGGCGGACAACGACGTGCTGTGCACGCTCACCGACCCCGCGGTCCCCGAACTCGCCGCCCGGACGGGGACCACCCGCAGCGCCGCGGCCCTGGAACTGTGGCGGGACCGGATGGAAGGCGCCGTGGTCGCGTTCGGCAACGCCCCCACCGCCCTCTTCCGGTTCCTCGAAATGATCGAGGACGGCGCGCCCCGCCCGGCCGCCGTCATCGGCATACCCGTGGGCTTCATCGGCGCCGCCGAGTCCAAGGACGCGCTGATCGCCCACCCGTCGAAGCTGGACCACCTCGTGGTGCGCGGACGCCGTGGCGGCAGCGCCATGGCCGCGGCCGCGATCAACGCCATGGCGAGCGAGGAAGAGTGAGCGTGAGCGAGCAGCAGGCAACCGGTGACGGCAGCGTCGCGGCGACGGCCGGCCCGGGGCGGCTCTACGGGGTCGGCCTCGGCCCCGGCGACCCGTCCCTCATGACGGTCCGGGCGGTCGAGGTCATCGCCGGCGCCGATGTCATCGCGTACCACAGTGCCCGGCACGGACGCTCGATCGCGCGCTCCATCGCCGCCGCGCACCTGCGCCCCGACCACATCGAGGAAGCGCTGGTCTACCCGGTCACCACCGAGTCGACCGACCACCCCGGCGGCTACCGGGGCGCGCTGGACGAGTTCTACGAGTCGGCGGCGGCCCGCCTCGCCGCCCACCTCGACGCCGGCCGCACCGTCGCCGTCATCTCCGAGGGCGACCCGCTCTTCTACGGTTCCTACCAGCACATGCACAAGCGGCTGGCGCACCGCTACCCGACCGAGGTCATCCCCGGCGTCACCTCCATCAGCGCCGCCGCGGCCCGCCTGGGCAAGCCGCTCGCCGAGGCCGACGAGGTCCTGACGATCCTCCCGGGCACGCTCCCGGAGGAGGAGTTGACCGCCCGCCTGGCCTCGACCGACACCGCCGTCGTCATGAAGCTGGGCCGCACCTTCCCCGCCGTCCGCCGCGCCATGGAACGCTCCGGCCGCCTCCCCGAGGCCCGGTACGTCGAGCGCGCCACGATGTCCGGGGAGCGTACGGAGAAGCTGTCGGACATCGATGCCGAGACGGTCCCGTACTTCGCCGTCAGCGTCGTCCCGAGCCGCATCGCGGACCTGCCGCCGGCCGCGGCGGCGTCGCCCGGCAGCTCAGAGGCGGCCGCATCGCCGGACGGGCGCACCGACTCGGCCGCATCGCCAGAGAGGTCCGGCGAGGCAGCCGCAACCCCCGCCCTCCCCGGCGAAGTCGTGGTCGTCGGCACCGGCCCGGCCGGCCCCCTCTGGCTGACCCCCGAGTCCCGCGGCGCCCTCGCCGCCGCCGAAGACCTCGTCGGCTACACCACCTACCTGGACCGTGTCCCGCTGCGCCCCGGCCAGCGCCGCCACGCCTCCGACAACAAGGTCGAGTCCGAACGCGCCGAACTCGCCCTCGACCTGGCCCGCCGCGGCCGCCGGGTGGCCGTGGTCTCCGGCGGCGACCCCGGCGTCTTCGCCATGGCCACCGCCGTCCTGGAGGTCGCCTCCCAGGACCCGTACCGCGCGATCCCCGTACGGGTCCTCCCGGGCGTCACCGCCGCCAACGCCGCCGCCGCCCGCGCCGGCGCCCCCCTCGGCCACGACTACGCGGTCATCTCCCTCTCCGACCGCCTCAAGCCCTGGGAAGTCATCGCCGAACGCCTGCACGCGGCAGCCTCCGCCGACCTGGCGCTCGCCCTCTACAACCCCGGCTCCCGCAGCCGCACCTGGCAGGTCGGCAAGGCCCGCGAACTCCTCCTGGAGCACCGCGCCCCCGACACCCCGGTCATCCTCGCCCGCGACATCGGCGGCCCCGAGGAATCCGTCCGCACGGTGCGCCTGGCCGACCTCGACCCCACCCAGGTCGACATGCGCACCCTCTTGATCATCGGCTCGTCCCAGACCCAGGCGGTACGGCGCGACGACGGCACGGAGATCGTGTGGACGCCGCGGAGGTATCCGGAGAACTGAAACCGGCAGCGGTTACCGGCAGGGGTTAACGGGTCATCCGGACAATTCCCTGCCCCGCTGCGAACGCTTCTGCCTGCCGGAACGCTCGTCGTGACCGGAGCGGGCCCGCCCGGCCTTCGTCGCCTTGACCGCGGTCTTCGGCGCCGAAGCGCTCGGCCGGGCCCGCAGGAGCTGCGATACGCGCTGGAAGGAAACCCCGAGAACCCGACCGGCATCCCGCTGACTCAGCGACTCGGTCAGGGTGGCCGCGGCTTCCTGCATTGCCTTCTGGGCGGCCTTCCTCGCGTCCTCGGCAGCCTTCTCGGCCTTCTCCGCCGCCTTGATGGCCTGGACAGCCTCACGCGGCAGCACCGGCTCGATCCTCACCTCGACGTCCTCGGTCTCGACATCGAGCATGACGGCGATGGCCTCGCGGGCCGCCTCGTCTGCCTTGTCGAGGCGCTTGGCCTGGCTGAACACCCCTGGAAGGTCCGGGACCTCCAGGGCCCACCATTCACCCGCGCGGCGAGCTGTGACACGGTAGGAAGTCATCGCCACCACCCTTCTCCGAGTTCCGGTTCGAGCGTCTTACAGATGCCCTGACCAGTGAGTTCGTTGACTTCGGTGTGCTTGGGGATCACGACGCGGGTGCTGCCGCACACCCAGGTTTGGTGACTGCCCTTCTGACGGACGAGGTCAAAGGCGAGACCCTGGGCTTTGGCTGCGTCACTGATCTTTTTGATCAGATCCCGGTACTTCATCAGTGTAAGTCCAATGACACTAGACACATCAAGTCAAGCTCAGGTAGACACCCCTCTGCCGATGCAGAGCCCCCGAGATGAGCCCATCGTCATCTTGGGTGCGTTGGGAAGTGACAGGTACGCCACGGAGGCGTCCGAAAGGGTGACGGCAGGCGGCGCGGCACCAGCTGTACCGCGGGAAGATGCACCGGTCATTGCACATGCGGACTTGGCATGGCTGTTATTGCCGCAGGTGACGAAGTGGCCCGCGAACTCCTCCTGGAGCACCGCGCCCCCGACACCCCGGTCATCCTCGCCCGCGACATCGGCGGCCCCGAGGAATCCGTCCGCACGGTGCGCCTGGCCGACCTCGACCCCACCCAGGTCGACATGCGCACCCTCTTGATCATCGGCTCCTCCCAGACCCAGGCGGTACGGCGCGACGACGGCACGGAGATCGTGTGGACGCCGCGGAGGTATCCGGAGAAGTAACGCGCCATGCAGGGATGGTGGCTCCCGGGCGATCAGGAGCCACCACACCCTCGTGACGTGGCCGTGCATGCGGGGCAGCAGCGTGTGCCTCACTTGGACCAGTAGGAATCCTGCACGTCCGGTGTGTAATCGGGCCCGCCATCGGGCGCCTTGGGGAAGGTGTCACCCTCCTCTCCATCGAGGTGAAACCCCTCCCCTGGAGATACGGCACCGACACCGGCATCAAAACGAACCTCGCCGAAGCCACTCATCGAGACTTTGACAGTGCAGCCGTCGGACGCCGTGCCGGAAAGCGAAGGAACTTCGGCGTGCATCTGACCCATCTTGAACCCCGCTGCCCTCCAACGTTTATCGACCACGGTCAGCAGCTCCGCAAGCTTTCGCTTCGACACTTTGGTGCGCAGATGACGAGTCCTGCCAACGGTCAATTCACCATTCGCGGTATTCGTGAATGAATTCCTGCGTTCCGTCGTCCTGATCGGCCCATCCCGCCATTTAAGGCGAGGGTGTACCGCCTTGACCGCATCGCCCAGAACAGAGTCGACTCGCTTGACAGCCTCGCTCACCTTCATGGTCGGCTCGGGGTCCTCCTCTCGACTGAACGAACAGCCGTCGAGACAGGCGGAAGCGAGCACTACGCCGACAACTGCCAGGAGGATCTTCCGTCGCCCCATCGCGTTCACCTCCTCCCCTGAATGGTCACCTTTTCCGGATGCCCGGCCACAATCGAGCCCATATTCCCTAGCGAGTTGCCGCCCTTGTCCGCGTCAAAGTAATTCGAGTGAGAACTCGGTGAGTCACCGTGTGCGACATCGAATCTCCGCCCGCCGAACTCCTCACTGGCTGGATCCTGCCCGAAATGCAGTTCATGCGGATCCAACAAATGTGCAATAGCCCCACCGGGCAGGAGTTCAAAGTCACTCGGAGCATGAGTAACCAGATCACTCTCTGCCGCACCTACCCACACATGGTCTGCTCCCACCCCAAGCTGTTCAGCTTTCTGGGCACCAGTTCCGGGACTGCCCACCAAGATGATGTCGTCCGCAGGAATTCCTCCCTCACGCTGGGCGGCCTGCCCCACCGTGAACGAACCATAACTGTGACCAATGGCTGTCACATGGGGACGGTCACCTTGATGCGTGGTCTGGACACCATCGAGAAATCTGCCGAACGCCGCACCACCCTGTTGGCCCCGCTCGCGGTCAGCGACCGAAATATCGCTCTCAGAAAACCTGTCCGTGCCTGCCTGCGGGGCGTCATATCCCAACCAGACGATGGAGGCTGTCTTCTTACCGTCCCCGGCGTCCCTCGCCGAATCCCAGATGCTCCGCGCACGGTTCCCGTCTTCACCCCCGACATCCCTGAGTTGAGTATTGAGCCCGGGCACATAGGCAGCGACGTTATCCGCCGTATCGGGATCTCCGTACGACAGGATGGCCCGCCCCTGGCCCTCCGGCCCGATGCCGAGCAGCAGCGGTTCCGGAACCTTTCCGGAATCCCTCTCCAAACGGTTCCTGATCGCCTCGAATCCCTCACGTTGCCGCGCAACAGTTGGCGACATAGGCCTGCCCGGCGGATACCAGGCGATCATCCTGTCAAGGTTGACACGGTTCGCCTTGTCGCGAGTCTTCGCGGGAATACCGTCGAGGTTTCCGATGACACTCGGATTGAGCGCCATCTGCTCCTCCTGCTCCTCCTTGCTCAGCCCCTTCCACCAGTCCCGGACCTTCTTCGGGTCCGTTCCCTTTCCCGGGGTTGATTCAAGCCCAACAGCCACTCCGGCGATCTTGGAAATATTCGAGGCATCCCGCTGAGATTCCAGACTGTTTACGGCGAGCCCCCGGCCCACCCGCAGTCTCATCAGAGCGACGCGATAGCGGGCATCAATCTCTTCGGCATCGCGCAGGACAGCGAAAATATCTTCCTCAAGAGTGCGCCGCTGCTGCTCTTTCGCCGGCAGTCCCGCGTCAGGATCTCCCGTGGGTATATCGCCTTCATCGGCATATATGACCTCACCGGTCGGAGCCACTTTGTAGCCCTTCCGGGTGGCTTCGTCCAATGCCTGATGGAGCATCTTCTGCTTGGCTCGAAGTTCGGTGATGGCCCCGTCCAGGGTCGTCTGAATCAGTGCACATTCCTGGCTACTGAACTGAAAGTTCTCGTGCAGCCTGCTCATGCGCTTCTGCGCCTTTTCGGCTGCTTCCCCGGACCAGTCACGCTTCAACGGACGGACCATATGAGTGTCCGCCCGGTCGCTGTACCCCCCGAACCGGCGGGCAGTCTGCGCCCACTCCTCCTTCGCGCTTTCCAGAGCGGAAAAACGCAGTTCTTCGAGATTTCGCACAGTCAGAGGCATCACACATCACCCAAAAGGGCTGTCATGGCGAGCAGCACTCTGCGCCGCGGGGCGGACCACTACGGCCGCGTTTCCGGAATTCCGAGTGAATGACCGTGCGGTTCTCTCGTCATTCTTCTCGTAACTGTCCGCAGACGCACTTAAAGATCGCGCGATCTCCCCGCACTCTACCCTTACGTCATTGAGCCTGTCGTGCCATGATTGATGGGTCTTCAGCAGCTCTCCGGCGAATAGAAATCCCTCCGCCTGGCCTTGCACGCCCTGATGCTGTGCGCTTAGATTTCCCACGGCAGTTCCCGTGCCGGCTTGCATCTCTTCGCCATGGACCGCGGCCGCACGCAGCGACTTAGGATCAACTTTAGTATTCGACAAAATTCCCCCACTCCCCCTTTTATATGCGCCTCACATACACGCCAAACCCTTTCCTGGACTTGAAAATGCCACCGTCCGCCGCTCCCCCAGGGTTTGACAACCTGTCACCATAGGTGACAGTTCCTGCACTCGCGTCGACAGCACATCATCCAGCCAATTTCTCTTCCGGAATGCTTCGGTGGAACGCGGCCGATGCCGGCCGGGCGCCCTCAGCGACAACGTGCAGGGCGTCACTCAGCGGCCGGTCGCCTGGGCCAGACGCCGGTCGAGGTCAGCGTCCAGGTCCTGCTGCTCCACAGCGGTCGGGGCATAGCCGTTCCACTGCTTCAGCGCCGTGCGAGCCCTCTCGGCGCGGTCCGCACGCTCAGCCGGGGTCGGCAGAGTTTCTGCCAGGCGTGTCAGATAGGCGCGCAGGGACAGGCCCTCGGCGGCAGCGATCGCGGCAAGACGGTCCTTGGCTTCTACAGGGACGCGGACATTGACATCGGACATCGTCGTGCTCCTCCTGCCACGTGGGGATTCCCCACGACCGGCGGCCTCCAAAGGCCCGGCATTCAGGCTCCGGTGGCCGCCGCCTCACGGCGGCAGACCGCACACCGGTCCGTGCCGTCCCACTCCTCCCACCCGAAGGCCGCGGGGCCGAAGGACGTGCCCTCCAGCTCTTCGCGCACCGCCACGCGATAGGCCCAGACGGCGTCGAGATACGGGTGGTAGGCGTCGTGGAACACGGGCGAGGTCTGCCGGGCACCCTCACCGACGACCCGCTGAAGAACGCGCAGCCGCTCGAACATCGCCTGCCCGGCGCCGGCGATGTCGGTCGTCGCGTCGATGAACAGCCGCTCGCGCACTTCCTGGATCCCTGCGTCGCTCAGCGCCGCGCGGGCAGCGGCGGCAAGGTCGGCCTCGGCCTCCGGGCTCTGGGCAATCTGCCGCAGCCGCGCATGCCCCACCCCGGCGGCGGTGATGAACTCGATGTACACCGCCCGCCGCCGGGCCTCGCTGCTGCGCTCGCCCTCGTGACGATGGCGCAGATGATCGGCGAGCACGGTCCCGGAGATCGCGATGACCCCACCGCTCAACGTCGCGAGAAGCGTTCCCCAGTCCATGCGTCCCCCTTCACGGTGGCTATGAACGCCGACCACGCCTCGGCCGGAAACAGCAGCACACCACCGGTCGGGTTCTTGCTGTCACGGACCGGAACGGCACCAGGGAAACCGTCGGAAACCTCAACGCAGTTGGCGTCGCCGCCGTTGCTGTAGCTGCTCTTACGCCACGCGATGGCGGCCGGGTTCAGGATCGTCTTCATGACTTGCGGCCCTCCTGCTGTCCTCAGCTCAGATGCTCAGCCTTCACGGTGGCTATGAACGCCGACCAAGCCTCGGCCGGAAACAGCAGCACACCACCGGTCGGGGTCTTGCTGTCACGAACGGGAACGGCGCCAGGGACGCCGTCGGCGATCTCGACGCAGTTCCCGTCCCCCCCATCGCTGTAGCTACTCTTGCGCCACGCTATGACAGTCGAATCAGGAGTCGTCCTCATGGTGTGCTGTCCTCCACCAACTGCTGGATGAACGCCGCCGAAGCGGGTGGCGGGAGCGCCAGATCTCGGAGCCGATCGTAGGACAAGCGGTACTTCGCGACCTCCTCCGGCTCTTCGACCAGGCCACCCGACTTGTTGCCTTCCAGGTAGGCAACGCCGCTCCCATCCACCATCCACAGGAGCGACAGGGAGCCGCCCATCAAGTCGTGGACTCCGGCATCGAACCGAAGCACTTGAATCGTCAGGTTCGGCGCCTCCGCCGCACTTGCGATGCGGGCGAGTTGCTCGTGCCAAATCCGGCGATCGACCGTAGGACGCCGAAGCACCGACTCGTCGAAGATGACACGAATGCTCGGTGCCGGGGAGCGGCCCAGCAACTCCTGCCTTCCCATGCGTGCGGCCACCAACTCGTCCACCTCGTCTGGATTCGTGAGCAGCGACGGCACGGAGGAGAGCACCACTCGGGCGTAGTCCTCGGTCTGCAAAATCCCCGGGATGACCATCATGTACTTGTGCATGATGGTCGCCTTCGCCTCGCACTCCATGAACTCCCGGTACTTGTCCTTGAAGGCATCCAGCCGCGCCAGCCCCCACAGCCGCACCAGTAGCTCGCCCGTGCCGTAGACCCGGTCCAGGGCCTCCATGACCGGGCGCTTGGAGAGCCGTTCGCCGGTCTCCAGGCGGTGTAGGTAGGTGCGGTCGTAGTTGGTCTCTTCGGAGAGCTGGGCGAGTGACTTGCCGGACTCTTCCCTTAACCGCTGGAGTTCGCAGGCGAGGACCCAGCGGGCCGAGCCCTCGTACTCCTCGGAATTCTTTTCGACCATTCCCCCGTCACCTCGTTGTCCCGTTCCGACGGCAACGCCAACTCCCTGTTGGAAGTGGCCCGTTGTGACGACTCTAGGACCGTGAAAGGGCTGTCGCAGCCCAGTCAGGACTCGAACCTGGAAAGAGGAAGAGGAAAAGAGGAAATGGGAATGGGAATGGCGGAGCGCGGTCCGGCGGCCGGGAAGCGCAGGGACGCGGAGCAGGCGTGCGGCGAGCTGCGGGCGGCACTGAAGGGGGCGGGCATCACCCTTCCGTCGCTGGCCGTGGACCCGGTCTCGCTGGCGGATCACTTTCCGCGGCCGCTCGTGGAGCTGGGCCGGTGTACCCCGGAGGTGGCACGGCGGCTTGCGGACGCGGTGCGGGCGTCCGCCTCATGAGCGCGGAGGAGGGCGAATTCGCGAGTGCCTGCGAGTCCGGCGGGGAAGAGGCAAACGACCGCCGTGATGACGAGCCCGCCGAATCGGCAAAACGCCGCGCGGAATTAGCGAAAAGGGTCCGCGAGGCCAATCACTTCAGCGTGCATTGGCCTCGCTGAAAAGGCGGCGGATCCAGTGCACGGCCTCGTCCGGGTCCGCCGCCACCGGCACCCCTTCCGGCAGCGGCGGGCGCCGTACGACCACTACGGGCAGCCCGGCCTCCCGCGCCGCCGTCAGCTTGGCGGCGGTGGCGGCGGCGCCGCTGTCCTTGGTCACCAGGACGTCGATGCGGTGGTCCCGGAGGAGCTGCCGTTCGCCGTCCAGGGTGAACGGGCCGCGGTCCAGGAGGGTCGTCATCCGGGGCGGGTGCGGCGGCTCGGGGGCGTCGACGGAGCGGACGAGGAACCAGAGGCCGGTGAGGTGGGCGAAGTGGGCGAGGCCCATGCGGCCCGTGGTGAGGAAGATGCGGGTGCCGAGGGCGGGGAGGGCGGCGGCGGCCTCGTCCAGGGAGGTGACCTGGTGCCAGGAGTCGCCGGGTCCCGGTACCCAGCCGGGCCTGCGGAGGGCGAGCAGGGGAACATGGGCGGTGGCGGCGGCCACGGCCGCGTTGTGACTGATCGTGTCGGCGAAAGGATGGGTGGCGTCGATGAGCGCGTCCACCGCGTGCTCCCGCAGCCAGCGGGCCTGGCCCTCGGGGCCGCCGAAACCGCCGATGCGGACCTCCCCGGCGGGCAGCCGCGGCGCGGCGACCCGGCCGGCGAGCGAGGTCGTCACGCGCAGCGCGGGCTCCACCGCCAGGGCGGCGGCCAGGCGGCGGGCCTCCGTCGTGCCGCCGAGGATGAGTACGTGGCGCGGCGGGCGGGCTGCGTCGGGCATGGGATGTGGGTTCCTCCGTGGCTGAATCGCAACCGCAGGGTACGGGGCGTACGGGTGAGGGCCGTACCGGGCCGCAGGGTACGGGCAAGGCCGTGGGCGGGCGCAGCGCGCAGCTCGCGCACACCGGGCTGCGGCACGGCTGGACGACCGGGGCCTGTGCAACGGCGGCGAGCACGGCCGCGTACACGGCGCTGCTGAGCGGCGAATTTCCCGACCCCGTGACGATCACCCTGCCGAAGGGGCAGACGCCGTCCTTCGCGCTGGCGGTGGAGGAGCTGACAGAGGAAGGGCCGGCGCCGGGGCGTACGGCCGCCATGGCCGGGGTGGTGAAGGACGCGGGCGACGATCCCGACGTGACCCACGGGGCGCTCGTCCGGGCCACCGTGCGGGCGCTGCCGGCCGGGTCGGGGGTCGTGTTCAGGGCCGGGCCCGGGGTCGGAACGGTGACCCGGCCCGGTCTGCCGCTGGACGTGGGCGAGCCGGCGGTCAATCCCGTACCGCGGCAGATGATGCGGGAGCATCTGGCCGAGGTCGCGGCACGGTACGGCGGTCCGGGGGCGGCGGCCGACGTCGAGGTGGAGATCTCCGTCGATCACGGGGAGGAGATCGCCCGGAGCACCTGGAATCCGCGGCTGGGGATTCTGGGCGGGCTGTCGATCCTGGGGACCACCGGGATCGTGGTGCCGTACTCCTGCTCGGCCTGGATCGACTCCATCCGGCGCGGTGTGGACGTGGCGCGGGCGGCGGGGCGGCGGCATGTGGCCGGGTGTACGGGCTCGACGTCGGAGAAGGTCGCCGTCGCCCTGCACCACCTGCCCGAGGACGCGCTGCTGGACATGGGGGACTTCGCGGGGGCGGTGCTGAAGTACATCCGGCGCCATCCCGTGGAGCGGCTGACCATCTGCGGCGGGTTCGCCAAGCTGTCCAAGCTGGCGGCCGGGCATCTGGATCTGCACTCCGCGCGGTCCCAGGTCGACAAGGGGTTCCTGGCGGAGCTCGCCCGGCGGGGCGGCGCGGACGAGGCGCTGGCGCAGGCGGTGGCCGAGGCCAACACGGGCCTGGCGGCACTGCAGTTGTGCGCCGCGGCGGACGTTCCGCTGGGGGATCTGGTGGCGGCGACGGCGCGGGACGAGTCGCTGGCCGTGCTGCGCGGGGCGCCCGTCGCGGTCGATGTCATCTGCATCGACCGGGCGGGCATGGTGGTGGGGCGGGCGGAGCCACGGGGACCGGGGGAAGCCCGTCAGGGAGGGCCGGTCCGGTGAAGGGTTCCCCCCGCCTCCCCGCACCCGTCAGGTACGCAGCCCGTACCGGCTGGCCACGCAGTCGTTGCCGCGGCCGGTGATCCTGCCCAGCGCCGTGCCGAGGGCACAGGAGGTCAGCAGCAGCGGGTTGTCGCGGAACCGGCCGTTGCGGTCGAAGCCGGCTTGCCCGCGGTCGTAGCGCCCTACCGGACGGGTGTTCACCCGGAGCGGCCGGTCGTTCGTCGTGGCCGGACGCTCGTGCATCCACGGTGAGCTGTCGGGCGTCTGTGCCGGGGTGTCCGCCGCCGTCGCCTGCGTGGTGTGGTCCCTGCCGTCGGCCCCGGCGACGTTGCCGCCGAAGAGCGTCAGCAGGACGGCGGCGCCGACCGCACCGGCGGCCAGTCTGGTACGCATCGTGGCGCACTCCTTTGCTCGGCCCCCCTTGGGCGTCGCAGCTTCCTTACCGGCCCCCGGGAGCCGAGTAACGGACATTCACCCCTATGCGGTCGCATGGTCAGCCGGACGGGCCCGGGGAGACCGGGCCTGACGGGGCCGGGCTTCAGGCCCGGGACCAGGTCCGAGGACAGGCCGTGGGCAGGCAGCGGCCGCGCAGCGAACGGGCGCCCGTAAACGGATGTGCCGCCTTTCGGTGCGGAACCTTCACCGAAAACCCATAAACCAAAGCCGGAAAGCGGAAACTGAAAGCGCGACTGCGACCGCCCCTGCCAGGGACGTGCCGCACCCCCGGCAAACCAAAGGGCATTTCAGGGCTTCGGCGTGAATTCATCATCCCTGCGGCAACCGGCATGACAACCCGCGCCACAACCCGTGTTACGCGGAAAATGCAGACATCTCACGCCATCCCACTCGGTGGATACCCGGTGCGCCCCATCAGGCAAGAACCGGACAAAGGCGCACGTCAGGGCGGTTGTGGCGCCGAATTTCGCGCCGCCGGAAAACCAGTCGGAGAGTTGCCGCGAAACCCCTCTCCGTGATTGCATTTCATGAACACGCGGACGCCATTACGCGCGTCATTCCCCCGGTGTCCGGTTTCCGGTGCCCGGTGCCAGGCGCCCGTGTTGCGGACGGATTGCTCCACAATTCGGCCTGCATTGGTTCAGAATCCACAGCATTAACGAAAAGGGCACACCATGCGCAACGACTTCACCGCCGCCACGGAGATCTCCGACAGCGAGCTCGAGAACATCTCCGGTGGTCTCGTCGCCGGCGGCGCCAACACGGGTGCCGAGATCGCCGGGCACGGCGTCTCCGCCAACGTCGGCGGCTTCCTCGGCGCCGGCGCGTCGGTCTCCCCCGAGGGTGCCTCTGCGCAGGTCGCCGGCTCCGTCATGGGCGCGGTGCACGCCACCAGCCTCTGAGGCCGGCACGTCCCGCATCAGCAGGACGCACCGGAGCCCCGGGACCTTCCGTCCCGGGGCTCCGGTGCGTCTGCGTCGTTGTGTCTGCGTCTTTGTGTCTGCGTCTGCGTCTGTGTCTGCGTCTGCGTCTGCGTCTGCGTCTGCCCTGATATTCAGGGAGCGTCGGCCGGAGCGGGCACGGAGTCCTGTGCACCGCCTTCGCCCCCACCTGCACCGACCCCATCTGCCCCGCACCCTCCGTGCGGCCGTTCCCGGTCCGCCGAATAGAGGTGGCTGTCGCGGAACTGCTCGGCGCCCAGCGTGCGGCCGACCATGATGACGGCCGTACGGACCACGCCCGCGGCCTTCACCTGTCCCGCGATGTCGGCGAGGGTGCCGCGCAGGACCAGTTCATCGGGGCGGGAGGCCATGGCGACGACGGCTGCCGGGCAGTCGGCGCCGTAGTGCGGCAGGAGCTCGTCGACGACCCGGTCGACGTACATCGCGGCCAGGTGGAGGACCAGCAGCGCACCGCTGCGGCCGAGGGTGGCCAGGTCCTCGCCCTCGGGCATGGGGGTGGCGCGCTGGGCGACGCGGGTGAGGATGACGGTCTGGCCGACGGTGGGGACGGTCAGCTCGCGCCCCAGGGCGGCGGCGGCCGCGGCGAACGCGGGCACACCCGGCACCACGTCGTACGGCACCCCGGCCGCGTCCAGCCTGCGCATCTGCTCGGCGACCGCGCTGAAGACGGACGGGTCGCCGGAGTGCAGCCGGGCGACGTCGTGGCCCTCCTCGTGGGCGCGGACCATCTCGGCGGTGATGGTGTCGAGGTCCAGCTGAGCGGTGTCGATGAGCCGGGCGCCGGGCGGGCACTCGGCAAGCAGCTCCCGCGGCACCAGGCTGCCCGCGTAGAGGCAGACCCCGCAGGAGGCGAGCGTACGGGCGCCGCGCACGGTGATCAGGTCGGCGGCGCCGGGACCCGCGCCGATGAAGTGGACGGTCATGGTTGCTCGGTCTCCTGGGGGCGGGAGGACGGGGACGGGGAGGTGGCCGGGAAGGCGGCCGGCGGCTGCACGGCCGGCCACGGCTTCACGGCCGACCACTGGGTGACCGGCATCGCCTGCCGCCAGCCCGTGAAGCCGCCGACCGGCACCGCATGGGCGACCGCGAGCCGGACCAGTTCGCCGCCGTACTGCCGGTGGCAGTCGGCGAGCTGTGCCTCGGACTCCAGCGTCACGGTGTTCGCGACGATGCGGCCGCCCGCGGGCAACGCCTCCCAGCACGCGGCCAGCAGGCCGGGGGCGGTCAGCCCGCCGCCGATGAACACCGCGTCCGGCGTCGGCAGTCCGTCCAGGGCAGCGGGCGCGGAGCCGTGGACGACGCGCAGCGCGGGGACGCCGAGCGAGCGCGCATTGCGGCCGATCCGCTCGGCCCGTACGGCGTCCCGCTCGACGCCGATGGCGCGGCAGGTGCGGTGCGCGCGCAGCCACTCGATGGCGATGGAGCCGGAGCCGCCGCCGATGTCCCACAGGAGTTCGCCGGGGGCGGGCGCCAGCGCGGCGAGGGTGGCGGCGCGGACATGGCGCTTGGTGAGCTGGCCGTCGTGTTCGTAGGCGGCGTCGGGGAGGCCGGGAACGGTGGACAGCGGCGGGGTGCCGGGCGCGCGCCGGCAGTCGAGGGCGATGACGTTGAGGGGGTCGGCGGGCGGCGCGTCCCAGCCGTCGGCGGTGCCCTCGGCCGTGTGTTCCCGGGGGCCGCCGAGTTGTTCCAGTACGCGCATCCGGGTCGGGCCGAAGCCGTGGGCGCGCAGCAGGGCGGCGACCTCGGCGGGGGTGCCGGCACCGGCGGACAGCACCAGCAGGCGGTGGCCGTCGTACAGCGCGCGGGCCAGATTTTCGGCGGGCCGCCCGACGAGCGTGATGACCTCGGTGTCCTCCAGCGGCCAGCCGAGGCGGGCGCAGGCGTAGGAGACGGAGGAGGGGTGGGGGAAGATCCGGAGGCGGGGCGGGTGGGGTGACTGGGTCTGCCCGGACTGCTGTGTCTGCCCGGACTGCTGGGGCTGCTGGGGCTGCTGGGGCTTTTGCGAGGTCGCCGCGGCCGCTTCCGCTTCCCCTTCCGATCCCGCTGCCCCTTCCGCTTCCGCCAGCACCTCGGTCAGGGTCCGCCCGATGCCGTGGAACATCGGATCGCCGCTGGCCAGCACGCACACCCGGCGCCCGGCGTGCGCGGCGAGCAGTCCGGGGACGGCGGGGCGCAGGGGGGAGGGCCACGGGACGCGCTCGCCGCCGCACTCGCCGGGCAGCAGCGCGAGCTGGCGGGGGCCGCCGATCAGCACCTCGGCCCGTTGCAGGGCCTGCCGGGAGGCGGCGGGCAGTCCGTCCCAGCCATCGGCCCCGATGCCGACGACGGACACGGGTTCAGGAGCGGCCGGGGCGGGTGGTGCGGGGCTCACTGCCGAGTACCTCAGAGGTCGGGAGGGACCGGAGCCGGGGAACCCGTCGACGGCGAAGACGACGAAGGGGCACCGGTCCGGGGGACGGGAGCCGAACTTTACTGACCGGTCGTCTCACGCGGTCCCGCTGCCCCCCGGTCAACCCGCGCGGGGGCCGCTTTGCCCCGGTCGACCCGCGCGGCGGCCCCTGCCCCTGGCTCAACCCGCGGGACGGACCCGTTCGCTCACCCCAGCACCACGAGCAGGAACTGCCACGCGAACAGGAACGCCGCGCAGAAACCCACCCCGGCCGGCAGCCACTGCCAGATGCCGCGCGGGGAGTCGAAGCAGACCAGGTAGCCGAGCACGGCGACCACGCCGGTCAGGGCACCCAGCCAGAAGGGGAGGCCGTCGTGGTACCCGTACAGGATCGCGACGGCGGCCAGCAGGCCGAGTACCGCCAGGATCTGGCCCTTGCCGGGTGCGGGCCGCACGGTCTCGCCCGTAGCGCTCATAGCGCCGGATGCTACCCGGGCGCACACGCCCCGGCGGCTTCCCACGCCAGCCGGGAGCGGACATCCGAATTCCGTTTCCCGGCCCCGCTCCCCATTCCGTCCGCACCGCTCTGACCAGGCACGATAGGCCGTTCGACGGTAATGACAACGGTCACCGATGCAGCCTTTGGATCTTTTGCTGAAGTGCGGTTTGCTTCGCAGCAGGGAGCCAGGAAGGAGCGCGCCCATGACCGAGCACGCCCACAGCCACGGGCACAGCCACAGCCACGCCCACGGGGTCGCACCGGACGCCGACCGGCGCTGGCTGCGCAGCGCGCTCCTGCTGCTCACCGCGTACATGGCGGTCGAGGTCGTCATCGGTGTCCTGGCGCAGTCCCTGGCACTGATCTCGGACGCCGCCCACATGCTCACCGACGCGGTCTCGATCGTGCTGGCCCTGGTCGCGATGCGGCTGGCGGCACGGCCCGCGCGCGGCGGGTACACCTACGGCCTCAAGCGCGCCGAAATCCTCTCCGCACAGGCCAATGGCATCACCCTGCTGCTGCTGTCGGTCTGGCTGGCGTACGAGGCGGTCCAGCGGCTGATCTCGCCGCCCGCGGTGACCGGCGGACTGGTGCTGGTCACCGCGCTGTCCGGGATCGTGGTGAACCTGATCTGCACCTGGCTGCTGTCCCGCGCCAACCGCTCCAGCCTGAACGTCGAGGGTGCCTACCAGCACATCCTCACCGACCTGTTCGGCTTCGTCGCCACCGCGCTCGCCGGTCTGATCGTGCTGACGACGGGCTTCGAGCGGGCGGATGCGATCGCCTCGCTGGTGGTCGTCGCGCTGATGCTGCGGGCCGGTACGGGGCTGGTGCGCGAATCCGGGCGGATCTTCATGGAGGCCGCACCGGCCGGTGTCGACCCGGACGCGCTGGGCGAGCGTCTGGTCGCCACGGACGAGGTCGTCGAGGTGCACGATCTGCACATCTGGCAGATCACCTCCGGGCAGCCGGCGCTCTCGGCGCACATCCTGGTGGCGCCGGGCGGCGACTGCCACAAGGTCCGCCGCGGTCTGCAGGAGCTGCTGAGCGGCGAGTACGGCATCAGCCACGCCACCCTCCAGGTCGACCACGTCGGCGAACAGGGCTCGCCCGACGACGTGCTGACACTGGGGCCGCGGCCCGGGGCCGGCGCGCAGGAGGAGGCCGGCCATTGCGAGGACTCCCATGGTCCGGTGCACCGGTCGGGACCGCACCGGCGTTGAGCGGTGGCCACCGCCCGGGTGAGGGGCGGCGGCCACGGCCCCTCACTCGGGTGAACCCGGCCCGGGAGAAGGCCGCCTGCCGCCGGTGACGGGGGCCGCGGTGCTCGGATGACGACATGAGAACCGCCGTTGTCTGCGCGCTGCTGTGCGCCGCCACGCTCCCCGGACCGTCCGCCGCCGCGTACGCCCCGCAGGCACCGCCCGCCGCCGGGTACGTCGCACAGGCCCTGCCCGGCACCGCGTACGTCCCGCACGCGCTGCCCGCCGCCGGGTACGCCCCGGCGCCCCCCGCCGTCTCGGTGACGGTGGCGGTGACCGACGGCCGGGACGACGCCGAGGCCGGAAAACGGCTCGACTACCGCATCACCGTGCACAACCTGGGCCCCACCGCCGTCCACCGGGCCCGCATCGAGCAGGAGATGCCGGCCACCACGACCTCCGCCACCGCGGCCGGCGCCACCGTCGAAGGGCGCGGCGTGGGCCGGCAGAAGGTGATCTGGCGCTCCGATCTGCCCGCGCACGACATCCAGGTGTTCACCGCCACGGCCGTGCTCGGCGACCGGGCCGGCCGCACCGGCAGCGCCGCCCCCGGCACCCTGCGTGCCGCCGCCACGGTCTGTGTCTACGTGGACGAATCCTTCGCCCCCACGGCCTGCTCCGGCGATCTGGACGACCTGCCGGAGACGCATGCGGACGCCGGGGCCGGCGACGCCTGGGGGTGGTGGGCGGCGGCTGCCGCGGCCGCCGCGCTGCTCGGGCCGGGAGTGGTGCGGGCGGTACGGCGGCGGCGCGGCGCCGCGGCGCGCTGAACCCATGGGCCGCGCTGAGCCCACGGCCGCCCGCCGGGTCACCCGGCGCCGGAGCCGGAGCCGCCCGCCGGGTCACCCGTTGGCACCGGCCCCGCTCGCGGGCGGCGAGGGTTCGCACTTGCCTGGAAGCAGGCCGTGGAGCGCGCTGCGGGGGGACGTCCCGCGCCCGGCCGGTCCATGGGTCCGCCGGGCAGGAAGGACCAGACGCGATGTCGGCGAACGCTCCCCTACACCCCGGCGGGCGGGTGCCGGAGCGGGAGCGGTCGCCATGGCGGCGCGGGCGGGCGGTGGCCGGCGGGGTGCTGCTGCTGTGCGGGGCGTTGCTGCTGCCGATGGGGCTGGCGGCGACCTGGGCGCGGGCCGAGCTGACCGAGACCGACAGCTATGTGGCGGCGGTGGCACCGCTGGCCCAGAACCCCGCCGTGCAGCACGCGGTCGTCGACGATGTGACGGACGGGGTGATGGCGCATGTCCGGCTCGACGGGCTGCTGGACGCCGTCCCGCGCGCCGAGCGTCCCGCGCTGCGCAAGCACTTCACCCGCGGCCTGCGCCAGTTCGTGGCCACGCAGGTACGGCAGGTCGTCACCGGGCGCGGCTTTCCCGCGGTGTGGAACGGGGTGCACCGGACCGCCCACCGGAGCCTGGACGGCAGTCTGACCGCCTCCGGCCGCTCCGCGGTCACCCTCGATCTCACACCGGTCGTGGAACGGGTCAAGCGTCAGCTGTCGCACAACGGCATGGGCCTGGACCTCCTCCGCCGGGTGCCGCGGGCCGGGGTGGAGATCGTGCTGCTGAAGGCACCGGACGTGCCGCGGATACGGGCCGTTTACCGGGTCGTGCGGACCGGGGCGCTGCTGTTGCCGCCCGCCGCGGCGCTGTGCCTGACCGGCGGGCTGCTGCTGGCGCGGCAGCGGCGGCGGGCGCTGATCTGTACGGGGCTGGGCTGCGCGGCGGCCGCCGCCCTGCTGGCCGCCGCGCTCGCGCTGGTCCGCGACCGGGCGCTGGAGGCGCTGCCCGCCGTGATCTCCCGGCCCGCCGCGGGCGCCTACGCCGATGCGCTCACCGGTCCGTTGCTCACCGGCGTCTGGCTGATCGTCGGCGCCGGCACGCTGACCGCGGCGCTGGCCGCGGCGGGTCCGCCGGCGGCCCGGACGCTGCGGGCCCGTCGGCTCGCCCGCGACGCCGCCGGGCCCTGAGTCCGCTCAGATCGCCAGGACCGTCTTGCCCTGTGCCCGGCCGCTGCGGCTGGCTTCCAAGGCTTCCGGCGCCTCCTCCAACGAGACCTCGCGTCCCACGAGGACCGTCAGCCGGCCCGCGTCGACCTGGCCGGCAAGGATCTCCAGCAACTGCGGGGAGGGGCGGTTGACGAAGTTGAAGCCGCGCAGGTTGTTGTCGGTCAGCTCATCGGCGTCGGCCGAGCCGAGGAGCGAGACGGCCGTCCCGCCGTCGCGTACGGTCCGGGTCAGCTCGCGGAACTCGGCGGGCCCGCCGACCATGTCGATCAGCACGTCGACGCCGTCCGGATGGGCCGCCAGGACCTGGTCGGCGAGCGGGCCCGCGGCGTGGTCGACGGTCTCCGCGGCGCCCAGGGTCCGCATCAGCTCCGCCTTCGACGGGCGCGCGGTGGCGATCACCTCGGCGCCGCGGCCGGCCGCGAGCTGGGTGACGAAGGTGCCGACGCCGCCGGTCGCACCGACGACCAGCACCCGGGTGCCCTCGGTGACCCGGGTCTCCTCGACCAGGTTGTACGCGGTCATGCCGGCCGTCGGCAGTCCCGCGGACGTGGCGTAGGTGACGCTCCGGGCGGCGTGCGCGAGGCGGCTCTCGTCGGTGACGGCGAGCTCGCAGTAGGAACCGCCGCCCTGCTCCGGCCGCTGGAACTGGCCGAACACCGCGTCGCCGACGGTGAATCGCCGTACGCCGTTCCCGATCGCCAGGACCTCGCCCGCCCCGTCCGACCCCAGGACCAGGGGGAAGGCCGCCGGCACGGCATCGCCGAACATGCCGTCGGCGAGCTTCCAGTCGACGGGGTTGAGTCCGGCGGCGGACAGCCGCACCAGAACCTCACCGGGCCCTGGTTCGGGCTGTGGAAGATCCATGAGCTGCGGCTTCTCACCGAATGCGCTGACTGCTACGGCTCTCATCGTGGCGTTCCCTTCCACCCTTCCGAACGGTGGCCGAAGGGGATCGTAAGCACGCCGGTGGGGCCGGACGCGGCAGGAGGAGAGGCGGTGCGGCGGAAGCAACTCGTACGGCCCCGCGCACCGGGGCTGTCCGGCCCCCCGTTCGACGGGACGCGTCCGCACGGGCCGTCGGCCCGGCCCGTACGTCCCCGGCGCCGGCGGCCACCCGATTGCCCGTGTGACGGGTCGGTTCGCACCCCGCGGGATTCAATGGCGCAATGATCCGGTTCGAGTCCGTCACCAAGCGCTACCCCGACGGGACCACCGCCGTCGACGACCTCTCCTTCGAGGTCGGAGAGGGGGAGTTGGTGACGCTGGTCGGACCGTCCGGCTGCGGCAAGACGACGACCATGATGATGGTCAACCGGCTCATCGACCCCACCCACGGCCGGATCTCCGTCGACGGTGCGGACGTCGCCGGGGTCGACCCGGTCGCCCTGCGCCGCCGGATCGGCTATGTCATCCAGCAGACCGGCCTCTTCCCCCACCGCACCGTCCTCGACAACACCGCCACCGTGCCCTTTCTGACCGGCTGGAAGAAGGCCAGGGCCCGCGAGCGGGCCGCCGAACTCCTGCACCTGGTGGGCCTGGACCCGGCGGTCCACGGCTCGCGCTACCCCGACCAGCTCTCCGGTGGCCAGCGTCAGCGGGTCGGGGTGGCCCGTGCGCTCGCCGCCGACCCGCCGGTGCTGTTGATGGACGAGCCGTTCGGCGCGGTCGACCCGGTCGTCCGCGACCGGCTGCAGAAGGAATTCCTGCGGCTGCAGGCCACCCTGCACAAGACGGTGCTGCTGGTCACCCATGACATCGAGGAGGCCATCCGGCTCGGCGACCGGATCGCGGTCTACGGGGAGGGCCGGATCGAGCAGTACGACACCCCCGCGAGCGTCCTCGGCGCCCCCGCCACCCCCTATGTCGCCGAATTCGTCGGCACCGACCGCGCGTTGAAGCAGCTCTCGGTCACCGGGATCGACCGTGGCGACCTCGAACGCCCTCCGCTCGTGCGGCTCGGCGAACCGGCGGCGGACGCCGGAAGACGGCTGCGGGCCGAGGGCGCCCGCTGGGCGGTGGTGCTCGACGAGGAGGGCGCACTGCACGGCTGGGCGGGCACGGAGGAACTGGCCGCGGTGGCGGGCACGGTCGCCGGTCATGCCCGCCGGATGGAGGCCTGGGTGCCGGTGAGCAGCACGCTCAAGGCAGCCTTCAGCGAGATGCTGAAGCATGACGCGGGCTGGATCGCGGTGCTGGACGGCCACCGTTTCCTGGGCGTCCTCACCCCGACCAAGCTCCATGAGGCGCTGCGCCGCACCATCGGCTCCGACGAGCAAGGGGTGCCGCGCGAGCGGGCCGAGGTGGATTCCGTTCCCACGGAGTGAGGGCGCGGGGCGGGGTGGGCTGTTTCACGTGAAACGCCCCGCCGCCCCACCGTCCCGCTCCCTGCTCCCCGTTCCCCGCGCCGGCGGGCGTCACCCCCTGGGCAACAGTCCTTCGGACCGCAGGTAGTTGCGGGCCACATCCGCCGGCAGGCGCCGCCAGCTGTCCACCTCCTCATTGAGGTGGGCCAGATCGGCGGTGGTCAGGACCTTGTTGAGCCGGTTGAGCGCGGCGGCCACCCGTGCGCTGCCCGCGCGGGCGCGGTGGACGACGGGGACGACGTAGTCCGCGTTCTGGAGCTTCTTGTCGTCGGCGAGCAGCACCAGGCCGAACTGGTCGAGGGTGGCATCGGTGCTGGTGGTCAGCACCATCTGGTCCTGACCGTTCTGGACGGCCTGCTTGGCGGGCGTGGTGCCGACACCCTTCGGGTCGATGGCGGTGAGGTGGATCCCGTACTTCTTCTTCAGCCCCGGTGCGCAGAACGGCCGCTGGACACACTCCTCGCCCGCCGCCAGACGCACCGGCAGCTTGGCGCGGCCCAGGTCGCCGAGGGTCTTGAGGTGGTGCCGGCGGGCATGGGCGGCGCTCACCGCGAAGGCGTTCTGGTCGACGGCCCGGCCGGCCGGGAGCACGGTCAGACCGCGGGGGCCGGCGAGGCGGCGCAGCGCGGCCATGGTCGCGTCGAGGTCCGGCGAGGCGACCGGGGCCGCCTCGGCCCCCTTGTTCTTGGCGTTGAGCCAGTCAGCGAAGGTGGCGGCGTACTCGGGGACCACATCGATCTGCCCGGCCTCCAGGGCCGGTTCGTACAGCTCACGGTTGCCGACCGTCAGGACGTGGGTGCGGTAGCCGGCGTGCTGGAGCAGCGCCGCGTACATCTGGGCCAGCAGCTCGCTCTCCGTGAAGCCCGCCGAGCCGATGGCCAGATCGTGGCTGTCGCCGGGGGAGGCGGTGATCGCGGAGCGGTTCTCCAGGGAGGGGCCGCCGGCGCAGGCCGAGAGCCCGAGTGCGGTGACGGCGGCGACGGCGGTGAGCGCAGCACGCGCCGCACCGGCCGCCCTCACCGGATCCTCCCCCGTGACCGGTCCGGCGCGTACCGCTGGGCCAGCTCGAAGGCGGCCTCCATCAGCAGCGCGAACACCGCGACCAGAACCGCGCCGGCGACCACCTGAGGCGTGCTGGCCAGGTTGAACCCCGCCGTGATGATCCGGCCCAGGCCGCCGCCGCCCACCAGCGCGGCGAGCGTGGCGGTGGCCACCAGCTGGACCGCGGCGATCCGGATGCCGGTCAGGACGAGCGGGAAGGCGAGCGGCACCTCGACCCGCCACACCAGCTGCGTCCCGGTCATTCCCATGCCCCGCGCGGCCCGCACCACGTTCCGGTCCACCTCGCGCATCCCGACATAGGCGTTGGTCAGCAGCGGCGGGACGGCGAACAGCACCAGCGCGATGATCGTCGGCCACTGCCCGTGCCGTCCGAGGGGAGTCAGCAGCAGCAGGACGAGTACGGCGAAGGTCGGCACCGCGCGGCCGATATTGGCGAGGTTGACGGCCAGGGCCCCGCCGCGGCCGAGGTGGCCGAGGGTCAGCGCGACCGGCAGCGCGATCAGGGCGCTGATGACCAGACAGGCGAAGGTGAGCACGAGGTGCTGTTCGAGGCGGTGCCAGACACCGTTCTCACCGGACCAGTGGGCGGCGGTGGTCAGCCAGCTCCAGACCGCGGAGAGGGTGTTCATGTCCGCCGCCCGGCAGCGGTGACCAGCCGCTTCACTCCCTCGCCGGCCCGGGTCCGCCCGCGCGCCCGGTGTCCGGCCCGGCGCCACGGGGTGAGCAGCCGCTCCGCGCCGAGCAGCAGCAGATCGAAAAAGACCGCGAGAATCACGCACAGCACGGACGCGGTGAGCACCTGCGCCTTGAAGAAGGAGTTCATCCCGGCGTAGATGAGGTTCCCCAGCCCGCCGTACCCGACGATCGCCCCGACGGTGGTGAGCGCGACCGCCGACACGGTGGCGATCCGCAGCCCGGCCATCGCGGCCGGTACGGCCAGCGGCAGCTCGATGGCCAGCAGTTGCCGCGTCGGCCCGTACCCCATCCCGCGGGCCGCCTCCTTGGCCTCGGCGGGGACGCCGTCCAGTCCCGCCAGGATGTTCCGTACGAGCAGGGTGAGGGAGTACAGGGCGAGGCCGACCACGACGAGGGTGGCGGACAGCCCGTAGACCGGCAGCAGCAGCGAGAACATCGCCAGCGACGGGATGGTGTAGAGCACCGTGGTGATGCCGAGCACCGGCCCGGCCGTCCAGCGCCTGCGGCGGGCCAGCAGCGCCAGCGGAACCGCGATCACCAGCCCGAGCGCCACCGAGATCACCGTCAGCTGGAGGTGCTGGACGACCGCGTCGAGCAGGATCTGCCGACGGGTGCTCAGGTAGTCGCCGCAGATCCAGTCGTTACGGGCCAGACAGTCGTCCGGCGAGGGCGCGGTCACGGTACGAGTCCACCCCGGCGGGGGCGGGGTGTCGCGGCGGACGCGTCCGATCGGGGTGGGCGCGGACGGCCGCCCCGAGACCCCGGCGCCCGCCCGCCTCCCTTCCCCGCCTCATCTGCGCAGTGCACCTACACACCCCACGTATACACGCAGTGTGTACTGCCTATGTATAGTCCCTATCGGTCTGTTCGACCCCTGTGACCGGAGGGCGGCGCGAGGCGGTGACGCCGCCGTACGCGTCGGCTTTGCCATGCGCAAAAACGCAGGTCATGGGCCCGCTGATGACCGCACCCGCCAGAAGAGAGGCCCGTATGCCGAAGCAGATGTCCACGGCCCGCCGTACGTCCATAGCCGGGCTGCTGGCGGCCACCACCCTGACCCTGGCCCTCAGCGGCTGCGCCACCTACGACGTCACCGCCCCGGCCGACGCCCGTGCCGACGCACCGGCCGCCGACGTCAAGGCGAAGGACGCCCGGCTCGCCGCGGCCGGGGACGCCAAGAAAGCGGAGGGCAAGCACGCGGACGGCAAGCACGCGGACGCCAAGAAAGCGGACGGCAAGGACGGCAGCGGCGACGACGTCGACTGCCGCACGGCGAAGTGCGTCGCGCTCACCTTCGACGCCGGCCCCAGCGAGAACACCCACCGCCTGCTGGACATCCTCAAGAAGGAGAAGGTGCACGCGACCTTCTTCATGCTCGGCCAGAACCATGTCGACAAGCGCCCCGCCGAGGTGAAGCGGATCGACGCCGAGGGCCATGAGCTGGCCAACCACACCTGGTCGCACCAGATCCTGACCGACATCGAGCCCGACGAGGCCACCCGCGAGCTGTCCCGCGTCCAGGACGCGGTCCGCAAGATCACCGGCAAGACGCCGAAGCTGATGCGCCCGCCCCAGGGCAGGACCGACGGAGAGGTCTCCGAGATCAGCAAGCGGCTCGGCCTGGCGCAGGTCCTGTGGAGCGTGACCGCCAAGGCCTACCAGACCAACGACTCGGCCCTGATCACCAAGCGGGTGCTCGACCAGACCGAGCGCGACGGCATCATCCTGCTGCACGACATCTACCAGGGGACCGTGCCGGCCGTCCCCGGCATCCTCAAGGAGCTGAAGAAGCGCGGCTACACGGTCGTCACCGTCTCCCAGCTGCTGTCCCCGGCGAAGCCGGAGCCGGGGATGGTCTACCGCCCGTAGTGTCCGGCACGGGGCGGATGTTTCACGGTGCTACGGGGCGGACCCTACGGAGCGGGCGCCTTGGAGGCTTGGGCGGCTACTGCCCCACTGCCGAGGCCTTTCCCCCGATCCGGTGCCACCAGTGGCGGCGCCGCGGATGCACCGCGCGGCCCAGCCGGAGCCCCAGCAGCAGGTAACCGATCAGCGCGCCGGCGCAGTTGAGGATCACATCGTCGATGTCGAACGCCCGGCCGGTGATCAGCGCCCCCTGCACCAGCTCCACCAGCAGCATCACCAGTGCCGTCGCCACACCGACCCGGAGCAGCCCGCGCGCCCGGGGCAGCAGCACCGGCAGCAGCACCCCGAACGGCACCCCCAACAGGACGTTGCCACCGAGCTGCTTGACCGTATCGGCCAGGTGCGGCTGCGCCAGATAGCTCCGGATCGAGTCGCCGGGGCGGAGGTTGGGGTGGGTCAGCGGCACCGAGGCCGCCGACGGGGTCAGCGTGACCCGGGCCAGCGCCACCGCGAAGGCCACCATCGCGGCGAAGGCCAGCACCAGCAGCAGGATCCGGACGGCCAGCGGGGCCCGCGCGGCCACGGGGGACCACACCGCCTCGTCGCCCTGTTGCGTACGCGCCATGAGGTCACTCCCGGGGGTGCGAGGTGCGCTGTGCGCCGATGGGACATCCAGTTACCCGGGGCCCGGCGAATCATGTGACCGCCACGGACGGCCGCCCCACGCTGCACACACGTCACCCCGCGGGCACACCCGCCGCCAAATCCCGCACCCCGGCCACAGCCCCACCACACGCCACAGGGGCGCCGGACAACTCCGACGCCCCTGCTCTCAGCTCCTCTGCGGCTCACCCCTGGGGGCGCTCCGCCTCCACCCGCCGGCGTCCCTTGTCGTCGGACGCGGTCGGCGACTTGGACGGCCCGGCCTGCTGGTCGGCGCCCGAAGCACTGCCCTTACCCGGCGCGCCGCCCTTGCCCGGTGCGCCCGCGCCCGGCTTCCGCGACGGGGAGGCAGCCTCGGTGTCCTGCGGGAACGTCAGCTGCTGGCTCTGCCACTCCAGGGCCGGCACGACCTCGCGCCGCCAGGTCGTGAACTGGTGACTGCCCCGCGGCAGGATGATCGAGTCGACCGACATCGGCGACTTCGCGGCATGGATGAACTTCATCGTCTCGCCGTAATCCGCCTCGCCCTGGCGGCTGCTGGCGACCAGCGCGGAGATCTGCGGCGCGGGCAGGTTCTTCAGCCGCCACAGCAGATCGTGCTCACGCTCCCGCTTGGCGCCCTCGGGGCCGGGGCCGAAGAGGCTGCCGGTGGTCAGGTCGTCCTTGATCGCGTAGTCACCCGAGAGCGAGACCGCAGAGGTGTAGGCGTTCGGGTTGCGCATCGCCAGCTGCAGCGAGCAGCTGCCACCGGACGAGTACCCGAACGCACCCCAGGCGCTGGGGTCGTGGCCCACCCGGTAGGCCGACTTCATGGCGTCCGGCAGGTCCTTGGTGAAGAACGTCTCGGCCTGCGGCCCGCCCGGCACATCCACACACTCGGTGTCCCGCGGCGGCGCGATCGTCGGCCGGACCATCACGATCACGGTCGGCTGCATCTTGCCCTGCGCGATCAGCCGGCCCGCGTTCTGCGGCACCTGGAGGTGCTGCGCGAGGTTCATGATCCCGCCGGGGTAACCGCTGATGACGACCATGACAGGGAACCGCTGACGGCGGAACTGCTGCTGGAAGTACTGCGGCGGCAGGTAGACGAAGCCGGGGTTTATGGCCCGGCTACGACGGCCGACGATCCGTACGGACTCGACCTTGCCCACCTTGTCCGCGGCCCCCTTGGGCAGTCCGGTCACCCGGTCGAGGCCCTGCGGACCGGCCGGCTGGACCAGCCCGCCCTTCATGTTGCCGACCGAGGCGTACTCCCCGCCCCCCTGGCTCACGGACACCGGGGCCTTGTCGTTGTTGCCCAGCAGCTCGTCCCAGTTGCCGTAGAACTCGAAGTTCGTGTTCACGGCGAGGGCGAGCGCACACACGATCGACACCTGGGTGACCAGGATGGCGCCCAGTCTGCCCAGGACGGGACCCACCCCGCGCCGCGACAGCCGAGGCCAGAGCCACACCGTGGCGGCGACACTGGCCACCGCCAGCACGATCACCGTGTATTCGAGCGACTGACTGGTCAGCCCCATGCGCCCACATCTCCCGTCACCCTCGAAAGGGTTCTTGCCTTCTTACCGGCCGCCTAAGGCACAACGGGCGGCTCTGGACAATGGTCACCGGAGAAGACGGGCACACCTGCCCATCGGATACATGCGCGACTCACTTCTTACCCAGCTCTTGCCACATCGTTTCCGCGGCGTGATGTGGGCGGGCCCGGAGCCGGTGCCGGGCCGGCGCCGTGGCCGGAGTCGTGGCAGGGGTCGCACCAACGCCCCTTCCCCTGCGGCCCCTTGCTGCGCAGGACACGTCGAGCCGGCGGGGACGGGCCGTCGGTGCAGTCAGTGCGCGGCCGCCGGGGCGGTGGGTACGTCCCGGCAGGAGGCTCGTACGGACTGCGGGGAGGTTTTGTGGACGGCCGAGGAGCAGGTGCGGACGACCGGACCACCTCGTACGCAGGGCGAACGCGCCCGGGCCGCGCCGGCTGAAACCACCGGCCTCCGCAACACCCCCGGATGGCCCACCGCACAAGGCGCGGGGTCCCACGATGAGGCCGGTGTCGGCGGCTACCCTTACGTATCCGTCCTGGTCAGGGACATGTCCGCGCTTCACGGACATACGCCGCACCCACCACACGCAAGAGAGGTTCGCCGATGGGCATTCGGAGTCTGCTGCGCAACGCTTTCGGTCGCTCCAAGGCGACCCGTGAAGAAACCGGCGCGGCCCCGAGCGGCGCCGACAAGCCGGAGTCCGCGACCATCCCGGAGGCTCGCGAAGAGTCCACCCCGACCGCCGCTCCGGAGGCCGAGGTGCCGGCCGCACGGACCGCCCCCACGGAGAGCCCCGACGCGGACCCGGCTCCGGCCCCGACCACCGCGACGCTGCCGGCACAGGGCGGCCCGGCGGACCGGGGAGACCGGGCGGACCGGGGAGACCGGGCTGCGGAGACTTCCGTGGTGCGGGAGGACGAGGCTGGTGCCGACGCCGACGCCGACGCCGACGCTCACGCCGACGCCGACGCCGGTGCGCCCGCGGCGGCCGAGCCGTCCGCCGCGGAAGCGGCCCCGGCTGCCACCCCGGCCGCTGCCGCCCCCGTCTCCGACCTGGTGAGCCAGGCCTTCGACAAGCCGGAGCCCGTGACGGAGGCCGAGTCCGTGGTGGAGGCTGAGCCTGCGGAGGCCGAGCCTGCGGCGGAGGTCGTCGCGGAGCCTGCGGACAAGGCCGCTGCCGCGGCTGCCGTCGCCGAGTCCGAGGCCGAGGCCGCTGCCGAGAACGCGACCGAGACCGAGCCGTCCGCGGCAGAGGCGGCGGCAGCGCCGGAAGCCACCCCCGAGCCGGAGGCCACCCCCGAGCCGGAAGCGAAGCCCGAAGAGACGGCGGAGGCAAAGGCCGACACCGAGCCGAAGGCCGACACCAACACCGGCGCCGACGCCAAGGCCGCCGACCAGCCGGAAGCCACCTCCCAGGCTGCCCCGGCGACCGCCCCCGCACCCCGGACCGAGGAGGCCGAGGACAAGGCCGCCGACGTGAAGGCCACCGAGGACAAGGCCGTCGAAGACACGGCAGCCGCCGAAGAGACCGCCGAGGCAAAGCCCGCAGACGCGGAGACCCCCGCAGCCGGCCCGGCGACCGAGGCGAAGCCGCAGGCGACCGAGGCGAAGCCGCAGGCGGAGGACCGGTCCGAGGGCGCGGGCTCCCTCCCCGCCACGGCCCCCGCGCTCCTCAGCCTCTACAAGTCCGCGGCCGCCACCCTGGACAAGAACGGCCTCGCCACCCAGCGCGCCGCCGTCTACCTGGTCCTCGACCGCTCCGGCTCGATGCGCAACTACTACAAGGACGGCACGGTCCAGAACCTCGCCGAGCAGGCCCTCGGCCTCTCCGCGCACTTCGACGACGACGCCACCGTCCCCGTCGTCTTCTTCTCCACCGACATCGACGGCACCGCCGACATCGACCTCACCAATTACGAGGGCCGCATCGCGGAGCTGCACGCCGGCCTCGGCCACATGGGCCGTACGAACTACCACTGGGCCATCAACGCCGTCGTCGAGCACTACAAGAAGTCCGGCTCCACCGCCCCGGCCTTCGTCATCTTCCAGACCGACGGCGCCCCGACCTCCAAGCCGGCCGCCGAAAAGGCGCTCTGCGAGGCGGCCGGACTCCCCATCTTCTGGCAGTTCATCGGCTTCGGTGACCCGGACGCCAAGGGCTTCGACTTCCTCCGCAAGCTCGACGACCTGGCCGTCCCGGAGAAGCGCGTCGTCGACAATGCCGGCTTCTTCCACGCCGGCCGCGCCCCGCGCAGCCTCTCCCACGACGAGCTCTACCAGCAGCTGATGGTGGAGTTCCCCGAGTGGCTTGCCGAGGCCCGCACCGCGGGCATCATCAAGGACAGCTGACCGCTCTTCAGCGGATTGCGCTTCCGCTCCCCTGACGACACCTCACCGGCCGCGGCCGGGCCCCCGGGCCCGCCGCGGCCGTCCCCTTTCGTGCCCGGCGGTACGGGGCCGCCCGCGGGAGAAAGAAAAAGAACCCCGGGGACGGTTATCCGCCGGACACCGCCCCTGGCGTTACCGGTCCCGTATGACAGAGTGTTCCTCGAAATCACCGACCGCGAATACTCCAGGGTGCCGCGCCACGACACCCGCCTATGACGAATACGACGGACGGAATTCGACACGGGAAAGCGTTCATCCGTGAATGCTGAACAAGCCCGAAAATGTGGAACGAGTCCGTCAATCCGGAACGAGGGGGAATAAATGAATACGCCGCAGCAGCCCCAGCCGGGGTCCGGGAATGCACCCGGACACGGTTTCCCGCCCGGCGCGCCGCCGCCCGGACAGCCGGGCGGCCCCCAGCAGCAGGCTCCGGGAGGCTGGATACCCGCGCCCCCGGGTCCGGCCCCGGCTCCGGGTCCGTACGGACAGCCAGGCCCCTACGGACAGCCAGGGCCCACGCGCAGCCAGGCCCCTACGGCGCCCCGCAGCAGGCCCCGTTCGGGTACGGCGGGCCGGGGATGCCGCCGCCCTTCCCGCCCAGGAAAAGCGCCGGGCAGAAATGGGCGATCGCCGGCGCGACGTTCGGCGGTCTGGCGCTCCTGGGGATGGTCGCCTCGGCGGTACTGCACGGCGGCCAGAGCTCCGGTGGCGGCTCCGGCGGTGACGACGGGAGCCCCAAGTACCGGATCACGGTTCCGCAGACGCTGGCCGGCGGGAAGTACAAGCTCGTCAAGGACCTGTCCCAGCAGGCCGATGCGTCGGTGCCGCACGACGGGGCCTACGCGCACGGGCTGAAGACCGCGGGCGGGCAGTACGCGAACGGCACCACGACGCTGGTGATGATGGGTATTTACGGCACCATCGACGACCCGGCGACAGCCGTCGATCACACCTTGCGGGGAATGACGAGCGACGGGAACACGGCCGTCGCGGTGTCGGACCGGAAAATCACCCCGAGCAGCGGCGGAGGCCCGCTGACCTGCGGTGTGGATGTGCGCCGGCAGTCGGGCCAGAAGATCACCCTGTCGTATTGCGTCTGGGCCGATTCCCGTACGAACGCGAGCGTCGCCAAGGCCGACGGCGCGGACCTGGCGCAGGACCCGCAGTCCATCGACCTCCAGGCCCTCGCCGACGAGACGGCCAAGATCCGCACCGAGGTCCGGAAACCCATGGGCTGAGACCGAAAGCCCACGGACCCCGGCACAGCAGGCGCCCTCCCGCCCCACTGCCTACGCTGAATGGGTGAAATGCCCCGCTTTCCCCCTGCCGCTCAGGTGCCGGCCGGCGGGGCGTGCCGGGGCGGCCGTACCAGCGAGCGAGGTGGGTCGTGATGGGTGAGGCGAGCCGAGAGGGGGGCGGCGAGCCGCCTCCGGCGCCGCGCGGGCCCAGCATCCCCTCCTGGGCCACCGCGTCCGAGCCCGATCCACGGCGCTGGTGGGCGCTGGTGGTGATCGCGATTGCCCAGTTGATGGTGGTGCTGGACGCGACCATCGTGAATATCGCGCTGCCGTCGGCCCAGCGGGACCTGGGGATGTCGGACGCGAACCGCCAGTGGGTGATCACCGCGTACACGCTCGCCTTCGGCGGGCTGCTGCTGCTCGGCGGGCGGGTCGCCGACCTGGCGGGGCGGAAGAGGACCTTCATGATCGGGCTGGTCGGCTTCGCCGTCGCGTCCGGGCTGGGCGGCGCGGCCACCGGATCGGGGCTGCTGTTCGGGGCGCGGGCACTGCAGGGCGCCTTCGCGGCACTGCTGGCCCCCTCCGCGCTGTCGTTGCTGACCACCACCTTCACCATCGGGAAGGAACGCAGCAAGGCCTTCGGGATCTACGGGGCGATCGCGGGCGGGGGCGCGGCCATCGGGCTGATCGCCGGCGGGCTGCTGACCGAGTATCTGAACTGGCGCTGGTGCCTGTACGTGAACATCCCGATCGCCGTGATCGCCCTCACCGGCGCCGCCGTCTTCCTGCGCGACCGCCCCGAGCGGGGGCGCGTTTCCCTGGACGTTCCGGGTGTGGTGCTGGGCTGCGGTGGTCTGGTCGCGATCGTTTACGGGTGCAGCGAAGCGGAGCCGCGGGGCTGGGGGGACGGGCTGGTCCTCGGGCTGCTGCTGGGGGGCGTGGTGCTGCTGGGCGTCTTCGCGTGGTGGCAGACCAGGGCGCGCCACCCTCTGCTGCCGTTGCACATCGTCCGCAACCGGAATCGTGGCGGTGCCTTCCTGACCATGGCGCTGGCGGTCATCGGGCTGTTCGGAATGTTCCTGTTCATGACCTATTACCTGCAGACCGTGCTCGGATATTCACCGCTCAGGACCGGGGTGGCCTTCCTGCCGATGGTGGCGGCGATCGTCGTCGGGTCGACGCAGATCTCGGCACGGCTGCTGCACCGGATCCCGCCCCGGTTCCTGATGGTCCCCGGCGCCCTCCTCGCCTCCGCGGGGCTCTTCACCCTGACCTTCCTGACGGCCGAGCCCGCGTATGTCTCCCATGTGCTTCCGGCCATGCTGCTCGTCGGCCTCGGCATGGGCCTGACCTTCATGCCGGTGATGGCGACGGCCACGTCCGGGGTGGCCGCGCACGACTCCGGTGTCACCTCCGCGACGGTCAACACGGCACAGCAGGTGGGCGGTTCGATCGGTACGGCGCTGCTGAACACGATCGCGACCTCGACGAGTGCGGCGTACATCGCGGACCAGCTGGCGGCCGCGGCCCGCAGCAGCGGGGCGCTCGGCCTCACCCCGGCGGTGCGGGAGGGGATCGTCAAGAGCGGAGTGGTGCACGGGTTCACCGTGGCCATCGGTGCGGGTTCAGCGATCATGCTGCTGGCCGCGCTGGTCGCCGGAGTACTGGTCAACGGCCGGCCCGCGAGGCAGGGCCGGACCCCGGCGGAGGACAGCGCGAGGCCGGCGGACGCGGCGGCGTGAGAGGGCGGAACGGGCGGGCCGGTCACCCCGGAAAAGGCCGCGCGGGCACCCCCACCCCGTCCAGTACGATATTGACGTTCCGTAAAGCAAATCCTCACTCACCGTAGCGACTTGGGAGCAGCCGGCAATGGCTCGACACCTCATCACCAGCGCCCTTCCGTATATCAACGGGATCAAGCACCTGGGCAACATGGTGGGGTCCATGCTCCCGGCCGATGTGTATGCGCGCTATATGAGGCAGCGCGGGCACGACGTGCTCTACATCTGCGCGACGGACGAGCACGGGACCCCCGCCGAGCTGGCGGCGAAGGACGCGGGCCAGTCGGTCGACGCGTTCTGCGCGGAGCAGCACGACAAGCAGAAGGCGATCTACGAGGGCTTCGGCCTCGAATTCGACTACTTCGGCCGGAGCTCGTCGCGGGAGAACGTGGAGCTGACGCAGCACTTCGCGCGCAAGCTCCACGAGAACGGCTTCATCGAGGAGCGGGCGATCCGCCAGGTCTTCTCGATCGCCGACGACCGCTTCCTGCCCGACCGCTACATCGTCGGTACGTGTCCGCACTGCGGCTACGACAAGGCGCGCGGCGACCAGTGCGAGAACTGCACCCGGGTGCTCGACCCGACCGATCTGATCGACGCCCGGTCGGCGATCAGCGGCAGCGGTGAGCTGGAGGTGCGCGAGACCAAGCACCTCTTCCTCCTCCAGTCGAAGCTGCAGCACGAGGTCGAGGGCTGGCTGGACGGCAACGGCAGCAAGGACTGGCCGACGCTGGCCTCGTCCATCGCGCACAAGTGGCTGACCGAAGGCCTCCAGGACCGGGCGATCACCCGCGACCTGGACTGGGGCGTTCCGGTGCCGGCCGATGTGTGGCCGGAGCTGGCGGCCGAGGGCAAGGTCTTCTACGTCTGGTTCGACGCCCCGATCGAGTACATCGGGTCGACCAAGGAGTGGGCGGACGCCGTCTCCGACGGCAGCCGCGACTGGAAGTCGTGGTGGTACGAGGCCGATGACGTCCGGTACACGGAGTTCATGGCCAAGGACAATGTGCCGTTCCACTCCGTGATGTTCCCGGCGACGCAGCTGGGCACCCGCGAGCCGTGGAAGAAGGTCGACTTCCTCAAGGCCTTCAACTGGCTCAACTACTACGGCGGGAAGTTCTCCACCTCCCAGCGGCGCGGCATCTTCACGGACGCGGCGCTGGAGCTGCTGCCCGCCGACTACTGGCGCTACTTCCTGATCGCCAACGCCCCGGAGTCGGACGACACCTCCTTCACCTGGGAGCTGTTCTCGGCATCGGTCAACAAGGACCTGGCGGACACCCTCGGCAACTTCGTCAACCGGGTGCTGTCGTTCTCCCGCAAGCGCTTCGGTGACGAGGTGCCCGCGGGCGCCGAGGCCGGGGCCGCGGAGCAGAAGCTCGGCGAGGAGATCGCCGGGCTGCTGGCGGAGTACGAGGGCCACATGGAGGCCCTGCAGTTCCGTAAGGCCGCGGCCTCGCTGCGCGCCCTGTGGAGCGCGGGCAACTCCTACCTGGAGGAGAAGGCCCCGTGGCTGGAGATCAAGACCGACAAGGACGCGGCGGCGCTGACGCTGCGGACCGCGATGAACCTCATCCACCTCTACTCGATCGTCTCCGAGCCGTTCATCCCGTCGTCGGCCAAGGCGATGCGGGGGGCCTTCGCCCTGGAGAACGACACCGCGGTGTGGGTTTCCACGGAGGAGGCGAAGGCGCTGGCCTCGGTGCCCGCCGGGACGCCCTTCACGGTGCCGCCGGTGCTCTTCGCGAAGATCACCGAGGACGATCTGGAGTCCTACCGCGAGCGCTTCGGCGGCGCGGAGCAGTAGGCCAGGTCCGCCCGTGCGCGCCGGCTGCGGCCGGCGCCCCGGGGCGGTAAGCCGGTCCGGGCACGGGCGTGTTCGCGCCCGGACCTCTCAGCACCACACTCGCGCCCGTCCGCCCCCTGGGCCGGACGGGCGCACTGCGTCCGGAGGCCGTCCGGTCCCCGGCAGGACGTCGCTCAGCGCTTGCGCGGCGAGGACACATAAGCGGCCAGCCGCCCGAAGTCCGGCACCGGCGGCAAGGTGACCCGCCGCCAGCCACGGGCGTAGGCCGGCGGCCGCTGACCGCCGGCCACCACGACGGCGACCGGACGGCGCGCCCCCAGCCGGGCCAGGCCCGCGGGGGTGACGCTGGCGTCATGGCCGCGGGGCTGGCGGGACGCACAGCCCGCCCGGTACGCCACCCGTACCGCCTCCTCGCCGCTCACCACACACGGCGGCCGTACGCCGGCCGCCCGCAGCGCCGTGGCGACCCGCTCGACACCGGCCTGTGCCCGTGCGGTGCTCCGCACCATCGTGTGCCAGACCGTCAGTTGGATGACCTCGTGGCTCAGCAGCGCAAGGACGAGGAAGGCCACCGCCCAGGCGTGCCGGCGGCGCGGCAGGAGGGTCAGCCAGTACAGGAACCAGGCGGCCGGCATCATCAGCAGGGCGTAGGCGGGCAGCAGGAAGCGGGGCGCCGCGTAGTCCACCGTCAGGAGGTAGGGGGCGGCCAGGCAGAGGCCGACCAGGGCCGGGAGGACGACGGGAGCCGGGCCGTACCGGTGCAGCGGGCCGCGGGGGTCGCTCAGGCGCACCAGCGGCCAGGCGGGGCCACGGCCGTGCCGCCCGCAGCCGGGCGGGGGACCGTCCGGGTCCGGTCCGATGCTGCGGGGCCGGATGGGCGCCAGCCCGAGGGGGTGCCGGGCCCCGCTGCGCTCCGCCGGCCCGTACCCGTGCAGCCCGCCACGCGGCTCGCGGGCGCGCAGCGCCGCCCACACCGCTCCGGCGACCGCCAGGGGCAGCACCAGCCACCACACCGCCGTCACCGGGTGTTCCCAGCTCAGATGGCAGGGGCGGCACAGGGTCTTGCCCTGCAGTGCCCGTGCGTGGTCGTCGAAGGTCAGATGCCAGCCGAGACCGCCCTGAATCTGCGCGGCCCTGTGCAGCCGCGCCAGCAGCCCGCCGTAGGACAGATACGCCTCCACGACCCAGGGGGCACACCCCAGTGCCAGGCCGGCCGGCAGCGCGAGCAGCACGGCGGGGCGCCGCCAGGACGGGACGCACAGCGCGGCGGCGCAGAGCGGCACGGCCAGCCAGATGGCGTCGGTGGGACGCATCAGCGCGGCCACGGCGACCGCGGCGGCGAGGCCGGCCGCGGCACGCCAGTCGCGGCGCGGGGCCAGTTGGCGGGGCGGCTGCCGTACGGCCCGCAGGAAGCAGCCGGTGGCGGCGAGCGCGGCGTAGCCGACCCACAGGTTGGGCATCGCCTGTCCGCCGTAGAAGAGCGTGACCCACAGCCCGGCGAACAGCGCGCCGCCCAGGGCCGGTACGGGGGCGGGCAGCACCCGGCGCCAGGTGCACAGGGCGAGCAGGAGCGCGGCGCCGGAGAGCACCGCGAGGTAGCAGTGCAGCACGGTCGCCGAGGTCGTCAGGGCCGCCACCGGGGCGAGCAGGAAGGTGACACCGCGAGCGCGCGGGGCGCTGAAGAACGCGGCCGGCGTATGGGGGTCGACCTGGCTGACGTACACCGTCTCGTCCCACCCCAGGCCGGAGGCGGCGACGGCGGAGGCGAGCAGGCAGGCGGTGAAGACGACGGCCACGGCGGTGAGCCACCGCAGGTCGCCGGCCGGAACGGGGCGGGTCACCCGAGCCGGCGGCCCCAGGACGGACCTGGCGGTGAGGAGACTTGCTTGCTGCATGGGCACCACAGTGCGTGCCCTGCCGGGGCCCTGCCACACGGATGGGGCGGTCGGGGCACGCGGCCGGATCCGGAGCCGTCCGCGGGGACGTGCCGCTCCCGGCCGACGGGGCCGCACACGGGCCGGGGCGGCGTTTCACGTGAAACGCCGCCCCTGAGCCTGTCCGGGGCTTCTCGCCCCGGGCGGATACCGCCTACTTCGCCTGCGGCTTGCGCAGGGAGAGGTGCAGCTCCTTGAGGCGCGCCTCGTCGACCTCGCTCGGGGCGCCCATCAGCAGGTCCTGGGCGTTGCCGTTGAGCGGGAAGGCGATGGTCTCGCGGATGTTGGGCTCGTCGGCCAGCAGCATGACGATGCGGTCGACGCCGGGGGCGATGCCACCGTGCGGCGGGGCGCCGAACTTGAAGGCACGGAGCATGCCGCCGAACTCCGCCTCGACCGTCTCCTTGTCGTAGCCGGCGATCGCGAAGGCCTTGTACATGACCTCGGGCTCGTGGTTACGGATGGCGCCGGAGGACAGCTCGGTGCCGTTGCAGACGATGTCGTACTGCCAGGCCAGGATGTCCAGCGGGTCCTTGGTCTCCAGCGCCTCCAGGCCGCCCTGCGGCATGGAGAAGGGGTTGTGCGAGAACTCGATCTTGCCGGTGTCCTCGTCCTTCTCGAACATCGGGAAGTCGACGATCCAGCAGAAACGGAACTCGTCCTCGACGAAGCGGCCGACGCGCTTGGCGGCCTCGACGCGGACCGCACCCATGATCTTGGAGACCTCGTCGAACTCGCCGGCGCCGAAGAAGACGGCGTGGCCGGGCTTGAGGTCCAGGGCGGCGACCAGCGCCTTGACGTCGTCCTCGGTGAGGAACTTGGCGATCGGGCCGGTCAGCGCGTCCTCGTCACCGACGCGGACCCAGGCCAGGCCCTTGGCGCCCTGCTGGACGGCGAAGTCGCCCAGCTGGTCGAAGAACTTGCGCGACTGGTCGGCGGTGTCCGGCACGGCCAGGGCGCGGACGTGCTTGTCGGCGAAGGCCTTGAAGCCGGAGCCGGCGAAGACATCCGAGACATCGACCAGCTCCAGCTCGGCGCGCAGGTCCGGCTTGTCGGAGCCGTACTTGAGCATCGCCTCGCGGAACGGGATGCGCGGGAAGGGGGAGGTGACCGTACGGCCGTTGCCGAACTCGGTGAACAGCTCGGTCATCAGCTTCTCGACGGGCCGGAAGACGTCCTCCTGCTCGACGAAGCTCATCTCGATGTCGAGCTGGTAGAACTCGCCCGGCGAGCGGTCCGCGCGGGCGTCCTCGTCGCGGAAGCAGGGCGCGATCTGGAAGTAGCGGTCGAAGCCCGCGATCATCAGCAGCTGCTTGAACTGCTGCGGGGCCTGCGGCAGCGCATAGAACTTGCCGGCGTGCAGACGCGAGGGGACCAGGAAGTCGCGGGCGCCCTCGGGAGAGGTCGCGGACAGGATCGGGGTCGCCATCTCGTTGAAGCCGAGGGCCACCATCTTGTGGCGGATGGCGGAGATGACGGCGGTGCGCAGCATGATGTTGCGGTGCATCCGCTCACGGCGCAGGTCGAGGAAGCGGTACTCCAGGCGCCGCTCCTCGTTGACGCCGTCGTCCGCGTTGATCGTGAAGGGGATCTGGTCGGCGGCGCCGAGCACCTCGACGTCGGAGACCTCGATCTCGATCTCGCCCGTCGGCAGGTCGGGGTTGACGTTGTCGGCGCCGCGCGCGCTGACCTTGCCGTCGATCCGGACGACGGTCTCCTTGGTCAGGGAGCCAAGGGCCTCGTTGGCGGGGGTGCCGGGGCGGGCGACGAGCTGAACGAGACCGTAGTGGTCGCGCAGATCGATGAAGAGGATGCCGCCCAGGTCACGTCGATTGTGCAGCCAGCCGCTGAGGCGGACGTCGGTGTCGACGTCCGCGGCTCGGAGCTCGCCGCAGTTATGGGACCGGTACCGATGCATCGCTCATCCAAGTCGTCGCGAGGTCGAGGCAGGGAGTTGTCGGGAGAGGGAGAGGAAAAGGAGTACGGGCGCGGGTGCCCGGTCGCTCTCCCCGTGGATCACCCGAAAGGCCACCCCAGGATTGACATAACCGCTCCAGGTTACCGTCCCGGCCCGCACGGCTTCGTTGACATATACGCATCAGCGGGGCGGGGTGTCCGCATTGGGACGATGGTCACGTCCGGATCGCTGGTCCGGTCCCGCTAAACACACATAAAGTGAGGCAATGCGCACCGAGGATCTCCTGGCCGCCATCGCGACCGGCCTGTGGCGCTGGGACAACGCGGCAGGACGGGTGACCCTCGACTCCGAAGCGGCCCGGCTGCTCGGGCTGCCCGCCGCCCCCGTGGAGCTGACCGAGGCCGCGGTGCGCTCCCGTTTTCATCCCGTCGACTTCGCCGAGATCAACGGGATCGTGCAGCTCGCACTCGCCGAGAAGACGCTCGCGGAGGCCCGGCTGCGCATCGTGGACGAGCGCGGACGGGTGCAGCGCATCGTCCGCTCCCGCTCCCGCCCCCGCATCGTCGACGGCGGCTTCGAGCTGGTCGGCACCCTTCAGGAGGTGCCCGAACCGCAGCCCGGCACCTCCGCCGCGCACACCCCGATCACCGGCGACTGGCGCCGCTCGCGCGAGGCGTTCCTGCTGGACGCGGGCCGGGGGCTGGCCGAGGCGCGGTCCACCGCCGAGGTGCTGCGGGTCGCGGCCGGACTGTCCATGCCCGGGTTCATGCCGGACGGGCTGGCGGTCTTCGGCATCGAGGGCGACCGGCTGTCGGTCATCGGCCATCACGGCCACCACGGCGACGACGAGCGGCCGTTCGTCGCCATGACGCTGGAGACCGACTACCCGGCCGCCGAGGTCATCCGTACCGGCCGGGCCATCTACCTGCCCACGCCCGAGGAGTACAGCCGCCGTTACCCCGGCACCTGGCCGCTGGCCGCCCGCTTCCGCCGGACGTCCTGGGCATTCCTGCCGCTGGTGAACGCGGGCCGGACGATCGGCGCCTGGATGGCGGCGTTCGCCCAGCCGGTGGCGTTCACGCCCGATGAGCGCTCGGTGCTGACCACCGTTGCCCGGATGCTGGCACAGGCGCTGGCCAGGGCCGGTATGCAGGAGGAGCAGCAGGAGCTGGCACTGGGGCTGCAGCGCAGCATGATGCCCACGGTGCAGCCGGACATCCCGGGGATGACGGTCGCGGCCCGCTATGTCCCGACTGGCGGCGGGCTGGCGGTCGGCGGCGACTGGTACGACATGATCCCGCTGCCGTCCGGCCGGATCGCGCTGGTCATCGGGGATGTCCAGGGGCACGACGTACGGGCGGCGGGCCTGATGGGGCAGCTGCGGATCGCACTGCGGGCCTACGCCTCCGAGGGCCACCACCCCGATGCGGTGCTCTCCCGTGCCTCCCGGTTCCTGGCCGGGATCAACGAGACCGAACTCCGCGGCCACGGCGAGGACCAGCGCTTTGCGACCTGCCTCTACATCGAGGTGGACCCGGCGACGGGGCTGCTGGACATCGCACGGGCCGGCCACCCCGACCCGGCGATCCGGATGAGCGACGGCACGGTGCTGGTCCGGCCCACCGCGGGCGGGCTGCCGCTGGGCATCGTCCCGGACGCCGACTACCCGACCACCCGGCTCGTCCTGGAGCCCGGCGAGACCATGATGGTGTGCACCGACGGGCTGATCGAGACCGGCGGCCACGATCTGGAGACCGGCCGGGAGCGGCTGCGCGACATCATCGAGGCGCATCAGCCCGACGGGGACGGCGAGAGCCTGGAGCGGCTGGCCGACGCCCTGGTCCAGGCTGTGCACGGACCGTCCTCGCACCACACCACCGGGCCGCTGGCGGACCGCCGCGAGGACGACATCGCCGTGCTGCTGCTGTGCCGCGAGGCCGCCGGCTGCGGGGTCGGGACCGGCGGCCTGTTCGCGCCGCAGCCCATACGGCGCACGGTGCTCTCCGTCGCGCAGGCCGAGCCGGAGCGGATAGCCGAGGCGCGCCGTCAGGTGCGTGACGTGCTGCACGACTGGGCCGACCCGGACCAGGTGGACTCGGCGGTGCTGATGGTCTCCGAGATGGTCACCAACGTCCTGCTGCACACCGACGGAGAGGCGCTGCTGGTCGCCGAGATCACCGGTGAGCGGGGCGCCCGGCGCATCCGCGTCGATGTCGCCGACAGCAGCGATGAGCTGCCGCACCGCCGCTGCCCCGGCGAACTGGCGTCGTCGGGGCGCGGTCTGATGCTGCTGGAACTGCTGGCCGGCTCCTGGGGCGTGGACCCGCGCGGGGACGGCAAGTCGACGTGGTTCGAGCTCTACGAGGACGCGGGGGAGGCGGCGGGTCCGGTGTCACCGGAGTCCGGTCCCGCGGCGTAGTGCTCCCGCAGCTCGTGGAGGATGCCGGTGACGGCCGCGGTCAGCGGTACGGACAGCAGCATGCCGAGGATCCCGGCGACGCTGGCACCCGCGGTGATCGCCAGCAGCACCGTCGCCGGATGCATCTTGACCGTCCGGCTCTGGATCATCGGCTGCAGTACATGCCCCTCCAGCACCTGCACGGCCAGGACGACGCCGAGCGCCCAGAGCGCGATCACAAAGCCGCGGTCGGCCAGCGCCACCAGGATCGCCACGGCGCCGGAGATGAAGGCGCCGAGGTAGGGGACATAGGCGCCGACGAAGACCAGCGCGCCCAGCCCGACGGCGCCCGGCACCCGGAGGATCAGCAGTCCGACGGTGATGCAGACGGCGTCGATCAGGGCGATGAAAGTGGTGCCCCGCATAAAGCCTTCGATGGACTGGAAGCCGCGGCGGGCCATCCGCTCCAGCTGCGGTGCGGAGCTGCCGGGCGCCCAGTGGTGCAAGGTGCGGACGGCCTTGTCCGCGTCCCGCAGGAAGAAGAAGGTCAGCAGCAGGGCCAGGACCGAGGCGGCGAGGAACTGGCCGACCGCGCTGACACCGGTCAGCAGCCCCGAGGCCGCGGTGCCGCCGAACTTGGTCACCAGCCCCTTGGACCGGGAGGCGAGATCGTCGAGCGAGGTACCGGCCGCACCGAAGTGCTGGGAGAGGTCCTTGGCGGCTTGCCTGAGCGAGGAGATGATCTGGTCACCGGTGTCGACCAGCGCGCTGACGACGATGTACCCGGCGCCACCGACCACCACCAGCAGGACCGCACAGGTCAGTCCGGCGGCCAGTGAGCGGTTGAGCTTCATCGCCACCAGCCGCCGGTGGAGCGGTCCGAGCAGCCCGCTGCCGAGCAGCGCCAGCAGTACGGGCGTGACCGCCGCGCTCAGTTCGATGCACAGCCACACCACGAGGGCCGCCACGGCCGCGAGCAGCAGCGCCACCAGACACCAGGCCGCGGCACGGCGGGCCTGGACCGGCAGCAACGGCGGTGCGGACCGTGGCCGTTCACGTCCGGCGCCGGGCCCGTTTTCCTCCGAGTCGTTTTGCACCTCGACAGTCCACCACGGCCACCCGCCCGGACCCGGTCCCCGAAACGGGTCAGGGGCGGCGTTTCACGTGAAACGCCGCCCCTGCTGCCGGCCGGGCGTCAGTGCCCGTCGGCGGGGATCGTCCCGAGCCGGCCGGCCTGGAAGTCCTCGAAGGCCTGCGCCAGTTCGGCGTGGGTGTTCATCACGAACGGGCCGTAATGCATCATCGGCTCGCGGATCGGCAGCCCACCGAGCAGCACCACCTCGAAGTTCGGACTGCGCGACTCCTGGGACTCGTCCGCCCGGATCGTGAGCGAGTCCCCGGCACCGAACACGACCGACTGCCCCATACGGAACGGGCGCCCCTCCGCACCGGCCGAGCCGCGTCCGGCCAGGGCGTAGGCGAGGGCGTTGAAGTCCTTGCGCCAGGGGAGGGTCAGCTCCGCGCCCGGGCTCACCGTCACATGCATCATCGTGATCGGCGTATGGGTGATGCCCGGCCCGTCGTGGCCGTCGAGGTCACCGGCGATCAGCCGCAGCAGCGCTCCGCCGTCGCCCGAGGTCAGCAGCTTGACCTGGCCGCCGCCGATGTCCTGGTAGCGAGGGGCCATCATCTTGTCGCTCTTCGGCAGGTTCACCCACAGCTGGAGGCCGTGGAAGAGGCCGCCGGACATGACCAGCGACTCCGGCGGCGCCTCGATGTGCAGCAGGCCCGAACCGGCCGTCATCCACTGGGTGTCGCCGTCCTTGATGACGCCGCCGCCCCCGTGCGAGTCACGGTGCACGAAGGTGCCGTCGAGCAGATAGGTCACCGTCTCGAAGCCGCGGTGCGGGTGCCAGGGCGTGCCCTTGGCCTCTCCGGGTGCGTACTCCACCTCGCCCATCTGGTCCATCATGATGAACGGGTCGAGGTGCTGGTAGTCGATGCCGGCGAACGCCCGGCGCACCGGGAAGCCCTCGCCCTCGAAGCCGCTCGGAGCGGTGGCAACGGCCAGCACGGGACGGGCGTGCGCCGTGACGGGCGCCGCCACACGCGGCAGGGTCAGCGGGTTCTCTACGGTCACTGCGGGCATGACGGCCTCCTCGGTCGTGGCAACAACTTAGTTGAATGGTGAACAACCCGCAAGGCGTGCCGCATTCCCGTCCGTGTTGCCGCAGGTCAAAGGGGCTGCTCCGGGCCGGCACGACCCCGGCCCCGGACACACTTCGGGCCGGCCCCGTCCCGGGACCGGCCCTCGATGCCGCCGTGACGGCGACCCTTGACCCGCTGCGCGGCAGGGGTGGTCAGCCGTACATACGCCGCATCGCGAAGTCGACCATCTGCTCCACGGCCTTCGCGTCGAAGACCATCCGGTGATCACCCTCCATGTCGAGGACGAACCCGTAACCGGTCGGCAGCAGGTCCAGCACCTCCGCGCCGGTGATCACGAAGTACTTCGACTCCTTGCCCGCGTACCGCCGCAGCTCCTTGAGGGAGGTGAACATCGGGATCACCGGCTGCTGGGTGTTGTGCAGCGCCAGGAAGCCGGGGTTGTCACCGCGCGGGCAGTAGATCTTGGACGTGGAGAAGATGCCCTGGAAGTCCTCGGCCGACATCGAGCCGGTGGTGAAGGCACGCACCGCATCGGCGAGCGAGGGCGGGGACGGCTCGGGATACAGCGGCGCCTCACCGTAGCCCCCTTGGGGCGCTTGCTGCGGCGGGGGCGGCGGCGCTCCGTATTGCTGCTGCCCGGCACCCGCGTTCTGGTCGTAGCCGTACATGCGCCACAGCGTACTGAGTCGGCGATTCGCCGGGGGACGCTCGTCACAGATGGGCGGTAGGGGTTGATTCTTATTACCGGTGGGTAGCATCATCGTAGGCACTTGCTACTTGCTGGTATTTGCGTTTGAGGTCCTCCCTCCCGAACCCTTACGGAGCCGTATCCATGGGGCACTACAAGTCGAATCTCCGCGACATCGAGTTCAACCTCTTCGAGGTGCTCGGCCGTGACAGCGTGTACGGCACCGGACCGTTCGCGGAGATGGATGTCGACACCGCCAAGAGCGTGCTGTCCGAGATCGCCCGGCTGTCCGAGAACGAGCTGGCCGAGTCGTTCGCCGACGCCGACCGCAACCCGCCGGTCTTCGACCCGGACACCAACACCGCGCCGGTACCGGACACGTTCAAGAAGAGCTACCAGGCCTTCATGGACGCCGAGTGGTGGCGCCTGGGCATCCCGGAGGAGCTCGGCGGCACCACCGCGCCGCGCTCCCTCCTGTGGGGCTTCGCCGAGACGATCCTGGGCGCCAACCCGGCCGTGTGGATGTACGCGTCCGGCCCCGCCTTCGCCGGTGTGCTCTTCGAGGAGGGCACCGAGGAGCAGCACCGCATAGCCCAGCTGATGGTGGACAAGCAGTGGGGCTCCACCATGGTGCTCACCGAGCCGGACGCCGGTTCGGACGTCGGCGCCGGCCGCACCAAGGCCGTGCAGCAGGAGGACGGCACCTGGCACATCGAGGGCGTCAAGCGCTTCATCACCTCCGGTGAGCACGACATGTCCGAGAACATCGTGCACTTCGTCCTCGCCCGCCCCGAGGGTGCCGGCCCCGGTACCAAGGGCCTGTCGCTGTTCATCGTGCCGAAGTACGACTTCGACTGGGAGACCGGCGAGCTGGGCGAGCGCAACGGCGCCTACGCCACCAACGTCGAGCACAAGATGGGCCTGAAGGCCTCCAACACCTGCGAGATGACCTTCGGCGCCAACCACCCGGCCAAGGGCTGGCTGCTCGGCGAGAAGCACGACGGCATCCGCCAGATGTTCAAGATCATCGAGTTCGCCCGGATGATGGTCGGCACGAAGGCCATCGCCACCCTCTCCACCGGCTACCTCAACGCGCTGGAGTACGCCAAGGAGCGCGTGCAGGGCCCGGACCTGGCCGCCTTCACCGACAAGACCGCGCCGCGCGTCACGATCACCCACCACCCCGATGTGCGCCGCTCGCTGATGACGCAGAAGGCGTACGCCGAGGGCATGCGCGCCCTGGTGCTCTACACCGCCACGGTCCAGGACGAGATCATCGTCAAGGAGGCCGCGGGCGAGGACGCGAGCGCCGCGATCCGCCTCAACGACCTGCTGCTGCCGATCGTCAAGGGCTACGGCTCGGAGAAGTCCTACGAGCAGCTGGCGCAGTCGCTGCAGACCTTCGGCGGCTCCGGGTACCTGCAGGAGTACCCGATCGAGCAGTACATCCGTGACGCCAAGATCGACACCCTCTACGAGGGCACCACCGCGATCCAGGGCCAGGACTTCTTCTTCCGGAAGATCGTCCGCGACCAGGGCCAGGCGCTCACCGCCCTCTCCGACGAGATCAAGAAGTTCCTCGCGGACAACACCGGCGGCGAGGAGCTGGAGCAGGCCCGCGGCGAGCTGGCCAAGGCGGCCGCCGACCTGGAGGCGATCGTCGGCGCCATGCTGACCGACCTCGCGGCGACCGAGAAGGACGTCAAGTCCATCTACAAGGTCGGCCTGAACACCACCCGCGTGCTGATGGCCTCCGGTGACGTCGTCATCGGCTACCTCCTGCTCAAGGGTGCGGCCGTGGCCGCGGAGAAGCTGGCCGGCACCTCGGCGAAGGCTGTGTCCGCCAAGGATGTGCCCTTCTACACCGGCAAGATCGCCGCGGCGAAGTTCTTCGCGCACAACGTCCTGCCGGGCGTCGGCGTCCAGCGCGGGCTGGCCGAGTCCGTCGACCAGTCGCTGATGGAGCTCGACGAGGCCGCGTTCTAGGAGCGCCTTGCGCGGCCCTGCTGCGACGGCGGGTCTCTCAGGAAACTCTCAGACGGGCCGTCCAGACTGATGGCGCCCGCCTCTCTTCCCCCGGAGAGGCGGGCTTCGTCATGTCCGGCAGACGGCAGGGCAGGCCTCCGGGGGCCGCGGGGGCCTGCTGCGGGGCGCGCGGGCAAGGCGCGGCGTACGCGCGGGCAGGGCGCGACGTGCGCCGGGCCATCGGCCCGTAGCCCGGAATCCCCTGCTCCGGAGGCTTACGGTCCCGAATATTGAAATCCTGGCCGGAAGGGAGCGGAGTCACCATGCATGCACACGGGGAATGCGGGGTCCGGCTCCTTATGCTGAATCCATGACCAACTCCGCCCGCTTCGATCGCGGCCACACCGACGACCTGATGTCCTTCCTCGCCGCCAGTCCGTCGCCCTACCACGCAGTGGCAAATGCGGCGGAGCGGCTGGAAAAGGCCGGGTTCCGGCAGGTCGCCGAGGTCGACGAGTGGGACGGCGGAACCGGCGGGAAGTTCGTGCTGCGCGGCGGCGCGATCATCGCCTGGTACGTGCCCGAGGGCGCACGCCCCTCGACTTCGTACCGAATTGTCGGTGCCCACACAGACTCTCCCAATTTGCGCGTCAAACCGATTCCGGACACCGGCTCGCGCGGCTGGCGGCAGATCGCCGTCGAGATCTACGGCGGCACGCTGCTCAACACCTGGCTCGACCGCGACCTGGGGCTGAGCGGGCGGGTGACGCTCGCCGACGGCAGCCACCGGCTCGTCCACGTCGACCGGGCGCTGCTGAGAGTGCCCCAGCTGGCCGTGCACCTCGACCGCTCGGTGAACGCCGACGGCCTGAAGCTCGACAAGCAGCGCCATATGACGCCGATCTGGGGCCTGGGCGAGGTCGCCGAGGGCGATCTGATCGCCTTCGTCGCCGAGGAGACCGGCATACCGGCCGACGACATCAAGGGCTGGGACCTGATGGTGCACAGCATCGAGGCGCCCGCCTACCTGGGCCGCGACCGCGAGCTGGTGGCCGGACCGCGGATGGACAACCTGCTCTCGGTACACGCCGGCACGGCCGCACTCACCGCGGCGGCGGCCGCCGGCAGCGCGCTGACCAGCATTCCGGTGCTGGCCGCCTTCGACCACGAGGAGAACGGCAGCCAGTCCGACACCGGCGCCGACGGACCGCTGCTCGGCACGGTCCTGGAGCGCTCGGTGTTCGCCCGCGGCGGCTCGTACGAGGACCGGGCGCGGGCCTTCGCCGGCACCGTCTGCCTGTCGTCCGACACCGGGCACGCCGTCCACCCCAACTACAGCGAACGGCATGAGCCCGGGCACCACCCGATGCCCAACGGCGGGCCGATCCTCAAGGTCAACGTCAACCAGCGCTATGCGACGGACGGCAGCGGACGGGCCGTTTTCGCGGCGGCCTGCGAGCGGGCCGGAGTGCCGTGGCAGAGCTTTGTGTCCAACAACTCCATGCCGTGCGGCACCACCATCGGGCCGATCACCGCGGCCCGGCACGGCATCGCCACGGTCGACATCGGCGTGGCGATCCTTTCCATGCACTCGGCGCGTGAACTGTGCGGCTCCGAGGACCCGTATCTGCTGGCGAACGCCCTGACGGCCTTCCTGGAGGGCTGAGTTGGAATTCTCACTGCTCGGTCCGATCGCCGTGACGACCGGCTCCACGGAGCTGTCGCTCGGGCCCGCCAAACGGCGTAGTGTGCTGGCGCTGCTGCTGCTGCAGCCCAACACCACCGTCCCGCTGGAGCAGTTGATCGACTCCCTGTGGGAGGACGAGCCCCCCGAACACTCCCGCACCGTCGTCCAGGGGCATGTCTCGCGGCTGCGCGCCACGCTCGCCGAGGGCGGCGCGGAGGCGTACGGCATCGAGCTGACCACCCATGGCTCCGCCTATCTGCTGCGCCTGCCGGAGGAGTTGATCGACGCCCACCGCTTCGGTGAACTGGTGGCTCTGGCGCGCCCCGAGGCGGCGCCGGGCGACGCCGTACCGCTGCTGCGGGAGGCGCTGGGGCTGTGGCGCGGTCCCGCGCTGACCGGCACGGTCACCAGTCCGCCGTTCGCGGCCGCCGCGCATGCGCTGGAGGAGCGCCGGCTGACGGCCGTGGAGGCGCTGGGGCGGGCGCACGGCGCCCTCGGCGAGCACGAACAGGCCGCCGCCGTCCTCTACTCCGCCGCCGTCAACCACCCCTTGCGGGAGGGCCTGATCGCCGGGCTGATGCGGGCGCTGTTCCATACGGGGCGGCAGTCCGATGCGCTGGAGTGGTTCCACCGCACCCGCCGGCTGCTCAACGAGGAGCTGGGTGTCGATCCCGGCGAGCGGCTGCGCAACGCGTACGAGGAGATTCTGCGCGCGGAGGCGGCCGGCGGGAACCGGCAGGGCGCGGCGACGCCCGGCGCGCCCGGCGCGGGCTCCGCTCCGGGCGGGGCGCCGTCCGGAGGGGCTGGTTCCGGGGAGGTTTCCGGAGGCGGCCGTACCGGTGCTCCGGCAGCGGAGCGCTCCACAACGGGCGGCGGAGCGCGTCCCGTTGGCGGTGAGGGGCCGGCGCCCGCCCCGGGGGGCGCCCACCGGAGTGCGGCGGACGGCGGTCCCCAGGCGCCGGGTACCGGCCGGACGCAGCCCGGCACCACGGGCGGCGGACGTGACGGGTCCGGCTCCGGGCGGGGCGGCGCGGCACCGCGGCTGCTGCCCCGTCCGCCCGCCCGCTTCCTGGGCCGGGAGGACCAGCTGGCCGCACTCACCGCGGTGCTGACGGACCGTACGACGGGCGAGAGCCCGCTCGCGGTGGTGGCGGGACCGGCCGGCGTGGGCAAGACCGCCTGCGCCGTGCAGTGGGCGCATCTGTACGCCGGGGCCTTCCCCGACGGGCAGCTCTTCGCCGATCTGCGCGGCTTCGGCGAGGGCGACGAGGCGCCCCCGGCCGAGATCCTGCGCGACTTCCTGCTGGCGCTGGGCACTCCTCCGGAGCGCGTACCCGGTTCGGCGCAGGCCGCATCGGCGCTGTTCAGGTCGCTGGTCGCGGAGCGCCGGATGCTGGTGGTCCTCGACAACGCCAGCAGCTCGGCGCAGGTACGGCCGCTGCTGCCCGGTGGCCCGCACTGCGCCACGGTCGTCACGAGCCGCAGCCGCCTCGACGGTCTGGTCGCCACCGACTGCGCCCGGCCGGTCGGTATCCAGACGCTCGGCCACGAGGAGGGCGCGGCGCTGCTCGGCGCCATGCTCGGCCCGGAGCGGGTCGCCGAGGACCCGGCCGCCGCGCGGGAGCTGGTCGACCTGTGCGACGGTCTGCCGCTGGCGCTGCGGGCCGCGGCCGCCCAGCTCACCGCCCGGCCGCGCTGGCGGCTGGCCCGGCTGGCGGCGGCGCTGCGCGACGAACGGCGGCGGCTGGCACTGCTGTCGGCCGAGGACACCGGTATCGCGGCGGCGCTGCGGATGTCCGTCGCCCGGCTGTCGGCGGACGACGCACGGCTGCTCAGCGCGCTGGCGACCAGCGCGGACGGCCACCTCAACGCCTCGTTGGCGGCGGCGCTCGCCGGGTACGACCCGGAGCGCACCCAGGACGGTCTGGACCGGCTCGCGGAGATGCATCTGGTGGACGAAGAAGCCACCGACGTCTACACGATCAGCACGCTGACGCAGCTGTTCGCGCGGGACGACCGCGGTGAAGGCGGCGAAGGGGGCGAAGGCGGCGAGGGGAAGCACGAACGGAACAGGTGACGGGTGCAGGGGGAGTGACGGCCCCGGCGGCTGAGCTGCGGCCGTCGCTCCCCCGGCCCCGGGGGACGGCCTGGCTCGGGGCGGCGCGGACGGTCGGAATGGCGCCGACGGACGGCGCGGACGGTCGGGACGGCACGGGCGGCTGGGACGGCTGGGACGGCCGGGGCAGTCCCGGCAGCCGGAATCGTCCGAACGCGGAAACGTTAGGCGCACGTTAGTGGCACGGCAGCGGCGGGCGGCAATCTGGTGTTCAGGCCGCAGGAGAGAGTCGGCCAGACCGCAGGACGTACCGCCGGGGCGGTGCGGACCACCGACCGGGGGAGACCGGACATGCCGCGCAGCCACGCCCGATCCGAAGCCGCCAGCGAGACCGGCACCCGGACCGTCACCGTTGCCTCTCGTGGTTCCCGTACCGTCCGCCGCCGTACGCTGCGGATCGCCGCGGCCGGGCTGACCGCCGCCGCCGCGCTCACCCTCACCGCCTGCGGCGGCCAGGACAACCCGCTCAAGACGAGCGCGGCCAAGCCGTTCAACCCGTCGCCCCAGGTCGCCGAGCCCCCGGCGGCGCAGGGCGGGGAGGCCGGGCAGGGCGGCACCCGGACCGACGGCGGGCAGAGCGAAGGCGGCCGGACGGAGCAGGTTCACGCGGAGCGCGGCGGCAACGGCACCGGAACGGATGCGGAGACGAACGCCACCGGGCCGGGCTCGCGCCGCGCGGCCACCTCCCCGAACGCCTCCGCCCGCGTCTCCGCCGTCCGGCACACCGCGTGCGACGCCGCGAAGATCCGGATCGTCGCCGAGCGGCTGACCCGGCCGGTCAACCACCTTCTGCTGAAGGCCACCAACACCTCCGGTGCCGTCTGCGACCTCTATTACTCCCCCTACCTGCGGTTCGACCAGGCGCAGTCCCCGCTCGCCGAACTGCCGGCCAGCAGGCCGCAGTCCGTGGTCACCCTCGCCCCCGGCGAGTCCGGCTACGCCGGCGTGCTGACCTCGTCCGCCGACGGCTCCGGCGGCAACGGCCGCACCGTGACCTCGCTGTCGGTCAGCCTCCCCGGCCGCGACGGCAAGGGCAGCATCGGCGGCTCGGCGACGGTGGCGCTCCCCGGCGGCTCGGTGCACCTCGACGACAGCGCGTGGGTGACGTACTGGCAGTCGGACGCGAACGACGCAGCCGCCTGGTGACCCCGGCCCGCTGAGCCGGGCCGCGCGACGCGACGCAACCGGCGAAGGCCCCCTGAACCAGGGCGCCCGCACTCCCCCAGCGGGCGCCCTGTCTGCTGCCCGGACGCTCTCCGGTGCCTGCCCCGGGGCGGCCCCGCGCCGCCCCGGGGCCGCTCTTCGTCCCCGGCCACGGGCCGGTCTCCGCTGCGTACGGACCATCTGCCCCGCTTTGCTGCCACATCGGCCACGGCCCCGGCGAACCCACCCTGGCGCATCCGCCGGCAATGGATATCGTGGCCGTGCCATGCCAGTCGCGCCTCGCTGATTGCAGCACTCCACGGGGGGAACCACCCATGACCGCACGCCGCTCCCGCAGCCGTTCCGCCGCGTACGCCGCACTGGCCCTCGGACTGGCCGGCTCCCTCGCCCTGACCGGCTGCAACAGCCACTCCTCGAAGAAGTCGAAGAAGTCCTCCTTCTCGTCTTCCAAGACGTCCAAGACGTCCAAGACGTCCAAGACCAAGAAGCGCAGGGTCATCGGCGGGAGTGCGGCCGCGGCCGGCGCAGCGGGGACGGCGTCCCGGCGGGTGCCCGACTGCTACCCCAGCACGTACAAGGTCACGTTCTCGCAGCAGACCGGCCCGAAGAGCCATGTGGCGGTGAAGTTCAAGAACTCCGCCAGCCGCGACTGCAAGCTCTACAACGCGCCGCTGCTGCGCTTCAACAACGCCAAGTCCCCGCTGCCCCTGCTGCAGGGCACGCCCGGCCACTTCGACGGCACCCGCATCACCGTGCCCGCCCACGGTTACGCCTACGCGGTCATCCCGACCAACACCGCAGCCACCAAGGGCACCGAGCAGAAGTCGGTGACCATCGACTTCATGGGCATCTCGGCGAGCTCGGTCACGCACGGTCCGGTCACCGTCAACTTCGCGGAGAAGCGCCTCCACGTCTCCGTCGGCAAGAGCAAGGTCACCAACTGGAGCTCCAGCCTTCACGGGGCACAGCTGGCGGGCGGCGTCGGGAACTGATCCGCCGACGCACCGGACTGACGGCCTGACGCCGTCCCGGGCCCGGCCGACGGACCCGGGACCCCGCTCCTACCCGGCGTCCAGGCCCGCCAGGACGAGCCCCAGCCGGGCCACCCCGCCCTCGGCGATCTCGACCGGGACGCCCCAGTCCTGCTGGTGCACATGGCAGGCGGGGTACTCGATGTCCGGGGCGTCGTCGCAGGACGCGGCCATCGCCGAGACATGCAGCACCCCCTCGGTCACCCCGTCCGCGAGCACCAGATCCCGCGCGAGGTCGGTGCCCGCGCCCGCACCGTTGGCGAGGAGTTCCGGCGGCGTCGCGCTGACCAGCAGCCGCGTCGAGGGGCCGTAACGGGTGTCGAGCTTCTGACCGGCCGGGGCCTGGAAGACCACCTCCAGCCGCAGCGCGCCCGGGGCGACCTCGGTGGCCGCGCGCTGGGTGCGGTGCGCCACCGAGGCGACGCGGATGGCCTCCTCGGGCAGCCGCAGCCGGGTCAGCCGGTGCCGCGCCGACTCCACCACCACGATGTCGTCGTCGACGAGCACCGCGGCCGACGGCTCGCGCAGATCCGTCGCCAGTGTCGTCACCTCGCCGGTCGCCGGATCGAAGCGGCGCAGTGCGTGGTTGTAGGTGTCCGCGATGGCGACCGAGCCGTCGGGCAGGGCGGTCACGCCCAGCGGGTGCTGGAGCAGCGCCTGGTCCGCGGCGCCGTCGCGGTGTCCGAAGTCGAAGAGGCCGGTGCCCACGGCCGTGCGGATGACATAGCCGTCCCCTGGTGCGGAGCGCTCCACCCAGCGGACCGCGCTGGTCTCCGAGTCCGCGATCCACAGCCGGTCGCCGGCCGCGGCGAGGCCGGACGGCTGGGCGAACCACGCCTCCGCTGCCGGGCCGTCCACCAGGCCCTCATTGGTCGTGCCGGCCGCGACCCCGACCGTGCCGGCGGCCGGGTCCCAGGTCCACAGCTGATGCACCCCGGCCATCGCGATCCACAGCCGGTCCTGCCACCAGGCAAGGTCCCACGGTGAGGAGAGATCCACTTCGCGCGCCGGCCCGGAGGTGGGCGAGCCCTGCCACCACTGCTTGCCGGTACCGGCCACGGTCTCCAGCGCACCGGAAGCCGGGTCGAAGACGCGGAGGGCATGGTTCACGGTGTCCGCGACGGCCACCCGGCCGTCGGGCAGCAGTGCCAGGCCCTGCGGTTCGTTGAAGGAGTCCGGCGTCAGACCGCGCTCGCCGGTGCCGATCCGCCGCAGCACCCGCTCACCGTCCGCGGCCAGCTCCACCAGCTGGTTCCGGGTGGTGTCCGAGACGAGGAAGCTGCCCCCCGGCAGCCGGACCGCCTTGCCGGGGAAGCGCAGATCGGTGGCGACCGGCTCCGGCGGTACGTAGGGGCCGTCACCGCGGCGCAGGGTGCCCTTCGCCGCGTGCTCGTCCTCCAGCTCCTCGACCAGCTTCTCGATGGCGTGCGCATGGCCCTCGCCGGCGTGCTGGGCGACGACATACCCCTCGGGGTCGATCACCACGAGCGTCGGCCAGGCCCGTACCGCGTACTGCTTCCACGTGGCGAGGTCCGGGTCGTCGAGGACCGGGTGCTCGACGCCGTAACGCTCCACGGCGTCCACGACCGCCTGGTGCTCGGCCTCGTGCACAAACTTCGGGGAGTGCACACCGATGATCACGACGGTGTCGCGGTGCCGCTCCTCCAGCTCCCGCAGCTCGTCCAGGACGTGCAGACAATTCACACAGCAAAAAGTCCAGAAATCCAGAACGACAATGCGTCCCCGCAGGTCAGAGAGGGTCAGATCCTTGTTACCGGTATTCAGCCAGCCACCCTTGCCGATCAGCTCGGGAGCGCGGACGCGTGCACGTGAAGCCATGTGCACATTCAACGTCACTCCGGTGCGTGCGCATTCCGCAGGTCCCCGCGGGAACACGTCAGCCATGCAGCAATCCCCCGGGGGGTCACCCCGGCACTCGGGCAAGTACCTGGTGCGCGACCGCATCTTCGGCATCGGCGACGACTACTGGATCGACGACGAGCACGGGCGGCACGCCTACCTCGTGGACGGGAAGGCGCTGCGGCTGCGGGAGACCTTCGAGCTGAAGGACACCGAGCGGCGGGTGCTGATCACCATCCGCAAGAAGATGCTCAGCCTGCGCGACACCATGACCATCGAGCGGGATGAGCAGCCGCTGGCCACGATCAAACGCAAGCGGCTCTCGCTGCTGCGCAACCACTACCGCGTGGCGCTGGTGGACGGCACCGAGCTGGATGTCAGCGGAAAGATCCTGGACCGGGAGTTCGCGATCGAGTACGAGGGCGAACTGCTGGCGGAGATCTCGCGGCGCTGGCTGACCGTGCGCGACACCTATGCCGTCAATGTCGTACGGGACGACGCGGATCCGCCGCTGCTGATCGCCGTCGCGGTGTGTGTGATCCGGCTGGCGGAGCGGGAGCGCGGAGACGACTGAGGAGCGGGCTTCCCGGCCGTACGGCCCTCTGCGGCTTGGCGACATCGGCCTACGATGGTCACCCGAAAGCACTGCCGGGGTGCCCGTGCGCAGCGTAACTTAACTGCACAGACAGCAGCCCGCGTACGAACCGTCCGAGGGGTCCCGTGACCGTCCATCCCAGCCTTCAATCCTCCATCGATGCCTGGACTCACTCCATAGAAGCGATAACCGAGCTGGTCACTCCGCTCGTCGAAGGCGAGTGGAACGGGGCGACGGGCCTGCCAGGATGGTCCGTTCGCGATGTGGTCTCCCATGTCATCGGCCTGGAATGCGAAATGCTGGGTGACCCGCGGCCGATCCATACGCTGCCGCGCGATCTCTACCACGTACGCAGCGAGTCGGCGCGACGCATGGAGGTGCAGGTCGACGTCCGCCGGCACCACACCGCGCCGGAGATGCTGAGCGAGCTGGAATACACCGTCATCCGCCGCTCACGGCAGCTGCGCAACGAGTCCCGGCAGCCGGACGCGGTGGTGCGCAGCCCGCTCGGTGAGGACCGTACGCTGGAATTCGTGCTGCAGCAGCGGGCGTTCGACGTCTGGGTCCATGAGCAGGACCTCCGCCGAACCCTCAAGAAGCCCGGCAATCTCGACTCCCCCGGCGCGCATGTGACCCGCGATCTGCTGGTGAAGGCGCTGCCCGGCATCGTGGCCAAGAGGGCCCAGGCGCCCGCCGCTTCGGCGGTGGTCTTCGATGTCAGCGGGCCGCTGGAATTCCTGCGCACGGTCCGCCTCGACGCCGAGGGCAATGCCACGATCGACGGCAGTGTCTCGCTCGGCCCGACCGTGACGCTCGCCCTGGACTGGGACACCTTCCACCAGCTGGCCTGCGGCCGGGTCCGCCCGGCGGCCGTGGCCGAACAGATCAAGATCGACGGCGATGAGGAGCTGGCCCGGGCGATCCTGGGCAACTTCGCCATCACGCCGTAGCGGGGCGGGGCCGGTGGGGGGGACCCCACTCGATGCCATGCCCTGACCGTCGGCCGGCCACGCGCAGTTGGCCCCGGAGTGAGCCGTTTCACGTGAAACAGCCCTGTCCGTTTCACGTGAAACGGACCGGCCGCCGACCGACCGGCCTGCAGGCCTCATGCGGGCACGTGAACCGCTTCCACCCGGCTGACCACCAGCCGTTCGCGCTCGCGCCGCGCCGCGCGCCGCCGCAGCCGCAGGATCTGGGAGACCCCGGTCGCCTCCAGGACGAAGATCGAGGCAAAGGCGATCCGGTAGTTGTCGCCGGTCGCGTCCAGCAGGACGCCGATGGCGAGCAGCGTCGTCATCGAGGCCGTGAAGCCGCCCATGTTGACGATGCCGGAGGCCGTGCCCTGACGCTCCGGCGGGTTGGCGGGCCGCGCGAAATCGAAGCCGATCATCGAGGCGGGGCCGCAGGCGCCCATCACCGCACAGAGCACGATCAGCAGCCCCATCGGTGCATGGTCGGCCGGCCAGCACAGGACCGTCGCCCACATCAGAGCCGTGGCGCCGGCCGTGCCCAGTGCCAGTGGCATGCGGGCGGCGTGATGGCGGGCGATGACCTGGCCGTAGATCAGGCCCACCGCCATGTTGGAGAGCACCACGAGGGTGAGCAGTTCACCGGCGGTGCCACGCGACAAGCCCTGCGCCTCGACGAGGAACGGCAGCCCCCAGAGCAGCAGGAACACCATGGCGGGGAACTGGGTGGTGAAGTGCACCCACATGCCCAGCCGGGTGCCGGGCTCCCGCCAGGCATCCATGATCTGGCGGCGCACGAACCCCGTGCCGGTGTGCTCGGCGGATACGGGCGGCGGCTCGAAGCCCTTGGGGTGGTCCGAGAGGAAGAGCAGCAGCACGATCAGCACGACGATGCCGCCGACTGCGCTGGAGGCGAAGGTCGGGGTCCAGCCGAAGCTGTGCAGGAATCGGGCGAGGATGAGGGTGGAGATCAGATTGCCCGCCATCCCCACGAGCGCGGCGATCTGGGCGATCATCGGGCCGCGACGGGCCGGGAACCACCGCGAGCCCAGCCGCAGCACGCTGATGAAGGTCATCGCGTCCCCGCAGCCGAGCAGCGCACGGGAGCCGAGCGCCATGGCGTACGACGAGGAGAGCGCAAAGCCGAACTGGCCGACGGTGTAGAGCACCACGCCGAGGGTCAGCACCTTCTTGGCGCCGAGCCGGTCGACCATCAGACCCACGGGAATCTGCATCCCCGCGTACACCAGCAGCTGAAGGATGGAGAACGTCGACAGCGCCGAGGCGTTGATGTGGAAGCGCTCGGCGGCGTCCAGGCCCGCCACGCCGAGGCTGGTGCGGTAGGTGATCGCGACGAAGTAGACCGCGACACCGATGCCCCAGACGGCCATGGCCTTACGGCCGCCGGGCGGGTCGGCGGGCAGCAGCCGGGCGGAGCCCCCGCCTATACCGGAGCTGCCGGAGCGGCCGGCACTTTCGGAACCTCCGCTCATCGCACGTCCCCCTGCGCGAGGTGACGGACCCAGCTGACGTGCCGCTGCACGGCGTCGGTCGCGGCGTCCGCATCCCCGGCGCGCAGGGCCTCGAGGATCTCCGCATGCTCGCTGATGTTCTTGGCGATCCGGTCGGGGTGGGCATGCATCACGGCGACGCCCATCCGCAACTGGCGGTCGCGCAGCTGCTCGTAGAGCCGGTCCAGGATCTGATTGCCGGCGCTGCGCACGATGGCGGCGTGGAAGGCGCGGTCGGTGACGGAGACGGCGGCCAGATCACCGGACGCGGCCTGCTCCCGCATCGTCTCCAGCAGCTCGGTCAGCTCGCCGGCCAGCGCCTCGCTCACGGGCACCGCCTTGGCCGCGGCGTGCTTCTCCACCAGCAGCCGGGTCTCGACGACATCGGCGATCTCCTGCGCGGAGACCGGCAGCACCAGGGCGCCCTTCTTCGGGTAGAGCTTGATCAGCCCCTCGACCTCCAGCCGCAGCAGCGCCTCCCGCACCGGCGTCCGCGACACCCCCACCGCGTCGGCCAGTTCCCCCTCGGTGAGCAGCATCCCGCCCTCGTAGCGGCGGTCCAGGACGGCGTCCTTGATGTGCGCATAGACGCGCTCGGCGGCGGGCGGCTGCTTGGCGGCGGACTCTCCGGCAGGAGCGGTGGGCGTGGAGGCGGAGGGCATGCACACAGGATAGATACAACAGGTATGCGTCCGGAACTTCATTCCGCGATGCGGACAGGAGCGGGGTGGGGTGAGGTGGCGTGGGGGAGGGGAGGCGGGGCCAGGGGTCCTGGTGGGGCACTGCCGGAGTCGCGGCCGCCGCGGAGGGGCGGCCGGGCGGCGGGCCCCCGGCCCCGGCCGCCCCGGCCCGACCTCCGCCCCCCGGCCGCCGCGCCCTCAGCCCGGCATCCGCCCCTGGGCGATCAGCCGGTTCACCACCTGCGAATGGGCGGGGGCACAGCGCTCACGCGCCTCCTGGCGGTCGAACCAGGCGAACTCGGCGATCTCCCGGCCGGGGACCGGTGTGATGTCCTGGGGCCCGCCGGTGAAGCAGGTCATCCGCAGCCGGCGCCCGTTCTTGCCGTGAGCCACGTCATGGATGACGAACGCCTCCGAAAGGTCTTCCACCGGCACCACCAGGCCGAGCTCTTCGCTGAGCTCACGCGACAAGGCCTCCCGCGCGGTCTCCCCGGGCTCGTACTTGCCACCGGGGAGATAGAACGTGTCATTCCCCCGCGTCCGTACGCTCAGCAGCCGCCCGTCGCGCACATGCAGCCAGCCCACCGACTTCAGCGGCGCGGCCCGGTCCAGGGCGATCACTGGATGGCCGGTCTCCTCGTCCGTCCGCCGCCCCCGCTCCGTGAAGCCCTGACGCGCGAAGAAGCGCCGGGCCGTGTCGTTCCCCTCGAAGACCTCCAGGGCCAGCGCACCGTGCAGCGATGCCGCATGCTCCAGCAACTCCCGCCCGATGCCGCCCCCTTGGGCTTCCGGCGCCACAACGAGCCCGCCGACACCGGCCCCTGCCCCTGCATCTGCCCCTGCCCCGCCGGGCAGCAGTCCGAGCAGCCCGACGACGCTGCCCTCACGCTCGGCTACCCAGTTCTCCGTCCGGACGAGGTCGACCTCACGGAGGATCCGGGCCCCGTCGCCCCGGTCCTCCCCGTCGAGAAAGGGATGCGCCTTCTGCACGGCCCGGGACCACAGATCGGTGACCACGTCCTGGTCGGATGCCCGGTAGCGCCGGATGATCATTTCGCTGCTCATTTCGCCGACCGTAGGCAGCCCGGCCGACGGCCGCAAACCCTTTCCCGCAACAGGCCCGCCCTCTGCCGAAAGGGGTACCGGAGAGCGATGCCGGGTCCGCCTCAGGTCTGACAAGAGTCCATACCTGCCGCGTACGGTCCGGCACGGATTCCGTGGGTGAATAGAGGCAGGGAGCCGGGGAGGCTCCCACACCCAAGGGGAGTTGACCATGCAGCCCAGGACGAACGCCGGCCGCCGTACGCGGAACACCGTCGTGCTGGCATTGATCGTCGCCGGCCTGTGGGCGAGCTTCGCACTGACCCGCGGCGCCACCCACCCGGATGAGTCGGCCCCGGTTGGACCGGTGGCTCACTTCAGCCGCGCCGTGGAGCTCATCCGCGGCTGACCGGCATGGATGCGCTGCGGCGCGCGCCGAGGATGTCTCTCTGCTCCGGCCTGCCGGTAGCCGCACACGCGCTGCCGTACGGCCGGAGCGGGGGCGCGGGGCGGGCGAGCAGATGCTCGTCCACGGGGCCGGGGCGGTCCCGAGACGGAGTTTCACGTGAAACACCGCTCCGAACCGCCCGGTCCCGCACCCCGGCTCAGCCCCAGGTGATCAGGCGCTTGGGCCGTTCCAGCACGGCCGCGACATCCGCGAGCAGCTTGGAGCCCAACTCACCGTCGATGAGCCGGTGGTCGAAGGACAGCGCGAGGGTGGTGACCTGGCGCGCCTTCACCTTGCCCTTGTGGACCCACGGCTGGAGCTTGACCGCTCCGAAGGCGAGGATCGCCGACTCCCCCGGGTTGAGGATCGGCGTCCCGGTGTCGACGCCGAAGACGCCGACGTTGGTGATGGTGACCGTACCGCCGGTCATCGCCGCCGGGGACGTCTTGCCCTCGCGGGCGGTGGCGACCAGGTCGCCCAGTTCCGCAGCGAGTTGGGGGAGTGTCTTGACCCCGGCGTCCTTGATGTTCGGGACGATCAGACCGCGCGGGGTGGCCGCCGCGATCCCGAGGTTCACGTAGTCCTTGTAGACGATCTCCTGACGCGCCTCGTCCCAGGCGGCGTTGACCTCCGGATGACGCTTGATGGCGACGAGGAAGGCCCTGGCGACGAGCAGCAGCGGGTTGACCCGCAGCCCCGCCATGTCCGGGTCCTGCTTGAGCTCCTGGACCAGCTTCATCGTGCGGGTCACATCGACGGTGATGAACTCCGTGACATGCGGCGCGGTGAAGGCGCTGGTGACCATGGCCTGCGCGGTGGCTTTGCGTACGCCCTTGACCGGTACCCGCCGTTCCCGGGCGGCGGCATCGACGAGACCGGGCTCGGCCGGGGCGGCCACCGGGGCGCCGGAAACCGGCCCGGGAACCTCCGTCGTGGACGGCGCAGCTGCCGGGGTGGCGGCCGCATGGACGTCCTCGCGGGTGATGACGCCGTCCGGGCCGGTCGGGACGATCGTCGCCAGGTCGATACCGAGGTCCTTGGCGAGCTTGCGCACCGGCGGCTTGGCCAGCGGCCGGCCGACGGGCCCCGCACCCGCGCCGTTGGCGGCCGGAGTCACCGGAGCGGCGGCCGGGGAGATGGCGGGAGCAGCGGGAGCGGCCACCGGGGCGGCGGATGCGGCCCGTCCGTTCAGCTCCGCCTGGAGCGCGGCACGCGCGGGCTCCGGCTGGGCCGGCACCCCTGCCTGGGGCTTGCGCGCCCGGCGCTTGGTCGAGGACGGCGCGGCACCGTAGCCGACCAGCACCGCCTGCCGGCCCTGAGGCTCGGCCTCCTCCTCGGTGGACGCGGCGGCCTGCGGCGCCTGCTGCGCGGCCGGTGCCGCGACCGGTCCGGCGCCGGGGTCGGTGTCCACGGAGATGATGACGGTGCCGACGTCGACGGTGACGCCCTCGCCGAAGTTCAGCTCATGCACCACTCCGTCGTAGGGAATGGGCAGTTCCACGGCGGCCTTGGCGGTCTCGACCTCACAGACGACCTGGCCATCGGTGACGGTGTCACCCGGCTGGACGTACCACTTGAGGATTTCGGCCTCGGTGAGGCCCTCGCCCACGTCGGGCATCTTGAACTCGCGGAAGCGCTGGGCTCGGGCGGTACTTGCAGTCATGGTTACGAACTCTCCTCAAACCCTCAGTACGCCAACGCACGGTCGACGGCGTCGAGCACCCGGTCCAGTCCCGGAAGGTACTCGTCCTCCAGACGGGAGGGCGGATACGGGGAATGGAACCCGCCGACCCGCAGGACGGGGGCCTCCAAGTGGTAGAAACACCGCTCGGTGATCCGGGCGGCGATCTCCGCACCCGCACCGAAGAAGACCGGGGCCTCGTGGACCACGACCAGCCGTCCCGTCTTCTGCACCGACGACTGCACGGTGTCGAAGTCGATCGGGGAGAGCGAGCGCAGGTCGACGATCTCGATCGACTTGCCCTCCTCGGCCGCGACGTTGGCGACGTCCTGGCAGACCTTCACCATCGGGCCGTAGGCGGCCAGCGTGAGGTCGGAACCGGTCCGGGTGACCCGGGCCTTGTGCAGGGGGTCGGGGATCGACTCGGTGTCCAGGCGCGACTTGTCGTGGTAGCGGCGCTTGGGTTCGAAGTAGATGACCGGGTCGTCACCCGCGATGGCCTGCTGGAGCATCCAGTAGGCATCGGAGGAGTTCGAGGGAGAGACGATCTTGAGCCCCGCGACGTGCGCGAACAGCGCCTCGGGGGACTCGGAGTGGTGCTCGACCGCGCCGATGCCGCCCGCGTACGGGATGCGGATGACGACCGGCACCTTGACCTTGCCCAGCGCGCGGGCGTGCATCTTCGCGAGCTGGGTGACGATCTGGTCGTAGGCGGGAAAGACGAAGCCGTCGAACTGGATCTCGACGACCGGGCGGTAGCCGCGCAGCGCCATGCCGATCGCGGTGCCGACGATGCCGGACTCGGCGAGCGGGGTGTCGATCACCCGCTCCTCGCCGAAGTCCTTCTGCAGACCGTCGGTGACCCGGAAGACGCCGCCGAGCTTGCCGACGTCCTCGCCCATGACGAGGACCTTGGGGTCCGCCTCCATGGAGGCACGCAGCGATTCGTTGATCGCCTTGGCAATGGTGATCTTCTCGAAGACGGTCATGGTCAGTTCTCCTCCGCGGCGGCATCGGCATCGACGAACGACGCCTGGTACGCGGCGAACTGCGCGCGCTCCTCATCGACGAGCGCGTGCCCGTCGGCATAGACATTCTCGAAGATCGCCATGGTGTCCGGGTCGGGCATGGCACGCACGGCATCGCGGACCCGCTTGCCCAAGGCCTCGCTCTCCTCGTCGATCGAGGCGAGGTACGCCTCGTCGACCAGGCCCTCGGCCTCCAGATACGTCCGCAGCCGCAGGATCGGGTCCTTGGCCTCCCAGGCCGCCCGCTCCTCGTCCTCCCGGTACTTCGTCGGGTCGTCGGAGGTGGTGTGCGCACCCATGCGGTAGGTGAAGGCCTCGACGAGCATCGGGCCCTGGCCGGTACGCGCGCGCTCCAGCGCCACCTTGGTCACCGCGAGACAGGCCAGTACGTCATTGCCGTCGACCCGTACGCCGGGGAATCCGTAACCGCGGGCGCGCTGGTAGAGCGGCACTCGGGTCTGCTTCTCGGTGGGTTCGGAAATCGCCCATTGGTTGTTCTGGCAGAAGAACACGACCGGGGCGTTGTAGACCGCGGAGAAGGTGAAGGATTCCGCGACATCTCCCTGGCTGGAGGCACCGTCACCGAAATACGCGATCACCGCGGAATCCGTGCCGTCCTTCTGCACACCCATCGCATAGCCGGTCGCATGCAGCGTCTGCGAACCGATGACAATGGTGTACAGGTGGAAGTTGTTGCTGTTGGGGTCCCAGCCGCCGTGATTGACACCGCGGAACATGCCCAGCAGATTCGTCGGGTCGACGCCGCGGCACCACGCCACACCGTGCTCGCGGTAGGTCGGGAAGACATAGTCGTCGTCGCGCAGCGCCCGGCCGGAGCCGATCTGGGCGGCCTCCTGGCCCAGCAGCGAGGCCCACAGACCCAGTTCGCCCTGGCGCTGGAGGGTGGTCGCCTCGGCGTCGAACTTCCGCGTGAGCACCATGTCGCGGTAGAGCCCGCGCAGCTCGTCGGCGGAGAGATCGATCGAGTAATCCGGGTGCTCGACCCGCTTCCCTTCGGGGGTCAGCAGCTGTACGAGCTGGTCCTGCTCCGCCTGCTCGGGCCGACCGGAGTTCCGGTTCTTGGCCGGGGACGCCTTCTTCGCCGACGTCGCCTTTTTGGCGGTGGTGCGCTTGCTGCTGCCGCGGGCGTTTTTCCGCTGCGCAGTGCCTTCCACGGTCACGTGCTGCTCCTCCGTCTGTCCGGCCCCCGGGGTCCGCCGGTGGCCGTATTGCGGCTCACCCGGTATCCGATACGGCGCACGGGGTGTGTGCGAACGCGGCCGGCTCCGGGTGGAACAAAGCTCCCGGAAGGTGGCCTGCTCATTGCACGTTACCCATTGTCAAAGCCGAAGTGGAAACGGCGCTGACCTGCGATTTTGCTTGGATTTCCAAGTAAACCGCGGAGGCTTGGAACAACTCCTGGTCACAGCGTTGCAGGCCGCCGGGACAACGGCACGTTATATCGCTGACCTGGAGCACGGGAAGGGTTGATGTGTGAGACTGGTGTGGTGCGCGAAGACGGAAAAATCACGGTATTCCTGCTCGATGACCACGAAGTTGTCCGGCGTGGCGTTCACGAAATGCTGTCGGTCGAGGACGACATCGAGGTGGTCGGCGAAGCGGGAACCGCCGCAGATGCCCTGGTCAGGATCCCGGCGACGCGTCCGGACGTGGCGGTGCTCGATGTCCGGCTGCCGGACGGGAGCGGTGTCGAGGTCTGCCGTGAGATCCGTTCGCAGGACGAGGACATCAAATGCCTGATGCTGACCTCGTTCGCGGATGACGAGGCCCTTTTCGATGCGATTCTGGCCGGTGCGGCCGGTTATGTCCTCAAGGCCATCCGGGGCAACGAACTGCTCTCCGCGGTGCGCGAGGTGGCGGCCGGGAAGTCCCTCCTCGATCCCGTGGCCACCGCCCGGGTGCTGGAGCGGCTGCGCGACGGCAATACCGCGAAGGGCGACGACCGGCTGGCGAGCCTCACCGACCAGGAACGCAGGATTCTCGACCTGATCGGCGAGGGGCTGACCAATCGCGCCATCGGTGAACGACTCCATCTCGCCGAAAAAACGATCAAGAATTACGTCTCCAGCCTGCTGTCCAAGCTCGGCATGGAGCGCCGCTCGCAGGCCGCCGCGTACGTCGCACGACGGCAGGCGGAGCGCCACTGAAACAGCCGGGCGCCGTCTGCCCGGCTCATGGCGATTCAGGACCATCGACCCGGTCCGCCGGGGGCTGCCGGCCCCTACGTGCCGACCGGAACCACCCGGCAAGGTGGTGACATGCCCACCGACAACTACCGTGCCATCGACCTGCTGAGCCGCACGCCCTACGGGCGCGTCTCCGCCAGTCGGCGGGCGCTGCCCTTCACCACCGTCACCCGTCACCTCGTCCTCGACGGACGGCTGGTCCTGCGGCTGCACCGCGGCTACGGCTACCACCATGCCCTGGACGGCAGCGTGGTCGCCTACGAGGCCGACAACGTCAACAGCGGCGAGCCCGACACATGGTCGGTGCAGTTCACCGGCACCGCCCGGGTCATCGAGCCCACCCCCGCCGTGCGCGCGCTCTTCGGCCGCACTCCGCTGCTCGCCGACGGCGTCCCCTTCGACCCGGTCTTCCTGCGCATCGAGCCGGAGTTCGTGACCATGCACTGCCTCACCGATGTACCCGTCTTCCGCTATGCGCACTCTGCGTAAGGCTTTCCGGCACACCCACTCCGACACGCGCAGTTGATCTAACATCTGGCGCGTGCTGCGCTCATCTGTAGTCCGGACGGCGGCAACGCCCGACAAAGACACCCTCGGATCCCTGCTCCGCCACTACGCCGGCGCCGGTGCGCCGCTGTCGTGCGAACCCGTCGCCGAGGGCCTGCTCAACCACGGCTACTTCCTCGCCACCACCCGCGGCCGCTACTTCCTCAAACACCACCTCGACGGCGACCGCGCGGCCCTCACCCGCCAGCACCGCGCCACCCGCCGGCTCGCCGCGCTCGGCCTGCCGGTCGTCCCGCCCGTCGCGGACGACGACGGCCACACCGTCACCGTCCTCGACGGCCGCTGCTACGCCCTGCACCCCTGGGTCGAAGGGGGGCACCTGGGCGGCACCGCACTGACCCACGGCCAGTCCTGGCAGCTCGGCGCCCTGCTCGGGCTCGTCCACACCACGCTGGAGCAGGTCATGGCCGACGAGCCGCATCCGCCCCGGCCGCCCTGCGCGGACGCCGGCGCCGACCCCGAGCGGACCTTCGAGACGATCGAGGAACTGCTGGCCCTGGCCCGCGGCGCCCGGCCGCGCACCAGCTTCGACGAACTCGCCGAACACCGTCTGCTGGAGCGCCGGGCCCTGCTGGCGCAGCTGGCGCACCACCGCCCGGCCCCCGGCGCGGAGCCGCCGGCCGGCTGGGTGCACGGGGACTTCCATCCGCTGAATGTGCTCTACCGCGACGCGGAGCCGACCGCGATCGTCGACTGGGACCGGCTGGGCGTCCACCCCCGGGCCGAGGAGGCGGTGCGCGCCGCCGCGATCTTCTTCGTCCGCCCGTGCGGCACGCTGGACCTGGCGAAGGTGGCGGCGTACGCGAGCGCCTACCGCAGGACTTGTCAGGCCGGCGCCGATGAGCTCGCGGCGGCCGTCCACCGGGTGTGGTGGGAGCGGCTGAACGACTTCTGGATGCTGACCTGGCGCTACCAGCTGGGCGACCGTCGCACCGATCCACAGTTCCCGGCGGCGGCCGCACTGGCCGTGTGGTGGACCCGCGAATACCGGGCCGTACGGAACGCCTTCACCGGCTGAACCGGGAAGGGCGCCGGTTCAGCCGGTGCCACCGAGCGTGGCTCCGGGGCCGCCGTCCGAACCGGCGGTGGCGCCGCCGTCCGCGCCGGTGCTCGCCCCGCCGTCGGCGGTGCCGCCGTCCGCGGCGCCCCCGTCAGCGGTGCCGTCCGTGGGGCCACCGTCGGACGTCCCGCCGGTGTCGCTGGGCGGCGCGGACGTCGGCGGCTCCGATGTCGGGGGCTGTGACGTGGGCGGCTGTGAGGTCTCCGGCGTGCTGGGCTGCGAGGGCGGCGGCTCGCTGTACGTGCTGTCGTCCTCACCCGTGTTGCCGGGGTCGGTCTCCGTGGGGCTCGGCTCCTCCGAAGGCTCCTCGCTCGACTTGTCGTCCTTCGTCGGCTTCGGCGACTGCGACGTGGGGGTGTCGTGCTTCTTGCCCTGACCACCGGTGTTCTGCATCGCGAAGGCCACACCCATGGCGATGGCGATCACCGCGAGCGCGGCGATCAGCCAGACCTTGCCGCGGCCGCCCTTGGCCGGCCGGGGCCCGCCGTCGAAGCCGCCGTCGTCGGCCCGCATACCGGGCGTGAGGATCGGCTGCGCCGTGGTCTGCCCGGCGTCGGGGTGCGGCAGCGCGGTGGTGGCCGCGGCCCCCAGGGACGAGGTGTGGCCGCCCTCGTGCACCGCGACCGGGCCGGTGCTCCAGGTGCCGGTGTGACCGCCCTGCTCGTGCAGCATCTGCAGCGAGTACTGGACCAGGCCGCGCATCTCCTCGGCGGACTGGAAGCGGTCGTCGGGGTCCTTCGCCAGCGACCGCATGACCAGGCCGTCCAGCTCCGGGGGCACCGCGTCGGCAACCTCGGAGGGCGCCACCGGCATGTCCTGGACGTGCTGGTAGACGACCGACAGCGGGGTCTCGCCGGTGAACGGCGGCCGCAGGGTGAGGAGTTCGTAGAGCAGGCAGCCGGTGGCGTACAGGTCGGAGCGGGTGTCGACGGTCTTGCCGAGCGCCTGCTCCGGGGAGAGGTACTGAGGGGTGCCCATGACCATGCCGGTCTGGGTCATGGTGGAGGCGGCGCCGTGCAGGGCACGGGCGATACCGAAGTCCATGACCTTGACGGCGCCGGTGTTCGTGATGATCACGTTCGCGGGCTTGATGTCACGGTGCACGATGCCGTGCTGGTGGCTGTAGGCCAGCGCCTCCAGCACACCGGAGACGATGATCAGCGCCTGGTCCGCCGGCGGGGCGTCGGCGTTGAGCAGCAGATCGCGGATGGTGTGGCCCTCGACCAGCTCCATCACGATGTACGGCACGGTGTTGCCGCCGACCAGGTCCTCGCCGGAGTCGTAGACCGCCACCACCGCGTGGTGGTTCAGCCCGGCCACGGACTGTGCCTCACGCGTGAAGCGGGCCTTGGAGACCGGGTCCTCGGCGAGGTCCGCGCGCAGCAGCTTCACGGCGACGGTCCGGCCGAGACGTACGTCCTCGGCCGCGAACACCTCCGCCATTCCGCCGCGGCCGAGCCGTCGCGTGAGCCGGTAGCGGCCATCGCCGACCAGCCCGCCGTTGCCCCACATCTCCGGTGCGTCGGGGATATTGGAGCCGGTGGCGTCAGGATCGGACGGGCCCTGGGGGCTCTGCGTCGGTGCCATCGGTCCTCGCCGTCGAATCAATCCGCATGAGAGCGGTAAGGTCATCGGTCTTCGCTAGAGCACGCTACAGGCTCCGCGGCACTCGCCGGTCCGTCGCGGACCGGCCATCAAACCTCCCGCGCGTCACTTGCCGCAAGCTCACCTGGGGTAATGAGGCACGGAACCGTCTTCTGACCGCGACGGGATCTTGCACATCTGGTCACGGAACGGGCACACGGCTTGACGTGTCCGAGGCCTGGGGCAGACTTGGCTGCGGAATTCCAGATTTTGATCGCTATACATGTGCGTATAGCGCCTAGGGGGAAGCGGAACGATGAGCCAGGACGGCGCTCAGGGCCAATTCGAGGGCCGTGCGGTCGGCGGGGGACGTTACCAGCTTCGTGATCTTCTGGGCGCCGGTGGCATGGCCTCCGTGCACCTCGCTTACGACAGCGTGCTGGACCGCGAGGTCGCGATCAAGACGCTGCACACCGAGCTCGGCCGCGAGCAGGCCTTCCGTGAGCGCTTCCGGCGTGAGGCCCAGTCTGTGGCGAAACTCACGCACACCAATATCGTCTCGGTCTACGACTCGGGCGAGGACGAGCTCGACGGCGGCATGGTGCCGTACATCGTCATGGAGTACGTCGCGGGCCAGCCGCTGCGCTCCGATCTGGACAACGACATCGCCCAGCATGGCGCGATGCCGACGGAAAAGGCCCTGAAGATCACGGCCGATGTGCTGGCCGCGCTCGAGGTCAGCCATGAAATGAGCCTGGTCCACCGGGACATCAAGCCCGGCAACGTCATGCTGAACAAGCGTGGCGTGGTCAAGGTCATGGACTTCGGCATCGCCCGCGCCATGCAGTCCGGCGTGACGTCCATGACCCAGACCGGCATGGTCGTCGGCACTCCGCAGTACCTGTCGCCCGAGCAGGCCCTCGGCCGGGCCGTGGACGCCCGCTCCGACCTCTACTCCGTCGGCATCATGCTCTTCGAGCTGCTGACCGGTCAGCTGCCGTTCGACGCGGACTCCCCGCTCGCCATCGCCTACGCCCACGTCCAGGAAGAGCCCCCGGTCCCGTCGAGCATCAACAGCTCGCTGCCGCCGGCCGTGGACGCGCTGGTGGCCCGCGCGCTGAAGAAGAATCCCAACGAGCGGTTCCCCACCTCCGAGGCGATGCGGGACGAGTGCCTGCGGATCGTCGGCTCCGGGCAGTCCGGTGCCACACCACTGATCATCGGCGAGGGCCCGCGGGCGCGCACCAGCGGCGCTTCGGTCTCCTCCGCGGTGTTCCCCACCGCCTCCGGCAACCCGCAGACCCCGGCGCCGCCGAGCGTGCAGCAGCCGTATCAGCCGACGCAGGCGGCCGGGTTCGGCCCGTCGACGCCGGCGCCGCCGAACAACACCTACCCGACGCCCCCGCCGCCGAACAGCGGCTACTCGACGCCCGCGCCGGGGCCCGTTCCGGGGCCGGCCCCCTTCAACTCGGGTGGCTTCCAGCCGCCGCCGTACAGCCCGCCGCCCGTGACGGCCTCGATGCCGCCGGCCGGTGGCCCCGCCCGGCGCAAGAACAACACCGCGGTGGTCGTCATCTCGGCGATAGTCGGCGTGATCGTGGTCACCGCGCTCGCGATCGGCATCGGTCTGAGCGCCGGCTCCAGCGAGAACAACGGCGGTGGCGTCAGCCCGTCCTCGGCCTACTCCGGCGACACCGACATCGAGACGGCCTCGCCGGCTCAGAACGTCAAGCCGGAGGACAAGTCGGCGACGATCCTGATGTCCGAGTGCACCAACCCGAGCAAGAGCTTCAGCGAGAAGGGCAAGATCCTCGTCCCCTCGTTCCGCTTCAAGAACCTGGGCTCGGTGAAGAAGTGCATCGAGGCAGCGGGCTGGAAGTACAAGATCGTCGCGCACGAGGACAGCGCGCTCTGGGGCAAGAACACCGTCACCAGTCAGACGCCTGCCGCCTTCACCTACTGGCTCCCGAGCAAGACCGAGCCCATCGAACTGACCGTCTCGACCGGCCGCAGCGGCTGACGGCGGTCGCCGACGGCGACGGCGACGGCCCGCCAGGGCCGCCCGTGGACAGCAAAGGGGCCGGCACGCGCACAGCGTGCCGGCCCCTTCCGTCTGTATCCGCTTCTGTCTGTTCCGTGCGTGGTGCGCCGGCTCCGGCGTAACAGTTCGTGGGACAGCGTGAGAGGTGCAAGCCCGAGTGAGGAGAAGTACGGGCCGGGTGAGAAGTACGGACCGGGTTAGAGGTACGGGCCCGAGCGGGCGCCGCCCTGGCCGGGCTTGACCTCTTCGCCGTCCATCGGAACGGCTCCGGGCGGCAGCGCGCGGCGCATCGACTCCAGCTGGGCACGGGCGGCCATCTGCTGGGCGAACAGTGCGGTCTGAATGCCGTGGAAAAGGCCCTCCAGCCAGCCCACCAGCTGAGCCTGGGCGATCCGCAGCTCCGCATCCGTCGGCACCGATTCATCGGTGAACGGCAGCGACAGCCGCTCCAGCTCCTCGACCAGCTCGGGCGCCAGCCCGTCCTCCAGCTCCTTGACCGAGCTGGCATGGATCTCCTTGAGCCGGACCCGGCTCGCCTCGTCCAGAGGCGCGGACTTCACCTCCTCCAGCAACTGCTTGATCATGCTGCCGATGCGCATGACCTTCGCAGGCTGTTCAACCATGTCCGTCACGGGGGTCTCACGGGGCTCGTCGCCCTCGCCCCCGCCACCGGAGCTGCCGAGTGCCATGCCGTCCGGGCCGACCACCAGGACGTGCGGATTTTCCTGCGACCGTTCATTCATCGGCATATCCATGCCGCCATTCTCTCGTACGAGGGGTCATGAGGGGTGGTGCCCCTGAGAGAAGGTGATCCACCCTTCCGGGCGGACTCGGCTGCCGCGGTTTCACGTGAAACAACGGATTCCCACCGTTTCACGTGAAACCGCCGACAACGCCACGGACAAGACAGCCCCCAGGACCGCCGGCAGGACCGTCGGCAGGTTCCGCCGGCAAGCGGCCGGCCTCAGCTCCGGCGCAGCCGAAGGGCGAAGAAAGCCAGCCCCAGGCCCGTGAGAGCGAGGCCGGCGCCCAGCGGAAGGACCCGCTCGACCGGTGCGCCCGGGGGTTCCATGGCGTAAGGGCTCGCCGTTGCGGCCGCTTCGCCGTCCGCGCTTTCCCGTACCGAGCGCGCCTCCTCCGGGGCGGAAGGGGTCGGAAGCGGCGGCAACGCCTCGTAGGGACGCCGGGTGAACCGGTCGGCGACATCGAAACGATGCGAGGACGACAGCCGTGCCGGGGAGCTCTCTGCCGCATGGGACGCGGACGGCGCGGGCCTGGGGTGCTTCGACGCCGGGGGGCGCGGAGCGGGGCGGCGGTGCGCACGGTCGGCGTCCGGAGCGTTCGCCCCGGCGGTCGGCCCGTGATGACCCGCCCCCGGGAAGCCCGCGCCGCCGTAGTCAGGTCCCGGGAAGGGGTACGACGGACCGTCCAGCCCGACGAAGCCAGGGCTGAACGGGTGATGCGGGCGGTGGTGCCACCGTCCGGGCAGATGAGGACCACCGAAGTGGCGGTGCGACGGCCGGTGCGGGAAGCGCGGAAAGGCGTCCGGGGTCCCGGGGAAGCGAGGCGACAGCTCCGGGAGGCGCGCCGGTGCCCCGTGACGGCCGGGGTGACCGTGGTGGCCCCGGCCCACTCCGTCATCGCGGCCACCGAACGGACGACGGTCGGCCGCGAAGTCGTCGGGCCCGTAGTCGTCGAACCCGTACTCATCGGGTCCGGTCTCGTCCTGCGCATAGTCGTCGGGCTGATCGCCCGGGCGGGCGAGGTGCGGGAGGTGGTCGACCGGTGTGACCCGCCGGTCCGCGGCCGCAGCCGAGGTGGCTCCTATCGGAACGGGCAGGACGACGGCGGCCACCAACAGACCGGTGGCAATGCGCGAACGGAAACCTGGAGCGACCACAGTGCCCCTCCCGTGCCGAGCCGTCGGGTGACCTCCTCAGAGTCACATGTGATGAGATTCACGGCATCTCGGACATATCGGGCGGGTTACCCGACAGGACGCGGGAGGGGCGGGCCCGGGCGGCGCGGGTGACGGGAGGGGCGGCCGGGCCGGCTCAGAGCGTCAGCACGACCTTGCCGACATGCGCACTGTCCTCCACGATGCGGTGCGCCTCGGCGGCCTCGGGCATCGGGAGCGTACGGTCCACGATCGGCCGCACCTGTCCGTTGCCGACCAGCGGCCAGACATGCTCCCGGACGGCGGCGACGATGGCCGCCTTCTCGTTCAGCGGGCGGGCCCGCAGCCCGGCGCCGGTGATCGCGGCGCGCTTCGCCATCAGGGCGGCGAGATTCAGCTCCGCCTTCACCCCGCCCTGCAGCCCGATGACGGCCAACCGCCCGCTGACCGCCAGCGCCTTGATGTTCCGTTGCAGATACTTCGCACCGATGATGTCGAGGATGACGTCCGCGCCCCTGCCGTCGGTGGCCTTGCGGATCTCCTGGACGAAGTCCTGCTCGCGGTAGTCGATGAGGATGTCCGCGCCCAACTCGGCGCAGCGGGCCAGCTTCTCGGGGCCGCCGGCGGTGACCGCGACCCGCGCACCGACCGCCTTGGCGAGCTGGATCGCCATGGTGCCGATGCCGCTGGCACCACCGTGGACCAGCAGCGTCTCGCCGGGCCGCAGATGCGCGATCATGAAGACGTTCGACCAGACCGTGCAGGTCACCTCGGGCAGCGCGGCGGCCGAGACCAGATCCAGGCCGTTCGGCACGGGCAGGACCTGCCCGCCCGGGACGGCGACCTTCTCCGCGTATCCGCCGCCCGCCAGCAGCGCGCACACCTCGTCCCCGACGGCCCAGCCGTGCACACCGGGACCGAGCCCGATGATCCGCCCCGCGCACTCCAGCCCCGGATACGGGGAGGATCCCGGCGGCGGGTCGTAGAAGCCCTGGCGCTGGAGCAGGTCGGCGCGGTTCACGGCACTGGCCACGACCTCGATCAGGACCTCGCCCTCGGCGGGCTGCGGATCGGGCACCTCCGCCCAGACAAGTGCTTCGGGTCCACCGGGCTCCGGGATAGTGATCGCTCGCATGGCGCGAGGCTACTCGTCGTCCGCGCACAGGGCGACGGTGCGGGGGCCCACAACTACCGCCGGGTCGGCCACCGGCCCCCGGATGACGTGCGGTTATTCCTCCGTCCGGCGCACGGGGGCAGCCCCGGGCCGAGGCAGCGGGCGGCTCGGGGCGCGGTGCCGGGCCGGTCCGGGACGGGGGCGCCGGGGGGCCGGCCGGGCCCGGCGGGGCGGTACCGGGCCCCGGCGAGCGGCCCTTGGGGCACGGCGGGGTGCCGGGCCACGGCCGTCTGCTCTCCGGTACGACTTGCCACTCCACCGGGTGAGCGCCCCGGCATCACCCCACCACCGCCCCGCCACCGGCGATATCAACGCTCCGTGATCACCACCACAGCTCACCCCAGCTCGCACCCCGGCCGGGGGGGGGGGCGGCAGCCCCCCCCCCCCCCCCCCCCCCCCCCCCCCCCCCCCCGGGGGGCCGGAACAAACAGACGGGGGGCCAACTGTAGAAAACACA